>NZ_NMQR01000159.1 GCF_003545805.1 Photorhabdus sp. CRCIA-P01 | reverse complement strand
GAATAGCCCCTTCCCGTATTCGGTGCAATGATTGTAATGATTGCTGCTCTGCACTTTTTATGGGGACACAGTGAATATCSCGTCTTGTGACTGCCATACCGATCGCAGCAGCATCATTAGCATCATTTTTTCCGCCGACAACAAAAGGTTTAACGTATTGGGTTGGCAACAAATGAACCGTGTGCCCCAACTTTGTCAATTCCCGTGCCCAATAATGTGCACTATGGCAGGCTTCGATCCCAATCAGTGCTGGCTCTAGAGTCGCAAAAAACTTCAACACACTATTTCGACGTAACTTCCGTTTAATAATGGCTACGCCACGGTGGTTGGTCCCATAAACTTGAAAAATATTTTTAGCAATATCAAGACCGATGATGAGATTAAGCATAATATCCTCCCAAAACTGGCTAGATTTTATTGATGAATTCCCATCTTACGCCGTGAGGAGCGGGAGTTCATAACATCAGCCTTATTGCAGCTGAGCTGCGGGCCTCAATGTAATCCGCTGACTGGCTCCTCACTCTCCTAACGAGCTTGACGCTCAGAGCATAAATCAGGTTTAGCCAGTCACGGTCTTACCTGTTTCTGTCATCATTATCATTGCCTCAGCAATCTTTCTGCATTCATCCTTATAGTTAAATGTTAAAGTTGACCAGTGAAACGCCTTAATCAGGCCTGACACTGACGTAATCTTTTTGGTATTCCCGCTGATGGGCTACCAATGCCCAAACGGTGCGAGCCAGCTTATTGGCCATTCCTACAATCGCCACACAGACCGGGCGGCGTTTTTTCAGCTCCGTCACCCATGGCGGCGGGGTTTTCGTCAGTAAGGCGGCCACTCTTGCACCGTGAATAAACAGGGTTCTCATGTAGACATCCCCCCGCTTGCTAATGCCCAGTAACTTGACCCGGTCTCCTGTTCCCGTCTGCTTCGGCACCAGACCCAGATAAGCGGAAAACTCTCTGCCTGACCGGAACGCGTGAGGGTCACCCATCGTGGCAAGGGCTGCCGTGGCAATCAGAACACCGACACCGGGGATTTTCATAATTCGTTGGCAATCAGCATGCTGTTTTGCCCACGCATTCAGCGGGTCTTCCACCTGCGCAATTTGCGCATCAATTTCGCTCAAGCGATGGTACTGCTCTTCAAGAAGACTGAGCAGGAAAGGTGCCCGTTTTTCCCTTAGCCGCTCAAGCACTTCGGGCATTGCTTTATCCAAAGCGGTTCTCCCTTTATGCACGGTTTCACCAAACTCCAGTAACAAACCCTGTAATGCATTGATTTGGGCGGTCCGGAATTTCACTCATTGGTAGCGCATCCGGTGTAATGACAGGATGGCTTGTTGTTCTTCATTTTTGATAGCTACCGATTTACCCGGTTGTTGAACCGCCCTCCAAATAGCTCGTGCATCCTGAACATCGTTTTTATTACCCATCCGGAATGCCCGGACAAACCGGGCCTGAAGCAAACGGACTTCATGTCCCTGTTTTCTCAGTTCCCGTGCCCAATAATGCGCCCCACCACAGGCTTCCATACCAATCAGATTTCATGAGTGGATCCTCCAGTCATCGGGAAGCTACAGGCTTCCACT
>NZ_NMQR01000158.1 GCF_003545805.1 Photorhabdus sp. CRCIA-P01 | reverse complement strand
AAACTGAAGATGATGATTCTACATTTCCTTAGAAAGGAGGTGATCCATCCCCACCTTCCGGTAGGGATACCTTGTTACGACTTAACCCCAATCATCGATCCTACCTTAGACGGCTCCCTCTTCTAACGAAGTTAGGCGACCGCTTTCGGGTATTATCAACTTTCGTGGTTTGACGGGCGGTGTGTACAAACCCCGAGAACGTATTCACCGCGACATGCTGATTCGCGATTACTAGCGATTCCAACTTCATGAAGTCGAGTTGCAGACTTCAATCCGAACTGAGACTGTTTTTTTGAGATTGGCCATAAACTCACGTTACAGCTACTCTTTGTAACAGCCATTGTATCACGTTTGTAGCCCAGATCATAAGGGGCATGATGATTTGACGTAATCCTCACCTTCCTCCAATTTTTCATTGGCAGTCTCGCTAAAGTACTCACCATTACGTGGTCGCAACTAACGACAAGGGTTGCGCTCGTTTTAGGACTTAACCTAACATCTCACGACACGAGCTGACGACAACCATGCACCACCTGTAATTCTGATAACCTTCATTATATTTCTATAATGTCGCAAAATTATGTCAAGACCTGGTAAGGTTTTTCGTGTATCTTCGAATTAAACAACATGATCCACCGCTTGTGCGGGGTCCCGTCAATTCCTTTAAGTTTCATACTTGCGTACGTACTACTCAGGCGGAGTACTTAATGTGTTAACTTCAGTACCGAGTCGAAACCCGACACTTAGTACTCATCGTTTACGGCGTGGACTACCAGGGTATCTAATCCTGTTTGCTCCCCACGCTTTCGTGCCTCAGCGTCAGTTAAGACCCAGCAAGCCGCCTACGCCTCTGGTGTTCCTCCATATATTTACGCATTTTACCGCTACACATGGAATTCCGCTTGCCTCTATCTAACTCTAGTCAGACAGTTTCTATAGCGCTACAGCGTTAAGCACTGCATTTAAACTATAGACTTATCAAACCGCCTACGCACCCTTTACGCCCAATAATTCCGGATAACGCTCGCCCCTTATGTATTACCGCGGCTGCTGGCACATAATTAGCCGGGGCTTATTCATTGAATAATGTCAAGATAGTTTTTCCACTATTTTTTCTTTTTCAATAAAAGAACTTTACATACCGAAGTACTTCATTGTTCACGCGGCGTCGCTCGGTCAGAGTTTCCTCCATTGCCAAAAATTCCTTACTGCTGCCTCCCGTAGGAGTTTGGGCCGTGTCTCAGTCCCAATGTGGCTGTTCGACCTCTCAGTCCAGCTACACATCATCGTCTTGGTAAGCTTTTACCTTACCAACTAACTAATGTGGCGCAAGCCCCTCTTTAAGTATACCTTTCGAAAAAGGTCTTTTAAAAATTAAAAGATGCCTCTTAATTTCCTATCCTGTCTTAGCAACTGTTTCCAATTGTTATCCACGTCTTAAAGGCAGGTTGCTTACGTGTTACTCACCCGTTCGCCACTAAAACCCTAAGGTTTCCGTTCGACTTGCATGTATTAGGCGCGCCGCCAGCGACATGCTGATTCGCGATTACTAGCGATTCCAACTTCATGAAGTCGAGTTGCAGACTTCAATCCGAACTGAGACTGTTTTTTTGAGATTGGCCATAAACTCACGTTACAGCTACTC
>NZ_NMQR01000157.1 GCF_003545805.1 Photorhabdus sp. CRCIA-P01 | reverse complement strand
CCCCAAGGTAATGAGATGGTTCCCCTCACTCTAACGGCAGTATATTAGCAGAGTGATTATCTTTGATAAGAGGCTACCATCATGAACACTATCGCACTGATTGGCATCGATCTCGGCAAGCATTCTTTTCATGTCCATTGTCAGGAGCAATCGGGAAAAGCTCTGCTACGTAAAAAATTCACCCGAACTAAATTGATGGAATTCTTAGCCGATTGCTCTCCGGCAACGGTTGTGATGGAAGCCTGTGCTGGCGCGCATTTCATGGCAAGGCGGATCGCTGATTTGGGGCATGAGGCTAAGCTGATTTCACCGCAGTTTGTCCGTCCTTTTGTCAAAAGTAACAAGAATGATTTTATTGACGCGGAAGCCATCTGTGAAGCCGCCTCACGACCTTCAATGCGTTTTGTTCAG
Organism: Photorhabdus sp. CRCIA-P01; assembly: GCF_003545805.1. GTDB lineage: Bacteria > Pseudomonadota > Gammaproteobacteria > Enterobacterales > Enterobacteriaceae > Photorhabdus > Photorhabdus antumapuensis. The sequence continues at coordinate 1,248 of NZ_NMQR01000157.1, read as the reverse complement.
CCCAGAACGGAAGCCCAACAAGCCATGCGAGCGTTGCATCGTGTCCGGGAATCACTGGTCCGGGATAAAGTCAAAACCACCAATCAGATGCAAGCTTTCCTGCTTGAGTTTGGCATCAGTATGCCCAAGGGGATTGCCGTGATAAAACGACTCTCCAYTGTTTTGGCCGAACATCCTCTTCCACCTTATTTGGTGCAAATATTACTACGGTTACAGGCGCATTATCACTATCTGGTTGGGCAAATCACCGAGATTGAGACCGCACTGTCACAGGAAATCATTCAGGATGATACCGGACAACGGCTGATGACGATCCCCGGTATTGGTCCCATCACGGCGAGTGTGCTTTCCTCACAACTGGGTGATGGAAAACAATATTCTCGCAGCCGGGATTTTGCGGCCTCGACGGGTTTGGTTCCCCGCCAGTACAGCACCGGGGGAAGGACGACCTTATTGGGTATCAGTAAACGGGGTAATAAGACGCTCCGGCAACTGTTGGTACTCTGCGCCCGGTCATTCATGCAACAGATTGAGCACCGGCAGGGAAAACTGGCTGACTGGGTTAAGCAGCAGCTTGAACGAAAGCACTCTAATATCGTGGCCTGTGCATTGGCTAATAAACTCGCCCGGATAGCGTGGGCCATTACGACACAACACACGGTATTTGTCGCCTAAAGCTGGCGTCATTGTGAACCTATTTAAATGTTACCCCACTGGTTTTGCGAAGACTGATTATTGATGACATGAACGGCCTACCGGCCTGATGAGAAACCTAACATAAAAAATGGCTCTTTCAAGCCGACAAGGTTTTAAGGTTCATCAGGCGCGGAACTCATCGAGGCGCAGGCTCCTTGCCTACAGTGACGCCGGATAGATTTAAGCAAGCCAAAAATTCATCAAAAATGAGTGTTGCAAAAACGAGGGGAACCATAGATTTTTATGCTCTATATTGGAGTGTAATTTTCATTTTTTCATATTGAGTTTTTTATCGTCATCCTCTCTGGTTTTGCCCAGTATTCTTCCCTGTATCGGGTAATCGTATGATTAGACTCTAATCACTACTGAATAAGTCGCATTTCTGTGTCCGTTGTTTTGTCAAGCAACCAGATAATACTAAAAGTAACCTGAACCTGAACTCTGGATAAAAAAATGGAACTCAGTGCCTGTTCCAAGATCAAAATTTTCGACCAAGAAAAAAACGATCTTATTAGGAACAGGCATGGATAAACTAGTTGAACTCTTCTGCGA
>NZ_NMQR01000156.1 GCF_003545805.1 Photorhabdus sp. CRCIA-P01 | reverse complement strand
CCACCTCACGACGCCGGATATCTCTAACCTGAAAGGAAAAATTAACCAGACAGGGAGCGGTGAACTGACGCTCTATACCCGCACCCTGAATAACCGTGAAGGGACAGTGTTCAATCAAGGGAAACGGTTGATCCTCACCACAGACCAGCTCGACAACCATCAGGGCAACATTGCCAGTCAGGGCGAGGACCTGCATCTCACTGCGCGTCAGGCAGATAACACTCAGGGCACAGTGCAACTGGCGGGCAACGGCAAACTGTCACTCAACAGCCAGCGCTGGCTGGGTGATAAGGGCAAACTACTCACCAATGGCGCCCTGACGATACACGCCGGTGAACTGCAACTGAATCAGGCTGAAACTCAGGCCGGGCAGATTACCGTCAATGCCGACATCCTGAGCCATCAAAACGGGGTGATGCAACAACAGGGCAAGGACACGCTGTCCCTTACCACTCGGCTGCTGGATAACCAGCGCGGCACCCTGGCCGGTAACGGTCACCTGAACATTCAGGCGACCACCGTCGATAATCGCCACGGCAATATCATTGCCGCTGAAAATGGCGCATTGACGTTGACCGCCAAAGAGACCTTAAATAACCGGGCGGGCAATTTAGCCGGCAACGGGGGGCTGGACATTCACAGCCGACAACTCACCAACCGCGAGGGGACCTTACAATCCGCCAATACCCTCCGTATCGACACCGGCGGGCAGTTACTGGATAACCAAAACGGCTTAATCATTAGTGAGGGCAAAACCACCATTACCAGCGGCCCGCTGGACAATCGCCACGGTCATCTGCAAGGCGGACAGTTGGTTATCGACACCCGACAGGCGCAAACCGATAACCGGGACGGTAAATTGCTGTCGGCAGAGACTCTCAACCTGAAAACCCAACGGCTCGACAATCGTCAGGGACAGGTGCAGGCGGTGGGTGACACTCAACTTCATGTTGAAACCCAAACCGATAACACCGGCGGCCTTATCCGTGGCGGCACGCAACTCAGCCTGAACACCGCTCACCTGATTAACCGCGACACGGCGCAGGCGGATAACGGGCTGGAAGCACAAAACCTGACGGTCAACGCCCAACAGGTGGACAACCGCCAGGGCGCTTTACGAGCAGCTAACCGCCTGCAAGCAAACATCAGCCAGACTCTGGATAATACCCAGGGACTGGCCTCCGCAGGCAAACAGCTCACTATCAACAGCGAGACTCAGCAACCGCATCTGGAGATTAACAACCCACAGGGCACCTTAATTGCCGGGAAGCAGGTGGATATTAACGCCGAGGCCCTCAGCGGTGACGGCCAACTGTTATCGCAGGGCGATATGGCGGTTGCTTTAACCAAGGATTTTCACCATACCGGCAACACCGCGGCCAATGGCAATTTGACCCTGAAAACCACCGGCAATCTCTTCAATGACCGCCAGATAAAAGCCGGTCAGGCGCTGCATCTTGGTGCGCAAAATCTCACCAACAGCGCCGCCGGTGAAATCAGCGCCGGGCAAACGCAAATCCAGGTCCACGATACGCTGAACAATACCGGATTGATTGACGGCGGTCTGACCCATCTCACGGCCAACACCCTGAACAATACCGGCACCGGGCGCATTTACGGCGACCGGCTCGCCCTCCAGACGGGCACGCTGAATAACACCGCGCAGGACGGCAAAGCCGCCGTGATTGCC
>NZ_NMQR01000155.1 GCF_003545805.1 Photorhabdus sp. CRCIA-P01 | reverse complement strand
CAGCCAGTGCCAACATTGATACTTTGCCAACCCTTGAAATGCTAAAACTGATTAACGATGAAGATAAAAAAGTCGCACTGGCGGTAGAGCAAACTTTGCCAAAAATTGCAGAAACGGTAGATAAAATTGCCGAAGCATTTCGTCAGGGAGGTCGTTTAATTTATATCGGCGCTGGCACTTCAGGTCGATTAGGGATTCTGGATGCCAGTGAATGCCCTCCAACTTATGGCACTACACCTGAACAAGTGGTTGGATTAATTGCCGGAGGGCATCAGGCCATTCTACATGCGGTTGAGAATGCAGAAGATAACCAACAACTGGGCGCAAATGATCTTCAAGCGCTAAACTTTAACTCAAAAGATGTATTGGTTGGCATTGCCGCCAGCGGCCGTACACCTTATGTCTTGGGTGCAATGGCGTATGCGAAATCCGTTGGCGCCACCGTTGCCTGCATTAGCTGCAACCCGGAAAGCCCAATGACACAGGTAGCCGATATCGCCATGACACCGATAGTTGGGCCAGAAATCGTCACAGGTTCATCACGTATGAAAGCCGGTACAGCACAAAAACTAATTCTGAATATGCTGACCACCGGCGCCATGATCCGTACAGGTAAAGTTTATGGCAACCTGATGGTGGACGTAGAAGCGACGAATGCCAAGCTGGTTGAAAGGCAGAAAAATATCGTTATGGCCGCCACCGAGTGCAGCCGTGAACAAGCTGAACGGGCACTAGCAGAATGTGATGGGCATTGTAAAACCGCCATTGTGATGATTCTGGCTGGAGTCAGTGCTCAGCAAGCAAAAGCTTTACTGGAAAAACATCACGGTTTTATTCAACCGACGATCTCAGCCGTTCGGTAACAACTTCCCTGCTGAGAAGGAGTCAGCAAGATGGCTAAAATTAATCAGACAATCATTGTTCAGATCCTTAAAGCTATCGGCAATGCAGATAACGTAGCGCAATGTGGCAACTGTATGACCCGCCTGCGACTAACATTGCGTGACAATACGCAGGTGGATAAAGTGGCGTTAAAACAGATCCCCAACGTGTTAGGTATTATTGAAAGCGACGATCAATTTCAGATCGTGCTTGGGCCGGGAAAAGCCCAAACAGCGGCTGAAATAATGAATGAATTGCTAAATTCGTCTACCCATACAGAACAATTGAAACCAAGCGACACTAATTTAACCAATATTGCTTCTGCTAATAAAAAGCAGCTTAAAGAGAAACAGGTGAGTGCCGTACATAAGTTCCTGACCAAATTCGCCACTATTTTTACTCCATTGATCCCCGGTTTTATTGCCGTTGGTCTACTTCTCGGCTTTGCCACTTTACTTGAACAGATAGCCATTCAGGGTGTTGAGCACCCTAATGCTGTTTTGGTTGAAATCATCGGCTATATGAAAGTTTTCAGTAAAGGCATGTTCAGCTTTCTGAGTATTCTGATTGGTTATAACGCGCAAAAAGCCTTTGGTGGATCAGGAATAAATGGCGCCATTATCGCCTCTCTGTTTGTACTCAGTTATAACCCAGACGCCACCAGCGGTTTTTATTCCGGTATTTCTACTTTCTTTGTTTAGGGAGGTGGTCTTTTACTTTATTTGATATGAGTTTCGCCAGCATACAATATTGCTCGTTTTTCCAAGAAACCCCAAGATGATGGGGTTCAGTATAACTATTTGCTGACATCCGTGCTATTTGCAATAG
>NZ_NMQR01000154.1 GCF_003545805.1 Photorhabdus sp. CRCIA-P01 | reverse complement strand
CCGTCTTCCGACCGCTGTCTTATGACGCCAAAACACCTTCGGTGTTGTAAGGTTAAGCCGCTCGGTTCATTAGTACCGGTCAGCTCAATGCATCGCTGCACTTACACACCCAGCCTATCCACGTCTTCGTCTTAAACGTTCCTTCCGTGACCTCAAGTCAAGGGAAGACTCATCTCAAGGCAAGTTTCCCGCTTAGATGCTTTCAGCGGTTATCTCTTCCGCACTTAGCTACCGGGCGATGCCATTGGCATGACAACCCGTACACCAGCGGTGCGTCCACTCCGGTCCTCTCGTACTAGGAGCAGCCCCTTTCAATCTTCCAACGCCCACGGCAGATAGGGACCGAACTGTCTCACGACGTTCTAAACCCAGCTCGCGTACCACTTTAAATGGCGAACAGCCATACCCTTGGGACCGACTTCAGCCCCAGGATGTGATGAGCCGACATCGAGGTGCCAAACACCGCCGTCGATATGAACTCTTGGGCGGTATCAGCCTGTTATCCCCGGAGTACCTTTTATCCGTTGAGCGATGGCCCTTCCATACAGAACCACCGGATCACTAAGACCTACTTTCGTACCTGCTCGAGCTGTCACTCTCGCAGTCAAGCCGGCTTATGCCTTTGCACTAACCTCACGATGTCCGACCGTGATTAGCCAACCTTCGTGCTCCTCCGTTACGCTTTGGGAGGAGACCGCCCCAGTCAAACTACCCACCAGACACTGTCCCCGGTCCGGATCACGCACCTGGGTGAGAACATCGCRCATTCAAGGGTGGTATTTCAAGGACGGCTCCGTGCGGACTGGCGTCCRCACTTCACAGCCTCCCACCTATCCTACACATCAAGGCGCCATGTTCAGTGTCAAGCTATAGTAAAGGTTCACGGGGTCTTTCCGTCTTGCCGCGGGTACACTGCATCTTCACAGCGAGTTCAATTTCACTGAGTCTCGGGTGGAGACAGCCTGGCCATCATTACGCCATTCGTGCAGGTCGGAACTTACCCGACAAGGAATTTCGCTACCTTAGGACCGTTATAGTTACGGCCGCCGTTTACTGGGGCTTCGATCAAGAGCTTCGCACTYGCGTGCTAACCCCATCAATTAACCTTCCAGCACCGGGCAGGCGTCACACCGTATACGTCCACTTACGTGTTTGCACAGTGCTGTGTTTTTAATAAACAGTTGCAGCCAGCTGGTCTCTGCGACTGGCTTCGGCTCCGGGCGCGGGCCCTTCACCTACTGCCAGCGTGCCTTCTCCCGAAGTTACGGCACCATTTTGCCTAGTTCCTTCACCCGAGTTCTCTCAAGCGCCTGGGTATGCTCTACCTGACCACCTGTGTCGGTTTGGGGTACGATTCAAGGTGACCTGAGGCTTAGAGGCTTTTCCTGGAAGCCGGGCATCAACCACTTCACCGCCGTGGCGGYTCGTCATCACGCCTCGGTGTTAACGAAAGAGCGGATTTGCCTGCTCTTTCCACCTACACGCTTAAACCGGGACGACCGTCGCCCGGATGGCCTAGCCTTCTCCGTCCCCCCTTCGCAGTCACCTTCAGTACAGGAATATTAACCTGTTTCCCATCGACTACGCTTTTCAGCCTCGCCTTAGGGGTCGACTCACCCTGCCCCGATTAACGTTGGACAGGAACCCTTGGTCTTCCGGCGAGCGGGTTTTTCACCCGCTTTATCGTTACTTATGTCAGCATTCGCACTTCTGATACCTCCAGCGG
>NZ_NMQR01000153.1 GCF_003545805.1 Photorhabdus sp. CRCIA-P01 | reverse complement strand
GCTTTGGTATTTTGCAACGCTTTCAGGCGCGGGTCGGCAGTCTGTTGCGCTTCATGGGCCGTTTGCACGGCGCTGTTGATAGCACCTCCTGCGGCGCCGCTCAGCGCTACCGTCAGGCCGCTTTGTTTTTGTTCGGTTTTTGTTGTGGTGTTATTGCGGTTTTCCGCACTGGTGACCGTGACCTGTTGACCGGTCAGCGTCAGGTCTTTACCGGCAATCACTTCACTGCCGTGAACCCGGAGTTGTTCTCCCGCGTTGAGCGTCACGTTGCCCTGACTGCTGCCAACCGTGCTGCCTTTGCTAAGCTGGCTGTCACTGTCGGTGGTGACTTTCTGACTGGCTTTGCCCAGAGTAAATCCAATCCCGCCGGTCCCCATCAGGCCCGATTTTTTCTCCTGCCGCAAATGGGTTTCACCGTGAGATTCGGCGGCGGTGGTGACGGCAAGTTGATGACCGGCGCTCAGGCTGACATCCTGCGTGCCCGCCACATTACTGCCGCTGACCGTCAGGTCATGACCGGCCTGTAGGTTGATTTTATCACCGCTAAATGTGGTACTGAGCGCCTGCCGATCATGCACTTCGTCGTGGGTTTCCACTGACGACTTGGACAGCCAGCCTTTGCTGGTTTGTTTACTGTGTTCCACTAAATCGGATGAAGCGGTACCGGTTGTCAATGTCAGGTTATTCCCGGCCTGCGCCGTCAATTGTTGACCGGCATTGACGTGAGCGGCGGTGGCGGTCAAATCCTGCCCGGCTTGCAGCGTCACATCACCGGCGCCGGTTATCCGGCTGCCGATATCCTGTTGTTGGGTCAGATGGCGAGTGTTATCTTTCCCCCAGTCGCCCTGTTCTGTACGGTGCGTGCTTAGGGTATCCAGCGTCAGGTTATGGCCTGCGGTTATCTCGGTGCGACCGTCTTTACCGGCGTTCTTCACCTCGCTGGCGATTAATTGCACATTGTTGATGGCGCTCAGCGATAAGGTACCCTTATCGTTCTGCACATAAATCCCCGCCGGACGGTCCAGCCAGCGGTTAGCCTCATCCCCGCGTAACGTAGACGCGCTGGTGATATCGTGGCCTTTCAAGGTCACCCGGTCATCCCCCTGAATCTGGCCGCCCCGGTTAGTGAGCGTCTGCTGGGCCGTCAAATCCACTTTGCCGCCGCGAATAAAGCCGCTGTTGGTCAGGTTGTTGGCGGTCAGTTGGGTGACGTCACGCCCGCTAATCGTGCCGCTGTTGGTAATATCGCCCTGACTGTTAAGGGCCACGGAATTACCGGCGAGTAGGGCGCCATCACTGCTCAGGTCGCCCTGACGGACACGCGCATACACCTGCGGCACGGTCACCACTTCGGTAGTCCCATCCGGCAAGGTCACGGTTTGGTTCGTCAGCCAGATAATATCCGAAGTCAGCAATGCCATCTGCGCCGGGCTTAAGGCGACGCCCGGCGTTAACTGTTGCTGTTGGCCAAAGGCAATTCCGGCATCCATCAGCGCTTTAAACTGTGCTTCGTCGTTATTGTAGCCCGGCAGATAGCGTCGGCCGGTCAATTGGGTGATTTGGTCGCGCACTAGCCGCTGTTCGTAAAACCCATCGCCCAGGCGTTTGTGGACCAGCGCCGGGTCATGCGTTAATTGTTGCCGCATATAGTCCGAGCCTAACCACTGTTTATACCGGGTAAATTTCGGGTCGGTCTCGACCAGATAGTGGCTGTCACTGCCCGGCTGCACCGT
>NZ_NMQR01000152.1 GCF_003545805.1 Photorhabdus sp. CRCIA-P01 | reverse complement strand
TTACGATAGACAAGCTCCGCGCTGTTTGCCGCACTGTAAGCGCCTTCCGGGGTATGACTAATCAGGGCACCTGATAACGCCCCGATAAATTTAGCCGTCTGGGCCTTAGCTTCATTACCCGTCAGCGCTTCCTGAAGTTTATGAATTTGCCGTTCTGTTTCATTCTTATATGCCGGTTCAAATAGCCTGCTTTCCATGCTTGGCGGCTAATTCAGCCGCCAAGCATGGATTTAACCGAAAAGATGATCAGCTAATTATTGAACTTGCGTGTCAGCTCTAAAAGTTAATAAAAATAATTTCCCCCGATCATATGATCGAGGGGATTGACTTTATTTCGGAATTTTTGTCAGCAACTCATTAACCTTATCCGTATCTTCTGGATGAAACTCGAGATACTTTTCACAGACCAATCTAACATAGTGATAACAGATTTTTTCACTGACTGTTATCGTATCTTCATCAGTTGGCGGATAACCAACAACAAACTGAACACCTTCAAAATGATCTTCTTCATCATAACTGTTCATATCTGGAAAATGGCAATATGCTCCATCAGTACTAAATCCTATTTTTTTAATAAGATAACCTATAGCCTCTAAAAGTCGATTATCACTATACATAATATCAAAATACGTTGTAATCATTTCATTAGAATCATAGTCGATTTGTTCAAATAATTTAATATTCATTATCTACCTCATTTAGGATGAAAATTGCGAACTTCCCCAGTTATTTTGTCTACATAAATTCTAAAGGTAACTCCATTTACAGTTGCATCCGCAATTCCTTTAGAACTTGACATCGCATCTTTATATCCTTTAGCCGCAGCTTGTTGGCCTAAGTCTAATATTTTCTGATCTGTAAATACTTTCGGGTCATAGACTGTTTTAGTTTTTACTTCTGCTTTATACCCGTAATCATTGAAGATGCTTGATTTTATCCGAAATGGAGATCATTATCCTCGCTATGAAAATATTTATTACATCAGAACAAAAAATCAAACTTGAACGTCTTCACGATACCACTCGTGATGGTCAGGTACGAGACAGAATAAAAGCTATCCTTCTGGCTTCTGAAGGGTGGAGTTCTGTGATGATAGCCCAAGCATTGCGACTCCATCAGACCACTGTTGACCGCCACATCAGTGATTACCTTAATCACGGTAAACTTAAATCTGATAATGGGGGGGCTGATAGTTTGCTTTCTCGACAGCAAACTGATTTTTTAATCAATCACTTATCTCAACATCTTTTCCATCACACCCATGAAATCGTGACCTATGTTGCTCAGCTCTGGAATATTACCTTTAGCATTCCCGGCATGAATAAATGGCTACACCGTCAGGGTTTTTCTTATAAAAAACCGTGTGGCGTCCCTCATAAATTCGACGCAGAAAAACAGCGACAATTTATTGAATATTATGAAAATCTTAAAGTCACAGCGAAAGACGAACCCCTCCTTTTTCTTGACGCGGTTCACCCGACTCAAGGTACCAAACTCGGTTATGGCTGGATGCGAAAGGGCGAGAAAAAAACAGTCAAAACAACAGGAAGCCGGACTCGCCTGAATCTATTGGGCGCGCTCAACCTGAATGCCATTGGTCGTACCGTGTTCCAGGAATATCAAACCATCAATGACTACAATATTTGCTGTTTTTTCAATGAAATAAGAAAGTCTTATCCTGACTATCATCAAAAAATTCATCTTATTGTGGATGGGGCGGGTTACAACAAAGC
>NZ_NMQR01000151.1 GCF_003545805.1 Photorhabdus sp. CRCIA-P01 | reverse complement strand
ATGGCCAATAAGCTGGCTCGTACCGTTTGGGCATTGGTCGCCCATCAGCAGGAATATCAAAAAGATTACGTCAGTGTCAGACCTTACTGAGGTGTTTCACTGATCAACTTTCACTTTTAACTACAAGGATGAATGTAGAAAGATTGCTAAGGCAATGATAATGATGACAAAGACAGGTAAGACCGTGACTTGCTAAACCTGATTTATGCTCTGAGCGTAAAGCTCGTTAGGAGAGTGAGGAGTCAGTCAGCGGATTACATCGAGGCCCGCAGCTCTGGCTGTAATAAGGCTGATGTTATGAACTCCCGCTCCTCACGGCGTAAGATGGGAATTCATCAATAAAATCTAGCCAGTTTTGGGAGGATATTATGCTTAATCTCATCATCGGTCTTGATATTGCTAAAAATATTTTTCAAGTTTATGGGACCAACCACCGTGGCGTAGCCATTATTAAACGGAAGTTACGTCGAAATAGTGTGTTGAAGTTTTTTGCGACTCTAGAGCCAGCACTGATTGGGATCGAAGCCTGCCATAGTGCACATTATTGGGCACGGGAATTGACAAAGTTGGGGCACACGGTTCATTTGTTGCCAACCCAATACGTTAAACCTTTTGTTGTCGGCGGAAAAAATGATGCTAATGATGCTGCTGCGATCGGTATGGCAGTCACAAGACGGGATATTCACTGTGTCCCCATAAAAAGTGCAGAGCAGCAATCATTACAATCATTGCACCGAATACGGGAAGGGGCTATTCAGGAAAGAACGGCTAAATCAAATCAGATCCGTAGTCTGTTTTCAGAAGAAGGCATCATATTTCCGATCGGGCTGTCTTCGCTAAAAAAAGGTCTCCTTGAGATTATAGAGGATGGTGAGTCAGTGATAACTCCTATCCTGAGAAAGCTGGGCAGGATGTATCTTGAACAATTATCCTGTTTACAGGTGTGGATCGGTGAGCTTAACGAAATGATTGACAGATATTTCAAAGAGAACGATGTCTGTCAACGGTTAGCCACCATTCCCGGTGTTGGGCCAGTGATCGCCACAGCCATTGTCAGTCGCGTTGGCGATCCTCGTCTGTTTAAAAATGGCCGACACTTTGCTGCCTGGCTGGGGTTAACCCCCAGACAATATTCCAGTGGTGGAAAAACCAGACTCGCTGGAATAACGAAACGGGGTGATGGTTATATACGAAAGTTGTTGGTTCAGGGTGCCAGAGCCGTGATTTACCATATAAACCGAAGGCATGATAACTATGGCGATTGGATAAAAAAACTGATGCAGCGTCGTCCGGTAAATATTGTGGCTATCGCGCTGGCAAATAAGATCGCCAGAATATCATGGGTGATGTTAACGGGTGAAGAAAAGTTCAGAGTGACATCGTAATCACAGAGGAATGAAATTTATTTTAGCTGTATTGATCTTGCTAATTGCGCAGGAAAAGTGAGATGGGAGATCGGTCAAACCGACACCTGCAAAACCTGATATATCCGACGACCAAGAATGAATAAAGGTCTGAAGGCCGATAAGGAGCAGGTGTGCATATATCCATCATGGCTCAGCAGAAAATAACCTGCAAACACAGAAGCCGAATGTACGAACGCAGTTATGATCGTCATTCAACGAACTTATCTTGCACATAAGCGGGAGTTCATGTACGGATATAGAGCTGCAACCTACCGTCGATGTCAGAGTAATTTTTGTCTTGCAAACGGGATGCGTTCATATAGAGCATAAAA
>NZ_NMQR01000150.1 GCF_003545805.1 Photorhabdus sp. CRCIA-P01 | reverse complement strand
AATGAGGGGCAGCAGTTGCGCGACAAACTGGCTGGGCTGGGCGTGTTGCGTACCACCACCCGGCAGGACCACTTCCGGGGCTGCGTTGTTGTGCCCGTTATCGGCTGGGCCGAATCGGCCAGTGTGGCCAGCCGCGGACGGGTGTTGCAACTGTATGGCCGCCGAACCCAGCCGGATTACAAGGTGCTGAAAGACAGCCCGAAGCATCTGTACCTGCCCTCGCCACTGGCCGGGGTCTGGAACGAGGAAGCGATGAAAGCGGCTTCGGAAATTATCCTGTGCGAAGCGCTGATCGATGCGATGACCTTCTGGTGCGCCGGGTTCCGCAACGTGATCGCCGCCTACGGCGTGAATGGGTTTAACCGCGATCACCTCGACGCCTTGCAGTATCACGGCGTGAAACGGGTGCTGATTGCCTTTGACCGGGACGAGGCCGGAGACCGTGGCGCAACCCGTGTTGCCGCTGATTTACTGGAAGCCGGCATTGAAGCGTGGCGGGTGCAATTCCCGCCGGGGTTGGATACCAACGACTATGCGTTGAAAAGCGGCCACGCCGAACAGGCGCTGGGGCTGGCGTTGCAACAGGCGGTCTGGCTGGGACAGGGAACGGCCCCGGGCACGGTGTTCAGCCATGAACGGCCCGCGGCACCGAATATGACGAAAGAACCCCAAACGACAGGGGAAACGAAACCTTCTTCTTTAGCTGCCTTGCCAGAACCACAGGTTGCACCCGTGCCTTGTGAGCGCACGGCCGCCGGTGAACTGGTGATGAAAAGTGGGCCCCGCCTCTGGCGGGTGCGGGGGATGAAAAAATCCCCGGTGCCGGATGTGATGAAAGTCAATGTGCAGGTGCGTGATGAAACGTCCGGCCTGTTCCATGTGGATACGCTGGACATGTATCACGCCCGTTCGCGGCAGAACTACATCAGCACGGCAGCGTCTGAACTGGAATGCGAGTTGTCGGTCATCAAACGCGAAGCCGGGCGGGTGCTGCTGATGCTGGAACAGCAACAGGACGCTGAGCAGCGCGCGGAGGCCGAAGCCTCAGGGACAACGGCGGTGACGGTCAGCGCGGAAGACGAAGCCGCCGCGCTGGCGTTGCTGCAATCACCGAATCTGGCTGAACAGATTATTGCCGATATGGCCGCCTGCGGGGTGGTCGGCGAATCCACCAATCTGCTGACCGGGTATCTGGCGGCGGTCTCGCGCAAACTGGATAAACCGCTGGCCGTGTTAATCCAGAGCAGCAGCGCGGCGGGGAAATCGTCATTGATGGATGCCGTGCTGAACCTGATGCCGGAGGAGGAGCGTATCCAGTACTCGGCGATGACCGGGCAGAGTCTGTACTATCTGGGGGAAACCAGCCTGCAACACAAGATACTGGCTATCGCCGAAGAAGAAGGCGTGCGGCAGGCGGCGTATGCCCTGAAACTGTTGCAGTCCGACGGCGAGCTGAAAATCGCCAGTACCGGCAAGAATGAACAGAGCGGCGAACTGGTGACGCGGGAATACAAGGTACAGGGGCCGGTCATGCTGATGTTAACGACCACGGCCATTGATGTGGATGAAGAGCTGCTGAACCGCTGTCTGGTGCTGACGGTCAACGAATCGCGCGAGCAGACGCAGGCCATCCACGCCATGCAGCGGCACCGTCAGACGCTAGAAGGGTTGCTGGCTGACTCGGAGAAAGGCTATCTGACGCAGTTACACCAGAACGCCCAGCGCCTGTTAAGGCCGCTGAAAGTGGTCAATCCTTACGC
>NZ_NMQR01000015.1 GCF_003545805.1 Photorhabdus sp. CRCIA-P01 | reverse complement strand
AGTTCGTTGCCTTTAGATGTGGAGCGGGCTGCCACGGCAATAAGAAAGCATTGGTCAGTGGAAAATGAGCTACACTGGGTTTTAGACGTCATCTTTCGGGAAGATGCTATCTCGCTTAAAGATCCTGATGGTGCAGCACAAATGGCTCTTTTTAATCGAATAGCATTAAATGTGATTAAACAAAATACGAGTATAAAAGATAGTCAAGCAGCGAAACGTCGAAGAGCGACTTGGTCAGGAGAATTTCGTAGCCAGCTTCTCTTTGATTAAATTAAATACAAAGTGGAATCCCGCCCTGCTCATTGCTGCAAGACTCGGTTGACCTTGAAATTGCTACCACAGTAGAAGAAGCCGCTTTATTGGAGTGGAAGAAATACAGAGTATTACTCGCTCGTGTAGATATTTTACAAGCGCCTGATATTGAGTGGCCGCCTGTACCTAAATAAATGATAAAGCCGGGTAACCGGCTTAAATTAGCTATATTTTTCTGATAATATTTCAGCAGCAACAGAATTAGTAATGCGCCACATAACAATATTACGTTTGCCTGTTGCTTGTTCAAATTCATCAAGTGCTATGTAATATTTCAGAACTCGCAAATCTCCATTCTGAAATTCTTCGTTTAAGAAGGCTATTTCTCAGATTAACAAAATCTTTGATTGCACTTTCCACATCTTGCGGAATGGGATAACGCCCTGCTTCCCAATATTGCCAAGTGCGCGAGGATACCCCACCTATACATTCAGCTGCTTCTTTAACATCTAGCATCAATAGCTTTCGTAATGCCTGTAATTCTTTATTAGTCATAATATAAGACCGCTTTACGTGGAATTATTCGGATAAGGGGTTTTCAAAATCCTTAGCACGATATTCCTTTCTTGCTGAATCCATGATTGCTTCGGCGATATTCAATACCTCCTGACTGTTTAATTGAATACCGATCTTTATCTCTCTCTTCGGACTATAAAGAATATCGTTAACTACAATCCAGCCGCCATTTATCCATTTGTTAACGTGCTGAGGATCTACTCCCATGTGGCGCGCAAATTCGGCTTTATTGCCGTGGAAATTTCTATCTATATATTCAGTGAGTAGCATTGCTTTTACTCCGCAATAATTTTTGGATTAACGATAAGATATGAAGTTCCATGTTCATCATCTATTTCTACAGTATCAAAATCAAGGTGCGTGAACAGACCATCAAATACATTAGTCGCACCATGTTTAAGAAATAAATCACCTATTTTTACTACAGAAGCTACTTCACTGGCTGAGCCGTGGAATAATTTCATTTTGTTAGCCTCTGTGTTGTTTATTTTGATGAAATTATAATAGTCGTTTTTCGACTATATAGCAAGGATTAATTAGTCGTTTTTTCGACTATAAATGTGATTTTTGTAACAAAATCAAGGAAGGGCTATCTGATAGGCACTGATAGCAGTACATATCACGAAATACTGGATGAGATTGAGAGTAGATATCTGTAAGCCCTGATGTCGAGCGGCCAGGAGTGCCGAAGCAATGGGGAATAATTAGATAATTTTATGTTTTTAGGTAAGAAAAGCTGGCTTATCAGTAGCTATAAATACCAGATTTGAAGTTGGGGTTTTTCCCCAGTTTTGCCCTAGTTTTTCCCCAAGCAAATCCCAGCCATAAAAAAACCAACCCTAAGAGGTTGGTTTTTCTGGGGAAATTTGGTCGGCATGATAGGATTTGAACCTACGACCCCCGACACCCCATGACGGTGCGCTACCAAGCTGCGCTACATGCCGATAATTCGTATTATAGTACTGATTTTTTTCCTAAAAGCAAGCACTGAATTTTGTGACTGATTGATTTTTAAGCATTTAGTTGGCTGTAAAATGTTTAACCTCGGTTAGTATCTGTAACAGTTGCGCCAAATTGGGCTTAGCATCTTTGATTTCGTTGCCTTCTAGGTCATATAAGTGATAGTCACCATTTTTATCCAAGAACAAGGTATTTTCGCTGGTTGTAATGATCAGGGAACCATCATCACCGGTAATCACCCACGGATTATCACGTTGTGCTGCGAATAGATCCTGGCCTTGAGAATAATCAGCAGGAGTATTGCTGACGTGCAACAAACGTTGCATTAATGTTGTCATGACGTCCTGATGACTTGTCAGTTTACTAATTGTCTGTGATGGTGTTCCTGGCCAATGAATCAGCAGTGGAACATGCATTTGCGCACGATTAAATCTGCCATTGTTTATCCATCTAGGTGGATGTGTTGCGGCGATTTCACTATGTTCAGCGGTAATTATAATGACAGTATTGTTCAGTGCATTTTTGCTTTTTAGTATCTCTAGTACAGTATTAATCTGACTATCAAGAGCAGCAGCATTTCCTACAGAATCTATTTTATCCAAGCCACTTAGCCTCAAGAAAGAGAACCACGGAGCGTTAGTATTGGGTAAATTTAGCCATTGCTGCCATTGTTCTACCGTGAGTTGGTTGCTTTGGTTGATCTCAGTGGGCAGTGAATAGTCGGAAAGTAATGCATGACGATAAAGCGGAGTATCAAATCCCACGGAAGAGAATAGGCCAAATTGATATCCCTGATGAGTCAGGGCATTAATCAGAGCTGACGATTTACGTCCAGCCAGTATTCCATCCAGATAATCAGAAGAAATGCCATAAAACAGCCCGAATAGGGCGGTATCATTTTGAATGCCAGTACTGAAATGCTGATTGAACTGAATGCTGGTTTCTCTGAAATGAGAGAGCGCAGGCATATTCTCGGTAATATCTCTATTATCCAGTTTATCAACTACCAGTATTAACAGGTTGTGTCCGCTGCCTTTATCCTGATAAGTCAGATCATTAAGTGGATATTCTACGGTCGGCGCAGCAGGATCACCCTGTTGCATAAGGCGGTGCTGATATTCCTGTTGATCCAGCAGACCATGTTTTTCAAGAAATTTACGCGCTGTCATTGGATAGGAGAGCGGCAGGTTAGAACGTTGCATGGTAATCGGTCGATAAAAATTAGCATCAGCCCAGATATACATCAAATGGGAAGCTAAAAAAGCCGAAATAAGGACGGCAGCCAGTGGCTTACCAAACCGTTGCCGATTCAGGCTGCGTAGTTTCTGCCAACTCCAGGTACCAAATAACATCTGCATCAGAAAAATGACTGGAATACAGATGAACATTAGCTGCCATTCTCGCGTTAGCTCCCCTTGATCAGGATTGATAACTAAATCCCATACCAAAGGTGTAAGGTGAAGATGGAGACGGTTGTATATGGAAATATCGAATATTAACAGTGTCAGCCCGGCGGTGGCCAAAATGGCTGAAAGAAACCTTAGCAGGCGTTGTGACATGACAATAAATGTCAGTGGAAACAGGACCAGCAAATAAGCGGCAAAAATAATAAAACTAAAATGCCCAAGCCAACTAGCCAGAGCATAGACTCGGCCGAACAGTGAGCTCGGCCAGTCAGAAACAAACAGGTAACGACTACCTAATCCAAGACTGAACAGAATGTTAAATAGGGCAAACCAATGCCCCCAGCTAATCATTTGGGAAACTTTTTCACGATAACGCTGACGGCTAGTCACCATATTTTGTTTACGTTGTAGTCTTAGTTAAAAAATTAATGGGCTTTATCTTCGTTTACCGAAGATTTAAGCGCGTGTGCAAACGAGTCAGCAATATGTCTGCGCTGTGCAGGAGATATACTCGTATTGATTAAGTTTGTTACCATATTGCCCAGTACCATTAAAGAAAGGTCTGTCGGCGTACGGTTTTTTTCCAGAACACTGACGAGTTCTGTTAATAAACGTTCAACGTGTTCGTCACTGTAACGAGATGACTGTGGCATAGATTTAAACTTCCTGAACTAACAAAGCACATTATCTTACCGTATAGATGCGTGATTTTCTGCTCTTTTGTGGCAAATTAATTCACGGTTAAGATTATGTTGCAGTAATAGCCTATTTTTAGCAATTTTTTGATACCTGTCAGCAAATTATAGTTGATGGCAGATGATGAAACGTTATTTTCTTTCGGGGTTTTTTATTGCAGTCGTTTGTTATCGGTGTTTGAATGCGTGTTTAAAAACGCATGAAGTCAGCCGCGAAAGGAGTAGAAAGAATGAGTCTGCAAATAGACCAGATTGCCTTGCATCAATTAATCAAGCGTGATGAACAGACATTAGATGTTGTGTTGCGTGATTCTTTACTCGCCACCGATCACGTGGTGGAAGATATGATGGCTGAATTACACCGAGTATACAGCGCAAAAAGTAAAGCTTACGGCTTATTTAATGAAGAGAGTGAATTGGCAGAAGCACTCAGACATCAGCGTAAAGGTGATGAAGATTTTCTTGGGTTCAGTCGTGCGGCAACCGCACGTTTGAGGGATGAACTGGCGAAATATCCGTTTGCCGAGGGAGGGACGGTCCTGTTTTGTCAGTATCGCTATCTGGCGGTAGAGTATTTATTGATTGCTGTGCTTAATAGCTGTAATAGTATGTCTGTTAACGATAATCTGGATTTAAATACCACTCGTTATCTGGATATTCCTCATGCTGATATTGTTGCTCGTATAGATTTGACGGAGTGGGAAGCTAATCCTGAATCAAGCCGTTATTTAACATTCTTGAAAGGCCGGGTAGGGCGTAAAGTTTCAGATTTCTTTATGGATTTTCTCGCTGCTAGTGAAGGTATGAATGCTAAAGTTCAGAATAAAGGACTGCTCCAAGCAGTTAATGATTATTGTGAATCTGGTGAGCTGAATAAGAATGAGCGTCAAGCGTATCGCCAGCAAGTATACGGCTATTGTAATGATCAATTGCAGGCGGGAGAGGAAATTGAAATTAAGGCGTTGTCTCAAGCATTACCCACATTTGGCGAGCAGAATTTTCAGCAGTTTTCTCAAGATCAGGGATATGAACTGGAAGAGAGTTTCCCGGCGGATCGTAGTACGTTGCGTCAGCTAACTAAATTTGCTGGCAGTGGTGGTGGATTAACAATTAATTTCGATGCGATGTTATTTGGTGAAAGAATTTTCTGGGATCCGGCAACGGATACTTTAACCATTAAAGGCACGCCACCAAATTTACGTGACCAGTTACAGCGCCGTAGAGGTGATCATTGAGAGTGGTGGTTATTGAGGCCAAAAAATAAATAACGCCGCATTTGCGGCGTTATTTACTCGGCGTCCCGAAAAGCTCGGCTGTGGCTAATTAAGCACGCAGGAAGTCAATGTGCGCCAGTTTTGGTTTAAACGGATGGCGCTGTACAGCCTGCACTTTAACTTTAGTCTCTTTACCGTCGATAACCAGGGTCAGAGCTTCGCTATAAAATTCAGCTTTGCATTCCATAGTGATAACCTGATCGTGAGCCAGTTCAATAGAAACTGGCTCTTGGTTGCCACCGTATACGATAGCTGGAAACTTGTTAGCTCTACGCAGGCGGCGGCTCGCACCTTTGCCCTGCTCTTTACGTACTTCTGCATTAATAGTAAACATTATTTTTTCTCTTTAAGAAGAAAATAAATCCTGCTACAGGCGACCCAGCAGCAGGTTCGAGATTTGGCCTAACATAGTGTCAAGCGGGCGGCATTCTAGCGAAAAATGGCAGTTACAGCAAATGGAATAGGTTAATCTAAACCTATTAATATAATTCGTCTGCTCGTCGGAAACGCCCTTGGTAGTCAAAGATTTTTTCACGAATCTGCCAGAATCGACCTTTTTTACGGGCGACAACAAAATCTGGATGACGTAATAAAGGTTGCTGGTGAACGATATCTAAGGCGGTTTTCCAGTTAAAAGGTATAGCCGGGGCACGTTGATGCTGACGAAGAAATTGGTGCTCAAAGGCTAGTCGTTGGGCCGGGGTTGTAAGCCGAAAGCGTTCCGAAACATCAGCACCATCTTCATCGTAATAGATGATTTTCAGCCATTCGCCTTTACTGTCAGTTTCAGTGATGAGTTGCATGCCACCACAACGCAGTACCAGTGCATCTTTAAGCTTCAATGCGGCTTTCAACATATCGTCGGGATCAACCAGCACCTCCTGGCAACTGTGGCAACGCCGCGCTGCAATATCATTTTCTGCATTGCAATGAGGGCAGAGTTTAAAACGAAAACGGAACTCACATTGATGGCGTTTGCCGTATTGATCGTTTTCCCAACCCTGACAGCGGCGGCCAAAATGCTCAATAATTTCACCGTCGGAGGTACATTTTCCCCAAAATATATTGGCAAAGTTGCAGATAGGGCAGAATACTTGAATCGGTTGGCTCTGTTTGTCCGGTTTATTGCTGCCAACTTCTGGTGTGTAGAGATCGTGAGGGTTTCCTGCATAATCGAGAATCAGGCAATCTTTTTTGCCGGGAAATAACCGTAAACCACGACCGATAATTTGCTGATATAGACTGACGGATTCAGTAGGACGCAGAATGACTATCAGATCAACATGGGGAGCATCAAATCCAGTTGTCAATACGGCGACGTTAACCAGATAGCGCAATTGCTGAGTTTTAAAGGCTTCGATAAACAGATCACGATCAGCGGTTGATGTATCGGCACTGACTAATGCGGCTTGGCCGGAAGGGAGTAATTGAAAAATCTCTTTGGCATGTTCGACAGTTGCAGCAAAAAGCATAACGCCTTTGCGGTCAGCGGAATATTCAATGACTTGTCTGATAATATGAGGTGTGATGCGTTTTTGTCGTTTAATTTCGTGGTTTAAATCAGTTTCATTGAAGATGCCTTGCTGACTGGAGCGAACTTGGCTGAAATCATATTGCATAACAGGCATATCTAGCCGTTTTGGCGGGACCAGGAAACCGTGTTTAATCATATAACGCAGGGGCAATTCATAGATGCAATCACGGAAAAAACAGTTTTCATCACCACGGATCATGCCGTGATAGTGATATTGATATATCCAGCCGATAGCCAGTCTGTAAGGTGTCGCTGTTAAGCCAAGAAGGCGTAGTTGTGGATTATTTTGTCGGAGGTGATGAATAATTTGCTGATACTGGCTATTTTCATCATCACTGATACGGTGGCATTCATCAATTATCAGCAAAGAGAATTGATTATCAAAATGTTCAAGATTACGGGCGACAGATTGCACACTACCAAACACGACTTTTCCTGCACTTTGTTTTTGCTGCAATCCCGCGGAAAAAATATCTGCTGGTAAACCGTATGCGCAGTATTTGCTGTAATTCTGTGCAACTAATTCTTTTACATGAGCCAATACTAATACTCTCCCACGAGCTAATTTTGCCAGTTCAGCAATGACCAGGCTTTTACCTGCGCCAGTTGGTAACACAATGACCGCAGGCTCATGATGGTGCCGGAAATGATTAACGGTGGCATCCACGGCTTCTTGCTGATAGGGACGTAAAGTAAAAGTCATAATCGTTCCGTAACCGAAAAATATTCGCAAAAGAGTAACATTTTTCTTATCAATTTTCCGTGGGCGGAAGTCAAGGTAAGATAATTATCTGATTGAGTGAAACTATAACTGGTTATAATAAATAGATAATTGTTGTTTATAGTAAACATAGTTATGATTAGCTTTGAAAGCTTTTGGGCTCATTTCATATCTTCTTTTTTGGTGGCTCTGTGTTGTAGTGCCAAAATAGTAGTGGGTCACGTTCATTTTTAAATTAATTAATACAGGTGTCTTCATCCATGCGATTGGATAAATTTTTGTCACAACAGCTTGGTATCAGTCGGAATGACGTAGGACGCGAATTGCGTGCGGGGCGTATCACTGTTGATGATGAGATTGTAAAAACCGGAGCTTATAAATTAACTCCAGAGCAACAGGTCATGTTTGATGGCTCATTATTGCAACAGCAACCAGGGCCTCGTTATTTTATGTTAAATAAGCCACAGGGGTATGTCTGTTCCACCGATGATCCGATAAATCCGACGGTGCTCTATTTTATTGATGAGCCAGCAGCGCATAAATTACATACGGCAGGTAGGTTGGATATGGATACCACCGGTCTGGTTTTGCTAACTGATGATGGTCAATGGTCTCATCGTATTACTTCCCCAAAACATCATTGTAAAAAAACATATCTAGTCATACTTGAATGTCCAGTTGCAGCGGAGACGGCGGATAAATTTCTTGCAGGTGTTGAACTTAATGGTGAGAAAACAGTGACAAAACCCGCTCAACTGGAAATTCTGGAACCTCAAGTAGCCCGCCTGACGATTAGTGAAGGGCGTTACCATCAGGTAAAACGCATGTTTGCAGCGGTAGGTAATCGGGTAACCGCGCTTCATCGTGAGCGAATCGGTGAAATCATCTTAGATCCTGAACTGGAGCCAGGAGAGTACCGATCATTAACTGAGCAAGAAATTGCCAGTGTCAATCTTCCTTAATCTTGGTTTTAGTGAATTATTTTAAATTATTGGAGCAATATACGTGCAACAACAACGATCATCCTATTTTGGACTGATTTTAATCCTTGGGCTGCTTTCTATGTTAATGCCCCTTGCCATTGATATGTATTTGCCGAGTTTGCCGACTGTTGCCGAGGATTTCGGTGTAGATAGCGGACAGGTTCAGATGACGCTGAGCAGCTATATTCTTGGTTTTGCTATCGGTCAGATGGTATATGGTCCAATGGCTGACAGTTTGGGGCGTAAGCCGGTTATTCTAGGCGGGGTTACTGTGTTTGCCCTAGCTTCAGCTGCGTGTGCAATGGTACAGAATATCGATGATTTTATTTATATGCGCTTTTTGCATGGATTCTCCGCCGCCGCAGCGGGTGTTGTCATTAATGCGCTAATGCGAGATCTGTTCACCAAAGACGAATTCTCTCGTAGCATGTCTTTTGTGATATTGGTAATGACTATTGCCCCATTAATTGCTCCAATTCTTGGTGGCATGATAATGATTTGGTTCACATGGCATGCGATTTTCTGGAGTATTGCGGTGACTTCTGTTATTGCCGTATTCCTTGTCGCTTTCTTTATAAGAGAGACTTTGCCAAAAGAGAAAAGACAAAAATTTCATCTTCGTACAACCGTAAATCAGTTTATTATGTTATTTCGCCAGCGTCGTGTATTTTGCTACATGCTTGCCAGCGGTTTTTCATTTGCGGGAATGTTCTCTTTTCTTAGTGCAGGGCCATTTGTTTATATTGAGCTGAATGGTGTTTCGCCTCAGCACTTTGGTTATTACTTTGCGCTTAACATCGTATTTCTGTTTGTGATGACGACAATAAATAGTCGCTATGTCCGGCGCTTTGGTGCGTTGAAGATGATGTATTGTGGTTTGAGTGTGCAGTTTATGATGGGGATTTGGTTGCTACTGTCTACCGCCCTCGATTTTGGCTTTACTGCTCTGGTCATCGGTGTTGCAGCTTATGTATGTGGTATTGCAATGATTACATCCAATGTCATGGCGGTGGTTTTAGATGATTATCCACATATGGCCGGAACGGTGTCTTCATTGGCGGGTACAATTCGTTTTGGTATTAGTGCCTTGGTTGGTATATTACTTTCCATGTTACCTGCACGTAATGCCTGGCCAATGGTTGGCTCTATGGTTTTATCTGTTATTTTGGCTGTATTGTTTATTCTATATGCAAAAAAGAGGCGGTAAATAAAAACAGAAGGCTGTTTTCACGTGCAGCCTTTTCCTTAAAAAGAAAATTATGGTAAGCGAAAAATATTTTTGATGATGTTGTCTGGTTATAATTTTATGTGAAATTATTGAGAAGTTTTTTTATTCTAAAATATATATCTACCTTCGTTGATATATTCTTGATTGACAGGGGAGAAGTTTAATATTATTTATTAAAAATAACCAATTAGATCAGAATGTTGTGCTGTTTTTTGCTATTCTAGGGTTTGCCATTAAGCAATGAAGTTGTAATGGTTTTTTGGTATCAGCAGCATTTTCTGTATCACTAATATTATCATTAAAAACGATAATGTTATTAAAGAGAATATTTTTCCTAAATATTCGGGCGAATTGAACAACTGGTTATGCTTAATAGCTATAAATGGTGATACTGATCTATTTATGGCGAGGTAAAACTGTTGTTGCTTCATTATTTTTTTATTATTGCTGTTGCGTATTTGCTGATTTTTATATGCCTGTTGAGCTGAGAGGCTAACTTTCTACTATAAGGAAATTCCGAAATGTTTTTCTGTGTGAATAAATTTATATTGATGCATTGATGATAATTATAAGTTATTGTTGTATTTTTGTTAAATTAAAAAATATTAAATGGCGTTATCATTAGGTTGTCATTAGTTATACCTTATAAAACACATTGTTATCTATTTGTTTTTACAGTTCTTATTTGATTTTTATGTTAAAGTGTTGAGTTGAAAAAATAAAATATGTAAACAATCATTAAACATAAAGTTGGGTTTTTGAATAAAAATTAGTTGAGTTTTCTTTAAAAAAAGTATAAATATATGAGAAATGAGAGATTGATCTCACTTTTTCTAAGGTGAAATTTGGAATTAATGTAATACTATAAACACAAATTTAACTTTTCGTTTACCTTTTTTGGGGGTTAGTTATTCGGTTTTGGCGAGTAGAACACCTGAAGATAGCCGCTAACTTTAACTTTTGTATCTATGTTCTTTCAGGTAGGAATGATTCGTGAATAATATTCAGCTTTCGGTAGTACATCGGCTGCCGCAAAGTTACAGGTGGTCACCCGGTTTTGCAGGTATCAAAGTTGAGCCGCTTCCGGTTGATGAAGTGAATGCGGAAAGCAGCCTGATGGGGTTGAAATTACTCAGCCATGAAGACGGGGCTGCGTGGAATGTTATGCAAAAATTACAGCAATCACTTGCTGATATGCAAATTGGAAGCACTGTGATTGAGTTGGAAGGTCAGCCGTGCTTATTTATTAATAGTGAAGATGAAAGCGCGGTTATGTGTCGTTTGAAGACACTTGGCGCTGCCATTGCTGAAAAGATAACCGCGCTTTATCCATTCTGATATACCTAATAGATTTCGAGTTGCAGTGCGGCGGCAAGTGAACGAATCCCCAGGAGCATAGATAACTATGTGACTGGGGTGAGTGAAAGCAGCCAACAAAGCAGCAGCTTGAAAGATGAAGGGTATAAACGCGCAAAGCGCTTCCTTTGATGGGAGCGCTTTTTTGTGGGCAAGGGAAAAATTTTTAGCCGTTAGGCGCTATACGATTGCTGATGACCCGGCGACCACCATAATAACGTTTGCTCCAGTATGTACTGTTTAACCTGGAAACGATTACACCATTGCTAGTAGAGGCGTGAACGAATTGGTCATTGCCAACATAGATGCCAATATGCCTGGTGCGGGCACCTGTCTTGAATAAAACTAAATCACCAGGGCGTAATCTTGAACGGTCGATTTTTTTGCCAATATTTTGTTGTTCAAATGTTGAACGTGGCAGTTCCATACCAAACTGGTCACGGAAAGTACGTTGAACAAAGGCAGAACAATCTATACCGCGTTTAGTCTCGCCACCGAGTCTATAGGCAACCCCCTTCCAGCCATTGTATTGGCTAAGAATTTTAGATTTTATATCCAGATTACGAACGAGTGCTTCGAATTCATCCTGAGACGCTTGAAGTAAGAAGCCGTTCTTACCGTTTACTGCATGCGTATCAGCTTGTGTGTTACGAAACCTTGATGAATCTGGTGAGCTGCACGCGGATAAGGTGATCGCTACGAACAGCGCGGGTATCAGCCGCGTAATGTATCTCAGAGCCGGTTGAGACTTGACCATTATTTTTGTTTTCCCTTGCTATCCTTACCTTAGTTGGTCGCTATTATTGAAAAATATCAAACGCTTCGAAGTCTGGTGTTAGAAAAAACAATGAGTAAACAACGCGTTTGGTGAAAAAACGCGTTTGATGCCACGTTTTATAACGATATTTACAATAAATGTTATTCAGACCGAGAGTACAGAAACAATCAGGAAAAGGCGAGTATTTAATGACATAATTTACAAAAAATTAGATTTCTAAGTAGGAGGGATCAGGAGTGTTGCTAATTTATGTTGTCTATGTGGGTTTTATGAGCTATTGGGAAGGTTGAATACCTTTCCAATATTATTCAGTAAAAAGAGTTTATGGGAAAGATCTTAAATTGGACGACCAATTTGCGGTAGATTCTTATCCAGCCAGTTAATCATTATGTCACTTAATGGTGTTAATAATAGCCAACTTGTTCCGATTAGCACTAGAGATAAAGAACCAACTGCAATATCAGTAAACCAGTGCGCTCCTGCCATGATGCGAGGTAACGCAAATATTGCCATAATTAGTAATGCAATGCAGAATGCTCTACCTGAGATATATCGAAGGATAAAGCAGCTAAAAATCAGGAGCATTAATCCGTGATCGCCTGGAAAGCTATCGCCTGATGCATCTTTTGTTACCAGATGGGTCATTTCGCTAATACGATTGACATGATCAAAGGTTAATGTCGGGCTTGGACGGATAACAGGGAGTAGATGACCAATTTGGTTAAGTATAACTGCGCTTATTATCATGACCAAACCAATCATGAATAATCTGCGTTTGCCATCGTAATTCTGCTTACGAAAAGCGTTGTAATACAGTAATCCCATACATAAAAGTGAAATGACATCGAAGGCCCTCATATTCACAAATGCTACAAATTCCGTGAATGTTGAACCTGATGTTAATTTCTCATTAAAGAAATAGAAGATTGCAGAGTCGATCTTGAGCCAAAAACCATGATGCTCTGGTAAATACCAGGAGAGAAATAAAGTGATCCCTAACAGGTTCAGTATAAATATGGCAAATGGGTGATTGCGTGTCATGGGAGACCTATTTGTTAAAAATAAGATAAGTGGTAACTAAACTTACAATTATGTGGGTTAATATAACAAATATTGAGTAATAATGTCACAGTTCTTGATGAACCTGTAATTTAATTCGTTGTTTTTTTATTTACTTTGGTAACTATTCTTGTTTAATTCTATGGATTTTATTGAGTGGTGTTGGGGTGTTTAAGGTTGTAAATTCTCAATTTATTGAGAATTACTTCTGATAATTCTAATATTGTAAGATATAAATATCTTAATCAGTTTTAATCGCTAAAAATCATAAATAAACAACGAAAATAGCCGTTACCAATACATAGGCTCATAAATTTTTCCGATTTCTAGATTGATTTCATTTTTGGAAATCGCAGCGAATGATGCTGTTTTATGGTGGGGGCTTTATGTCTATGTTCCGGGTTATGATGGGTTGTTTTTTTCTGATGATTCCTAGTCTTGTCAATAGTGAGTCAGAAACAACATCAAGTACAGGGGTTATTCGCTTTTCAGGTGCGATCGTTGAATCACCGTGTCGTTTTGATTGGCGTGATAACTGGGCTGACACCACTTGTTGGCGAAAAGGGCATAAGATTATCCAACGACGAAGGCTCGATTTGCAAAATGATATTTATTTTTATTTACCACACCAAATGGGTGTAACAGAGATTAAATGGATAAAAGGAAAAGAGAAAATTGGTGTTGTTACAATTTTCTATAATTGATGTTAGGAGAAATTTTACATATTATTTCTTCAATGTTTAATTGAAGAAGCGTCGGGATTTTATCTATTATAGCTAAAATGAATGAGTGACAGATTTAATGAATGGAATAAGTAAAAAGTGAGTTGCCCTGTTTTATACCGGGCAACTCAGAATTAGCTAATATTGTTAATCGCAACGTCCCATATAGCGACGTTCTGCAATATGAATACGGATTTTTTCCCCGCTACTGATATATTCAGGTACTTGCACGGTGAGTCCGGTGCTCATTTTGGCAGGTTTTGTCCGTGCACTGGCTGAGGCGCCTTTAATTCCAGGGGCCGTCTCTTCAATAACCATATCGACTGTTTGTGGTAGTTCAAGGGCAATGACTTGTCCCTCTATTGTCAGAACTTGCATACCCAGCAGGCCACCTTCAGGAATAAATAACAGTTCTTCTGCGATTTGTTCCTTTTTAAAGTGATAAGGTGTGAAATCTTCATCATCCATGAAAACATATTCATCGCCATCAATGTAGGAAAAGTTAACGCTACGACGAGTTAGGCTGATCGTATCAAGGATATCATCGCCTTTGAAACGTTCTTCCACTTTCTGACCGGTGCGGATATCAGTAAAGCGCATTTTATATAATGTGCTAGCTCCCCGGGCGCTTGGCGCTTGAATATCAATATCTTTGACCAGCAGTAACTTACCATTATAACTGACGGCGCTACCGCGTTTAATTTCGTTGGCTTTAGCCATATGTAACCTTCCATAAAACCGCAAGAGAATAATCGGCGACAAAATTACTCGCAGTCAAGACATTAGGCAAGTAAGGATTAAAAAACCCCACTGTTTTTTTACATTGGGGTTGTAGTAAGAATGCCTTATATATCAACGATACACAGGTAATAAATCAAGAGAGGACAAAATATGAGCTATAGCATTTATCAAACCAAACAGAATGACGAACCCAATGAGGAATTTCCCGCCTGGTGCTCGGTAACTGGCCTCAGGGAAGCGTTGGCGACTTGCCCGAGCCATAAGTGCTGGAATAATGACAGCCCAGATGGTTGCAGCGAATCCAGCGAAACCAATAGCATATAGAAAACCATTGGGGGACAGCAAAGCGAGTGCTGTTGGTGGAATAAATGTCACTAATGCAGATTTTAATCGGCCGGTGTTGTTATCTTTAAAATCGAAGAAGTCGGCTATGTAATCAAATAGCCCTAAAGAGACACCAAGAAATGAACTTGCTAATGCCATATAAAAGAAAGCATTGAGAAGCTGGTGAACGGTTGTACTGTTTATTGTATTATCCATGTGTTTTAATAAATCACCAATATTCCCGCCATCAGCAATAATCTGTTTAAATGTTTCGCGGGGAATATTTCCTTGAATGACATATTGCCACAAGATGTAAATAGCTAATGCGATTAACGTGCCGAATAACAGACTGCGAATAACGGCTTTGCTATCTTTATGGTAATATTTTACTAAACTTGGGATGTTGCCGTGATATCCGAATGAAACGAGTAAATAAGGTAGAGCGGCTAAAGCGTAAGGCATATAATTTGTTGCGGTGTCGTTTGATATAGCATCCGTTTGATTAAACAAAATGGCATATTTAACTTCGGTAAACATACCGCCGACCGACATAAAAAAAGTAATAACCATACCCCCGATTAAAATTGTACTCAGACGATCGACGGCTGTAGTTGATAACCAGACAATAAATGCAACGATAAAGGCGAAAATAAAGCCAGCATTTGCCTGTGATATCGGAATAATATTTTTAAAATTGAGGGCAATAATTGAGCCACCTGCTGAAATATAGGCGTAGGTTAATATATAAAGTACGAATGTAATAGAGATACCATTGATTGCATTCCATCCTTTACCGAGTAAATCTTTAGTCATGGTATGGAAGCTTGCGCCTGATGGGTAGTTCAGGTTGGTT
This sequence comes from Photorhabdus sp. CRCIA-P01, assembly GCF_003545805.1. GTDB lineage: Bacteria > Pseudomonadota > Gammaproteobacteria > Enterobacterales > Enterobacteriaceae > Photorhabdus > Photorhabdus antumapuensis. The sequence continues at coordinate 86,505 of NZ_NMQR01000015.1, read as the reverse complement.
TCTAGTATCATTAAGCCGGAAAAATACATACACATCCATGTGTAAACCAGCAGAATAATTGAGCCAGTAAACCAGACACCAGAAGTCGCTATGGGAGTAGAGAACATTCCTGCACCGACAGCAGTTCCGGCAATTATCATTGCACCACCCAGTATGGGAGGGCGTTTTAAACTTTGAATTGTCTCAATGGACATATTAACTCCGCTGGTATATTGTTTCTTTGTACTAGCTCAAAGATACATTTTTGTCTGTAGAGTGTAAATAGATGCCATAAGGGATTATTTGAAATTGAAATAACATAAGTTAGTTCATTCGGTAAGATAAAATTTATTTTCTTGCCACATTTTTATTGCATTCCGGCTGGCCTCAAAATGAGGTTCAGGAAGATTATCGGGATCGCACCACATGAACTGTTCACATTTTTCTGGTTCCATCAATTTTGGTTCACCACCTGGATATTTTGCTAGTAAACATACTGAAATAGTATGTTTTCCTTCCTGTTGGTAAGTCTGAAGGTTATTACAAATACCATAGACCTTTGGTGATTGAATCGTCAGACCCGTTTCTTCTGCAATTTCACGGATTGCACATTGCTCAAAAGTTTCTCCGGCATCAACATGACCACCAAAGATTGACCAGTATGGAGCATGTTTACTGCTACGTTTTCCGAGTAATACTTGACCATGTTCGTTCACAATAACAACGCCAACACCCACAATGACAGACATTTGGTTTATTCCTTTTATTTAAATTTCAATAAATTAACAATTCTTTTTGAGAAAAATTCAATGCTATTCTTATCCGGAAATCAATTTAAGACAACGATCAATAAAGCATGGAATTTAACTGAAACGATTCAATTTTAGTGATATAAATAGAACTGAAAATTTATAGTAATGATGATGATTATCTACTTAGGAGACATCGGGCAAAATGAGCCGTAGAGTTGCCACTATCACCTTAAACCCTGCTTATGATTTGGTAGGATTGTGCTCGGAAATCGTCAAGGGGGCGATCAACAGAGTGCAAACCGCTGGACTACATGCTGCTGGGAAAGGCAATAATGTTGCTAAAGTTTTGCGTGACTTAGGTATTGATGTCACGGTGAGTGGTTTTTTGGGTAAGGAAAATCAGGAAGGATTTCAACAATTCTTCAATGAAAATGGTATGGTAAATCGTTTTCATTTAGTACCGGGCAGAACACGGATTAATGTCAAATTGACAGAAGAAAACGGTGAAGTGACAGATTTTAACTTCACTGGTTTTTATGTCGGTGAAGCTGAATGGTCGGGATTTGTTAATGATTCGCTTTCATGGCTTGGACAGTTTGATATGGTTGTTGTGAGTGGTAGCTTACCGGCTGGTATCTCTGCTGAATCGTTTACCGACTGGATGGCTTGTCTACGTCAGCTTTGTCCTTGCATTATTTTTGACAGCAGCCGTGAAGCATTGGTTGCAGGGTTAAAAGCCTCCCCTTGGTTAGTGAAGCCGAATCGCCATGAGCTTGAAGTATGGGCGGGGCGTCTGTTACCTGAGTTATCCGATATCATCATAGCGGCACATCAACTTAGGGATCAGGGAATTGCTCATGTTGTCATATCCTTGGGTGAGCAGGGGGCATTATGGGTTAATGCGTCTGGAGCATGGTTGGCGAAACCACCGCATTGTAAAGTCGTTAGCACTGTTGGGGCTGGTGATTCAATGGTTGGTGGCTTGGTTTATGGTTTGCTGATGCGGGAATCCAGTGAACACACGTTGCGATTAGCGACCGCTGTATCTGCACTTGCCGTTAGCCAGCCTAATGTGGGTATCAGTAATCGTCCTGAATTAGCTGCCATGATGGCTAAAGTGGAACTGATACCCGTTAGATAATGCTTTAATTAAAGAATAATTAATTTTGTTGTAATTTCAGCCAGGCAATTTCTTGCGGCCAAATATCTGGGTTTATTGTTTCAAGGATGAGTGGAATACCATCAAAACGAGCATCTTTCATAATATAACTGAAAGGTGTCTTACCAATATTTCCTTCTCCAAGGCTATGATGTCGGTCAACACGGCTGGCGAATTCACTTTTGGCATCATTTAAATGCATTCCGCATAAATATTGAAAGCCAACAATTTTTTCAAACTGTTGAAAAGTTTGTTTACAAACATCGTCTGTACGTAAATCGTAACCAGCAGCAAAGGCGTGACAGGTATCAATACAGACACCCACTCGGCTTTTATCTTCAACTCCATCAATAATTGCTGCCAGATGTTCAAATTTGAAACCCAGATTAGTACCTTGACCTGCCGTATTTTCGATAACAGCAGTGACTCCCTGGGTTTTATTGAGAGCAATATTAATAGATTCTGCAATACGCGCCAGGCATTTATCCACATCTATTTTATTGAGATGGCTGCCAGGATGGAAATTCAATAAATCGATCCCTAATTGTTCGCAACGTTGCATCTCATCAATAAAAGCCAGTCGGGATTTTTCCAGTGCTTCAATTTCTGGGTGACCAAGATTAATCAGATAACTGTCGTGAGGGAGAATTTGTCGGCTGCCATATCCATAACGTTCACAATTTTCTTTAAATTTATCGATAACATCAGCGGCTAAAGGTGGAGCATGCCACTGGCGCTGATTTTTTGTAAATAGGGCAAAGGCGGTAGCTTTTAATTCGTGTGCCCGAATAACCGCTTGATCAACTCCGCCGGCAGCGCTGACATGTGCTCCAACAAATTTCATATTTTTCTCCTTCTTATTTTGCGTCATTATGGCATTGTTCAATCACTCAATGAACCTGGAATTTCTCCGTGTGGATTCTGATCAGCCAAACAAATGTTGAATGCCAAGATTTATCAAAAAACCCCCCGCCATCAGCCATACAAATAAAATTAGAGCTAATAAAATCGGTTTAAATCCGGCCTGACGGATGGCACTCACATGAGTGGTTAAACCCAATGCCCCCATTGCCATAGTAAGCATAATAGTATCGATATTAATCAGAAAATTAACTGTTGCAGCCGGCAGTAAATTGAAAGAATTAAAACCCGCTATTGCAATAAAAATCACCGCAAACCAGGGTATCGTCATTGGTGTTTTCTCCTGATGGTTTCTTCCATTTTTAGTGCAGGCACGGCTAATGTAATGGGATAATAACAGCAGGAATGGCGCCAACATCATAACTCTGATCATTTTACTGATAACGGCTGCGTTTTCCGTTTGATCGCTAATAGCATGTCCAACAGCAACAACTTGAGCAACTTCGTGAAGGGTGGAGCCAGTAAAGATGCCGAAAGTTTCCTGAGTAAGTGGTAACCACTGATAATGCTCATTGAGTTGATAAAACCACGGATAAATGAAAATAGCGATAGTGCCAAAGATGACAACTGTCGATACCGCAACAGCAACTTTACTGGCAGGGGCATTCACTACCGGCTGCGTTGCCATAATAGCTGCTGCACCGCAGATACTGCTACCGGCACCGATCAGTATTACCGTTTGTTGGTCTAATCCAAAGAGTGATCTGCCTAGCCAAATGGCAATAAAGAAAGTGGAAGACAACATAGCAGCGTCAATCAGAAGGCCGGTAATGCCAACATCGGCAATTTGTTGAAATGTCAGACGGAAACCATAAAGAATAATACCTGCCCGCAGAAGATAATGTTTTGAGAAATGAATACCCTCATCACAATAAGGTTTGAGTAAAGGATAGACAGTATTACCGGCAATGATCCCTGCAAGAATCGCCAGTGTTAATGTGCCCAGTCCCATATTAATAAACCACGGGATATTTCCGGCATATATTGAAATTGCAGTAAGTGTTGCCGCTAATATTAACCCAAGTATTAATTTCATACCGGGAATAGATGATTGTTTGCTGGATTTTTCGGTACGAATGTCAGACATAGATGTTTCTCATTTTGCTTATATGTTTTAAACATAAGCATATAGCAGACTATGTTATCATTAAAATTGATAATATTTTTATATATAATCGAAAAAATTGGTAAGAAAGTGGATTTTTGTTAAGTTGTCTATTGCCGTATAAAATTAAAACAAGCTAACTTTGACCGACACCATATTTTGCGGGGCAATATGCACATCACATTGAGGCAGTTGGAAGTTTTTACTGAGGTATTGAAAAGCGGTTCAACGACGCAAGCCTCTCAGCAATTGGCGCTATCTCAGTCCGCAGTGAGTGCCTCATTAACGGATCTGGAAAGCCAACTTGGCGTACAGCTTTTTGACCGGGTAGGTAAGCGGTTGGTGACGAATGAACATGGCCGTCTACTCTATCCCAAGGCTCTGGCATTGCTAGAGCAGGCAGGGGAAATTCAGCAGTTATTCAAACAGGAGTTAGGAGCGTTACGTATTGCTGCCAGTAGTACCATTGGTAATTATATGTTGCCGGAAATGCTGGCAAATTATCGTCAGGATTTTCCTGATACGCCGCTAGAGTTAAATATCAATAATACGCAGGATGTCATCAATTCTGTGCTGGAATTCCGTGTTGATCTTGGTTTGATAGAAGGTTCCTGTCATAGTCCTGAGTTGATAACTCAGCTATGGATGGAGGATGAGTTGGTTGTTTTTTCTTCTCCTGAAAATCCGCTAGCTAAACAGGATCTAAAATTGGATGATTTAGTTAAGGCATCATGGATATTAAGGGAGAGGGGATCGGGTACAAGAGAAGTGCTGGATCATCTGTTGTTTGCCCATTTACCTGGGTTCAAGATTTTGATGGAATTGGGAAATTCTGAAGCGATAAAACATGCGGTCAAATTTGGTATGGGCATCAGTTGCTTGTCCAGACGAGTTGTTGCAGAGCAATTGCAAAATCGTACTTTACTGGAGTTAAAAGTGCCAGAATTAAGACTTTTCAGAACATTGTACCTGATTCATCATCGGCAAAAGCATATGTCTAGCGCACTGCAAAAATTGCTCAGTTATTGCCGATAAATTTTACGTTCTGTTTAAAATCCAAAATTAGCAAAAAACCGCCGTAAACCCTTGCCCAGTGCGGGCGGGGATATCAGGCGAAAAGCCCAAAGGGCTTTAGGGCTGGCTACTCCGGCGTATTCTGACTGGCAACGTACGCTTTTCACGTTTCTCTCGTTGCGCTACAGGCAAAGTATGATCTCGACCACAGAAGTCTGGTTTTGCTCTGCATCCGCAAATGCACATGATCACGCTCACCTCCCTCTCAACCCTTTCACATTCTCGTTTTGCCGCCGCTGAACTGAATGCATCACGTAACGGGTTTATCATCCGTCCATCAACGCGCTTTCGACGGGACTTTGTCGTGAATATTACATGCACAACCCGTTGATATCTTCCTGTCACCGGCTAAAATGAAGGCACTCTCTCAATGAGCGCTGAATATGTTAAGAGCAACCAAAGTCCGCCTCTACCCCACACCCGAACAGGCCGAGTATCTTAACGGCCAGTTTGGTGCGGTCCGTTTTGCGTACAACAAGGCGCTGTACATCAAAAAGCAGGCTTACCAACGTCACGGCGTGAGTTTAAATCCGCGCAAGGACCTCAAACCGTTACTGGCGGTCGCGAAGAAATCACGCAAATACGCCTGGCTCAAGGCATATGACGCCATCGCGTTACAGCAGGCAGTGATCAATCTGCATACCGCGTTTGATCATTTCTTTAATCCGAAGTTGCAAGCCCAATTTCCCACGTTCAAACGCAAACAGGGCCGGCAATCCAGCTATCACTGTGTTGGGATAAAAGTACGGGATGGCGCAGTGAAGATCCCGAAATTATCACCGATAAAGGCGCGCCTACACCGAGAAATTGAAGGAGAAGTGAAGAGCATTACACTATCCCGAACAGCCACGGGAAAATATTTCGCCGCTATCCTGTGTGACAATGGCAGGGATGCGCCGGAAAAGCCGGGCGTTATCACCCGTGTAACAGGGTGTGATATGGGGTTATCCCACTATCTTATCCAGTCGAACGGGGAGAAGGTGAATAACCCGCGTCACCTTATTAATGCCACCCGTAACCTGCGCCGTAAGCAGAAATCGCTGTCCCGCAAACAAAAGGGCAGCGCTAACCGCCGCAAGGCCCGCTTACGTCTGGCGGCCGTCCATGAGCGGATAGCCCATGCCCGCGCCGATTTTCAACACAAACTCTCCCGGACAATGGTTGACGAAAACCAAGCGGTCATTGTCGAGACGCTGAAATCGGCCAACATGATGAAAAATCACCCCCTTGCTCGCGCTATCGGGGATGCTGGCTGGCATGGTTTCATCATGAAACTGGAATACAAAGCCGCAGCGGCGGGCGTCCACCTGGTCAAACTGGATCAGTGGTTCGCCAGCTCGAAAACCTGCCATTGCTGCGGTTACAAAGTGTCGGAAATGCCGCTGCATAAGCGGATCTGGCCATGCCCTTGCTGTGGTGTTGAACATGATCGCGATGTAAACGCGGCAATCAATATCCAGCGTAAGGGCATAATGGAGTTACAGGCGGCGGGACTCGTCGTTTCTGCCCACGGAGGCCAGCGTAAATCCGTCACACAGACGGTTGCGGCCTGAGAAGTGGGAAGCCTCGCCGTTGACGGCGGGGAGCAGTCACCTGTGTTACTTATAATTTTCTCTGAATTATGAAGGTATCTTATAACAGCGCTTCCTCGCTATTTTGATAGTGAGGATTTGTTACAATCCGCCATCAGATTTATTCGCAGCTAACAGGAACAGAATGTCTCAACAACAAAAAAGTGTTTCCCAGAAACCCGTACAACATTTGCGACGTGAATTGAAGGCTCGGCATCTGGCGATGATTGCCATTGGCGGGTCAATAGGCACCGGGTTATTCGTGGCTTCCGGTGCGACAGTTTCACAGGCGGGGCCTGGCGGAGCATTACTTTCCTATGCATTAATTGGCTTGATGGTTTATTTCCTGATGACCAGTTTGGGTGAACTGGCCGCTTATATGCCGGTTTCCGGTTCTTTCTCAACTTACGGTTCCAAATATGTTGAAGAAGGGTTTGGTTTTGCCTTGGGTTGGAACTACTGGTACAACTGGGCGGTGACTATCGCGGTGGATTTGGTTGCTGCTCAATTGGTTATGGGATACTGGTTGCCGGATATACCAGGTTGGATTTGGAGTGCACTATTCCTCGCGTTGATTTTCCTATTGAATTTTATTTCAGTGAAAGGATTTGGTGAAGCTGAATACTGGTTCTCTTTAATTAAAGTCAGCACGGTTATTGTTTTTATTGTGGTCGGATTACTGATGATAGCCGGCATTATGAAAGGGGCGGAAGGTGCTGGATGGCATAACTGGACTGTTGGTGATGCACCTTTTGCCGGTGGTTTCTCTGCCATGATTGGCGTGGCAATGATAGTTGGGTTTTCTTTCCAGGGAACCGAGCTAATTGGCATTGCGGCGGGTGAATCAAAAGATCCGGCGAAAAATGTTCCCAGTGCTGTACGTAAGGTATTCTGGCGTATTCTGTTGTTCTATATTTTTGCAATCCTGATTATCAGTCTGATTATTCCTTATACTGATCCAAACCTGCTGCGTAATGAGGTCGGTGATATTAGTGTTAGTCCGTTTACGTTGGTATTTGAAAACGCCGGTTTGTTATCCGCTGCGGCGGCGATGAATGCGGTTATTTTGACGGCTGTGTTGTCCGCGGGTAATTCAGGTATGTATGCATCGACTCGTATGTTGTTCACATTGGCAAAAGAGGGTAAAGCACCGAGGATTTTTGGCAAATTATCCGAAGGTGGTGTACCGCGTAATGCCTTGTATGCAACAACGGTGGTTGCTGCGTTGTGTTTCCTCAGTTCAATGTACGGTAACCAGACCGTCTATCTGTGGTTATTAAATACTTCTGGGATGACCGGTTTTATTGCATGGTTGGGGATTGCTATTAGCCATTATCGTTTCCGCCGTGGTTATATAGCTCAGGGGTTGGATTTAAGTAGATTACCTTATCGTTCAGGATTTTTCCCGGTTGGCCCAATCTTTGCGTTTGTTTTGTGTCTGACCATCACATTGGGACAGAATTATCAGGCATTTCTACAAGATAAAATTGATTGGTATGGTGTAACTGCAACTTATATTGGTATTCCACTATTCCTGTTGATTTGGTTTGGTTACAAACTAGTTAGGAAAACTCACTTTATTAAATATAGCGAGATGAAATTTCCTGATATCGCGAATCAGTGAATGTGAATACGTTAAATCGTGATTAACAGGCCGGTAGGAATCTTTGAAAAAATTCCTACCGGCTTGGTTTTATGGTTTTTTTAATTCGATTCACGATTAATTTATTATTATCTTAATGTTTTATTTATTTAAGCAGATAAGCTGTTCTTGATAAGAAATTAAAAGAAAATACCCATTTTGTGATCAAATGAGTATTTTTTATTTTTCATAGCGTTATTCATACAATGAATCACGTGATTTACTAAAATTTGTGTAGATCATATTGATAAGTATTCTCATCTGTCCTATTGTTAGTGCCATAATTATTAATATGAAAGGGCTAACAAAATGAAATTGAGGTCTCGAACCATGGCAAAGAGTATCAGTGTCGGCCTGTTAGCGGGTTCGGCAGTCGTGGCAAGCTTCGCATCATGGGCGGAAACGGTCACCGATATAGTTGGTCGTACTGTTGAAGTTCCTGAGAATGTAAATCGTATTTTGTTGGGCGAAGGCCGTTTGTTCCATGCTATCGCTGTACTTGAAGGCAATAAACCACTGGCCCGTATCGCGGGTTGGCAAGGTGATTTCCGTAAATTGGACCCTCAGTCTTACGCTGTCTATAAAGCTAAATTCCCTGAGATTGACAAGGTTCCTTTGATTGGTAACACCAGTGCTGATAGTGTCAGCTCTGAAAAGGTGTTAACTCTTAATCCAGATATCGCTATTTTTGGTTTGTCTGGTCATGGTCCTGGTAAAAACAGCGAATTGGTCGCTCAACTTGAAAAGGCCGGTGTTCCGGTTGTCTTTGTTGATTTTCGTACTGAGCCGTTAAAGAACACGCTACCGAGTATTCGTATGCTAGGTAAAGTATTAAATCGTGAAAAACAAGCGGCGGAATATGCCGATTTTTACGAGAAAAATGTAAAACTGGTGACTGATATCACCAATAAAATCCCGGAAGAGAAAAAACCAACAGTATTTATCGATTTGAGAGCGGGTGCTTTTGAAGACTGCTGTGCGACTGCCGGTGACGGTAATATGGGTAACTTTATCGATTTGGCCGGTGGGAAAAACATTGCTAAAGGCTTGCTACCAGGTGCGCTTGGTAATATGAACCTCGAAAAAATTATTGCAGTTGACCCTTATATTTACATTGCTAGTGGGGCAAAAGCGCCAGACAGCAATGAACCTGGTGTAAAACTGGGAGCGCAATCCACGCCTGAACGAGCAAAAGCCAGTCTGAAACAAATGACTGAACGTAAAGGTATTAGCTCGTTGACCGCAGTCAAAGAGGGCAGAGATTATGCGATTTGGCATAATTACTATAACTCTCCATATAATGTGGTAGCGACTCAGGTATTTGCTAAATGGTTCTATCCTGAGAAATTTACAGATTTAGATCCGCAGAAAACACTGAATGAGTTACACAGTAAATTCCTGGCAGTTGATCCATCAGGAGTTTACTGGGTCAGTGAGAAGTAATTAATTAAGCCAGGTAACGGAAATAATGAGTGCCACTATCGAGCCTATGCCAATGGTGAAACAACAATTAGATGACAGCAATGTAAAAGTCCATTACCGATATATTTTACACCGCCGTATTGTGATGATGGTCTTCATCGTGCTGATTATTGGTGTTTCACTGGTATTGGATTTTACGATAGGTCCATCGGGTTTATCTTTGTCATCTCTCTGGCAGACTTTAGTGTCGCCAGAGAGTGTGGATGCGGGTACACGGGTAATTGTTTGGGATATCCGTTTACCCTATGCCCTGATGGCGGTAGTGATTGGCCTGTCTCTTGGGCTGGCTGGCGCGGAAATGCAGACGATCTTAAATAACCCATTAGCCAGTCCCTCTACTTTAGGGGTTGCCCAGGCGGCTGCATTTGGTGCTGCGTTGGCGATTGTATCTGGTATTGGTATTCCAGGCGTGCCCGATCAATGGTTCATCTCTGCGAATGCTTTCATTTTCGCTTTGTTGGCAGCGTTGGTGCTGGATACGATTACTCGTTGGACACGAGTTGCTACGTCTGGGGTCGTATTATTTGGCATTGCATTAGTCTTTACCTTTGAAGCATTGGTTTCCATGATGCAGTTTATTGCAACGGAAGATACCCTTCAGGGGTTGGTACTCTGGACAATGGGTAGCCTTGCCAGAGCAACCTGGATAAAACTGGGTGTTATGTTGCTGGTGTTTGCAGCCGTTTTTCCTATTTCAATGATGAATGCTTGGAAACTGACAGCGCTGCGCTTGGGTGAAGATCGTGCAATCAGTTTTGGTATTGATGTTCGTCGTCTGCGCTTAGGGACGTTATTGCGTATCAGTATTCTTGCCGCTTTAGCCGTGGCATTTGTTGGGCCAATTGCCTTTATCGGTTTAATTGCGCCACATATTGCCCGCATGATGTTTGGTGAAGATCATCGTTTCTATTTACCGGCCAGTGCCCTGATTGGTGCATTAGTGTTGTCTATGGCGTCCATCGCTTCGAAAAACCTGATCCCAGGTGTTGTTATTCCTGTTGGGATTGTTACTGCGTTAGTTGGGGTTCCATTCTTCCTTAGCATAATTTTACGTCATAGGGGGAATATATGAGTCCGGGATTAACCATTAATCATTTCTTTGCGGGTTATCCGAAACATTCGGTTATTGAAGATTTGAATGTTTCTCCGCTGCCCCGTGGGAAAATTACGGTGCTGTTGGGGCCAAATGGTAGCGGTAAATCAACACTTCTGCGTTCTCTGGCAGGTTTAAATCGTGCGAGAGGTCAGCTCTGGCTTGATGGTCAGGATTTGATGAAGATGAGTTTTGTCCAGCGCTCGGAAAATGTGGTTTATTTACCACAAAGCTTACCCGCTGGTGTTCATTTGCATGTACTGGAATCGATTATTGTTGCTCAACGGGCATCTGGAGGGCGTCATTCTGAAACTAGTGAAGAAGAAGTGATGTTGTTGTTACGTCAGTTAGGGATTGAACACCTGGCGTTGTGTTATTTAGATCAGCTGTCTGGTGGTCAAAAGCAATTGGTTGGATTGGCGCAATCGTTAATTCGTAAGCCAGCGTTATTATTGTTAGATGAACCGCTTAGTGCGCTGGATTTAAATTATCAATATCACGTAATGGCGTTGGTGGCACAAGAAACGTATCGCCGGAATATGATTACTGTGGTCGTTGTGCATGATATTAATATCGCTTTGCGTCATGGTGACCATGTACTAATGTTGCAAAAAGGTCATTTAATTGCCGAGGGAACTCCTGAGCAGGTTATTACGCCAGAGAGTCTGGCACAGGTTTATGGTGTCAAAGGTAGAATTGAGCGTTGTTCTCAGGGTATTCCCCAGGTATTAGTTGATGGGTTGGTTTCAAAGCTAGTGAGTGAGAATTCATTTTAACTTGTTATTTAAAAGTGACAGTTTTGTCTGGGTAATACCTATACCTAATAGATTATTATAGTTAATAAAAATATAGTTTTATACTTTATAGTAATAAGATGTCAATAAGCTAATAGAACGACACAAATATTTTGTTCTCGTTATCTTAGTATGCGTTGATTATTCATTTTTATTAAATGATCCGCTTAGTTGGTATCTCGATAAACATATTGTCGTAATATTATTACCTTGGGTGGCTGTATATGGCATTAATACTGCTTTGTGACATAGTAAGGAATTAAGCACAGTTATCAGAGGGGTATTTTACAGATATTGATTTCAAAGCTAGAAATTGAGAATTCATTTTAACTTATTGTTTAAATTGTATTTGTAATAAAGCATAGGCGCAGAATGCGCACAAAAATCAGAACGTGCATCGTCGTGTATGAGGAATGGTTTATTTGCCTTGTATTACTGTGTATTTAAAAGCTAGCCATATTTTAAAGCCACATTTTTTATCTGGTTAATGCCGGGATTCACTCTTTACTGCGAAGGATAGTAAATGGAATAAGTTAATAAGATGGATTGTTATACCCTATGGATTTCAAGATGTATCGCGACGGTAAGGGAACGAATCCCCGGGCGCATAGCTAACTATGTGATCGGGGTGAGTGCAGCCAACAAAGAGGCAACTTGAAAGATAACGGGTATATAATTAATAGGGAATATTGTCTTGTATCTTATGGTAATAAGATATAATCAAACTAATAAAATAATAAAACTACACAGAGGTAAATATTTTATCCTCGTTATTTGAGCACATGTTGATTATCCATTTTTATAGATAAATAAAGTGTAATTATATCTCTTGGAGAATCGGGAATGGGTGTTTTTAATAAAAGAAAAATCGCGTTAGGCGTTATTGCTGCAATCTCATCTGGCTCAGTTTTTGCAGCTAGTAGCAGTAATGACACTATTCTTGTCACTACAGCGGCAGGCTTTCAACAGAAAATTGAAGATGCGCCAGCGTCTATTTCTGTGGTGAGCCGTGAGCAATTGGAAACTAAGGCTTACCGTGATGTGACTGATGCACTGAAAGATGTGCCGGGTGTCGTTGTTACCGGTGGCGCTAGCAGTAGTGATATCAGTATTCGCGGTATGGCGTCTCAATATACGATGATTCTGGTTGATGGTAAGCGTGTTGATACCCGTGGTACTCGTCCAAACCGTGATAATTCGGGGATTGAACAGGGGTGGTTGCCGCCGTTGGCCGCGATAGAACGTATCGAGGTGGTGCGCGGTCCTATGTCTTCTCTTTATGGTTCTGATGCGATGGGGGGGGTAATTAACATCATTACCCGTAAGGTACGGAAAGAGTGGAAAACCAGCTTCCGCGCTGATAGCACTTTACAGGAGCGTTCTAAATCAGGTAATAGTCATCAGAGTAGTGTCTATACTTCAGGTCCAGTTATTGATGGATTATTAGGGCTGAAAGTGAGCGGCCTGTATTCTCACCGTAATGAAGATAAATTTATCGGTGGTTTTAATAAACAGGAAATGCGTAATGGTTCAGCCACTTTCTCTTTCACGCCCGATGAGCAGAATACTTTTGATTTTGAAGCGGGACGTTATGAGCAAGATCGTGATTCTACTGTAGGGAAAACAAAGACAAGTAGTTGGCGATCTCCAGGTAATAGTGAAAGTCGATATAAAAGAAATAACTACTCTATTACCCATAATGGCGTTTATGATTTTGGAACGTCGACAACGTACTTCCAGCGTGATGAATCACGTAATCCTGGTCGTGATATGAAATATTACGATAATTTGTTCAATACTCATACAGTATTTATGTTGGATGACCATTCATTGAGCATAGGTGGTCAATATCGTTATGAGGATTTGCGCGATGAAGGGAATCAATTAGCTTCTGCTAAAAATATTAATAAGCTAACCCGTTGGAGTTGGGCGTTATTTGCTGAAGATGAATGGCAAATGACCAATGACTTTGCTCTGACCGGTGGTATCCGCATGGATAAAGACGAAAACTTTGGTGACCACTGGACTCCACGTTTGTACGGTGTATGGCATGTTGATGAGCAATGGACGATTAAAGGTGGTGTTTCTACAGGATATCGTTCACCAGAATTGCGTCAGGCGGCATCTAATTGGGGGCAAATTACGGGGGGCGGTGGTGATCCTGCGATTATCGTCGGTAATCCAGATTTGAAACCAGAGAAGAGCTTCAATCAGGAAATTGGTGTTATCTGGAACAATCGGGATAACTTTAATGTCGGTTTAACAATATTCAACACCGAATTTAAAGACAAAATTACTGAATTACGCCGTTGTACCGATCCAAGTGGTAGGTCTCAGGGCAAATGTGTGATTGATGGCACTGCTTATAAATTTATCAGTGACCGTGTGAACATTGATAAAGCCAATATGCGTGGTGTAGAAGCGACGATGAACTGGGATATTGTTGATAACTGGGTATTGGCTGCAAACTATACATATACTGATTCTGAGCAAAAGAGCGGTAATTTCAAAGGGAAACCTTTGAATAAGATGCCTAAACATATGGCGAATGCAACCTTAAACTGGCAGGCTTTACCAGAAATGCAAACTTGGGCTCGTGTTAACTACCGTGGTAAAACGTCGAGTTATTTATCACGTACCTCTATGGAGAAAGGCACACCGTCTTATGCCTTTGTAGATATCGGTGCCAGTTATTATTTGGCTGATGGTTTACGCTTGGTAGGTGGGGTTTACAACGTATTTGAGAAGCAAGTAACTGAAGACACCCATGATATAGTATTGGATGGTCGTCGTTATAACATTGGTATCAATTACGACTTTTAATCATTCGTTCTAACTAACTGTGCCATAATCCTCTTTGTTTGTTGCAGGCAGAGGGGATTTTTGTTTTTTGCTCGTACCTGTAAAAACTGAATAGCAACCCGTTTTGTGTTGTGTTAAAACTTAGTCATGTCGAAGAAATGTATATGACACCGTTAAATTCCATAGCGTCATCAATGAGTGTGGTAAAAAATAATGAACTTTTAGTGCGGCGAGTATTGCTATTTCAGGTCTTCAAGTGCAGAATTCGCCCACTGGAAAATAACTGATACGTTTATATGTGTCGGTTATTTTTTTTGCTTTGACTTATTTTTTACTATAACCAGAGGCCGGACTCTGAGCCGGATAGATAATTGGCCCACGAGCAACCGCAACGAGAATCGGTTGCCGTAATGAGGAACGCTAATATGGAGCAATTATTCTCTTCTGCACTTGTACCAATCGGTACATGCTGCTGCATTGATGACTACGGAGCATTGAGCTCCGCATATAATCCAGCCTCTAATTCTACTGCCTATAGGCAGAAGCGAAGTCTTCCCAGTAACTGTCGATTAAGTAGTGTCATAACACGAATCGGAGTTATTGGAGGTTTCGCTCATGTCTCATAATACTGTAATCCCACTAGGCACCAACCAGACTGGTGCTAACAATCGTGTTCAACTCAGAAAAACACTGACCTTGGTTCAGGTAGTGATGATGGGTCTTGCTTATCTGCAACCTATGACTATCTTTGATACTTTTGGCATTGTTTCTGGTTTGACTGACGGTCACGTAGCGACATCCTACGCTATTGCTTTGATCGCAATTCTGTTTACCGCCGTGAGCTATGGGAAATTGGTAAAACGTTTTCCATCTGCCGGATCTGCATATACTTATGCACAAAAATCCATTAGTCCGCATGTTGGCTTTATGGTGGGTTGGTCATCGTTATTGGACTATATGTTCATGCCGATGATTAATATCTTGTTAGCGAAAATTTATCTTCAAGCCATTTTTCCTAGCGTAGATCCGTGGATCTTCGTTGTGGGTTTTGCATTACTGATGACAGCTTTTAACCTGCGTGGCATTAACGTTGTTGCTAATCTCAACACGGCTATTGTTATTGTCCAGGTTGCGATTATGGTTGTATTTGTGGGTTTACTGATCCACGGTGTGTACAACGGAGAAGGAGTAGGAACTTTATGGAATGCGAAACCATTCGTTTCTGAAGATGCCCATTTAATCCCGATGATTACTGGGGCCACGATTTTGTGCTTTTCATTTCTAGGGTTTGATGGCATTAGTTCGTTGTCCGAAGAGACTCCGAATGCTGGTAAGGTGATCCCGAAAGCGATTTTCCTGACAGTATTAATCGGTGGTGTTATCTTCATTGCGGTTTCTTATTTCTTGCAGCTCTATTTTCCGGATATTTCTCGGTTCAAGAACCCGGATGAATCTCAGCCAGAAATTATGCTGTATGTAGCAGGTACCCTGTTCCAATCCATTATTTTGGTGTTCTCTTGTATCACCGTTTTGGCTTCTGGTATGGCGGCTCACGCAGGGGTTTCCCGTCTACTCTATGTTATGGGGCGCGATGGTGTATTTCCTGAGAAAATATTTGGCTATGTTCATCCAAAATGGCGGACTCCGGTAATCAACGTATCGCTGGTAGGTATCGTAGCATTGTCTGCAATTAGCTTTGATCTGGTGACTGCAACGGCTCTGATTAACTTTGGTGCGCTGATAGCGTTCACCTTTGTAAACCTGTCGGTCATCTCTCAGTTCTATATCCGTGAACGTCGTAACCGTACATTGAAAGATACAATCAACTTCCTGGTATTGCCTGTGATTGGTGCCTGTACTGTTGGAGTGTTGTGGATGAACTTGGAACAAAGTTCTATGGAGCTGGGTCTAACTTGGGGAGCAATTGGTTTGGTTTATATGGTATTCCTGACCCGTCGCTTTCGTCAGCCGATGCCTCAATGCTCTGAAATGGTTTAATATCCAGTTTGAAAAAGAATAATGGCGCCGAATTTGGCGCCATTATTTTTGTCATGAGGTTGCCAATTTGTCTTAGTAATGCAGAAGAAGGATCTTAGGAAAGAAAACAGCGAGGCAGCTTGCAGATAAGAAAAATTCCGGCAGTAAATAGAGAAAAACAATCTATGCTGAGAGGTAATTATACTATAAGGAAGAGACTATGAATGATGCAAAGACTTCTCAAAATCAGCAATTCATTACTGCCTTGACCTATATTGTCGGTAAATCTCATATCCTGACTGCTCCTCATAAAACTGAACGCTACCGTAAAGGTTTTCGCTCGGGTCAAGGCGATGCTTTGGCCGTAATATTTCCCGGCTCGCTGGTGGAACAGTGGCGTGTATTTAAAGCCTGTGTTGAGGCGGATAAAATCATCTTGATGCAAGCAGCTAATACCGGTGTAACCGAAGGTTCTACTCCGAGCGGTAGTGATTATGACCGTGACATAGTGATCATCAGCACGCTGCGCATGAATAAGATCCAAATCCTGAAACAGTGTAACCAGGTAGTAGCACTGCCGGGCAGTACATTATGGCAACTTGAACGTGCGTTAAAACCACTGGGGCGTGAACCTCATTCGGTTATCGGTTCTTCCTGCATTGGCGCTTCCGTGATTGGGGGCATCTGTAATAACTCAGGAGGTTCTTTAGTTCATCGTGGACCGGCTTATACCGAAATGGCGTTATATGGGCGAGTGAATGAGAACGGTAAGCCAGAGTTAATTAATCATCTGGGTATCTATCTGGGAGAAACACCGGAAGAGATTCTCTCTTGTCTGGAAGAACAACGTTATAGTGATCAGGATATAGAACAGGGTCAACGCAAAGCGTCTGATTATGAGTATGCCCAACGTGTGCGTGATGTAGATGCCGATACGCCATCTCGTTTCAATTCTGACGAACGTCGTTTGTTCGAAGCGTCGGGTTGTGCAGGTAAGTTGGTCGTGTTTGCTGTCCGACTCGATACTTTTCCGGCAGAATCTTCGTCTCAGGTATTTTATATTGGCACCAATCACACTGACGTATTAACGGAATTACGTCGCCATATATTAGCCAATTTCCGTAATTTGCCGGTGGCGGGTGAATATATGCACCGGGATATTTTTGATGTTGCAGAAATTTACGGCAAAGATACTTTTATCATGATTGATAAGCTTGGTACTGATAAAATGCCAAATTATTTCACCTTGAAAGGGAAAATGGACTCTATTTCCAATAAGGTTCCATTTTTACCTTCCCATCTTATTGATCGCATGATGCAAGGATTGAGTCGTTTATTTCCTTCCCACTTACCTAAACGTTTGAAAGAATATCGAAATCGTTTTGAGCACCATTTGATATTAAAGATGTCTGGTGATGGGGTTGAGGAAGCTAGAAATTGGCTAGACAGTTATTTCAGCCAAGCAGAGGGAGCATTCTTTGCTTGTACGCCGGAAGAAGGCGCCAAAGCATTTTTGCATCGTTTCTCGGCTGCCGGTGCAGCGATCCGTTATCAAGCCATACATAGTAACGAAGTGGAAAATATTCTTTCGCTTGATATTGCTCTGCGTCGTAATGATCGTGAATGGTTTGAACAGTTACCGCCAGAATTTGATGATGTATTAGTGCATAAACTTTACTGCGGGCATTTTATGTGCCATGTATTCCATCATGATTACATTGTAAAAAAAGGCGTGGATATACATGCACTGAAAGAAAGAATGATAGAGATTCTTGATCAGCGTGGGGCGGAATATCCCGCGGAACATAATGTGGGCCATCAATATCAGGCTAAGTCTCAACTTAAGGCTTTTTATCGGATGGCTGATCCCACTAACATTCTCAACCCAGGAATTGGAAAAACATCCAAGCTGAAAAATTGGCGCGAAGGATCTTAATGCCAATATTCTCGGCAGTTACAATTCTATGCTGGTAGTAAGAAAGTATAAATCTGTAAAAGTTTATGAAAATCACCCTGTTAAAAAGAAAGGCGAGTATATATGACTCGCCGTTTTATATTTGTCCACTATTTGTTTGATTATCCGACTAATTTGACTGCATACTCCATCAGTGCTTTAAGTTGACCGCATTTTTCTTCATTACTTTGGTGTTCAATAAAGAGTTGCTCAATGATAAAGATATATTCACTGAGTTTATCCTGAGTTAATACATCTTGACGATGACGTAGCCAGCGTTGTTGTTCGTCATAAGTCAGAGTAGCGGGGTAATTTTTGGCACGGTAGCGGAATAACAGAGTCTTAATTCGCGGGTCTTGGAAAGTCAGGTTTAAAGCAGGTAAATTCTGCGGCAGTGTCTCACGGATAATATCCATTGCTGCTTTATCGGCACGACTAAAAAAACCATCATACAGCTTAGCGTCAACATTATCGGATTCAGGAAAAGGCTCGGTCTCTGCAAACAGCTCTACAATTTTTTCTCTGATTTGTGGATTATTTCGCAGAATAGCCAGATTTCTTTCACAATGATCCCGATCCAAACCGATACGTTCAGCATCTTCTGTCCGCAAAGTATTATCGGGGGCGATTATTGGGCACTTATTAATGTGAACCAGTTTTATGGGGACTGGTGGTTGATCTGGCTGCAATTCATCATGGCGGGTGTATAGACGTTCACGCAATGCATCTGCATCCAATTCCAGTAATGGTGAAATATCTCCAGCTAAATCGCATACAATAACGGCATTCTGATTTACTGGATGCCAGGCAAGAGGTGCAACCAAACTGAGATTGCTGCGAGCAGAGCCAAACATCCCGGAAACATGAACCAGCGGTTTCATTTGGGGGATATCGATGAGGGCGCTAATTTTCTGCTTATTTCTTAATTGAAAGAAATAATTGAACATCCTTGGCTGTACTTCTTTGAGTAATTTTGCCATTGCGATTGTGGCGTAGACATCGGACATGGCATCGTGAGCATGTGAATGTTCAACGCCATTTGCCTTGGTCAGATGTTCCAGTTTAAAGCTAGGTAGACCATCTTCATTCTTTGGCCAGACAATACCTTCGGGGCGTAAGGCATAACAGGCACGTAATACGTCAAGCAAATCCCAACGGGAATTACCTTTTTGCCAACTATAAGCGTATGGATCATAAAAATTGCGGTAAAAGATATTCCGGCTGACTTCATCATCAAACCGAATATTGTTATAACCGAGGATACAACTGTTCGGCACACTGAATACATTATGAATCTGGCGGGCAAATTCCGCTTCACTGACCCCTTTTTCTAATGCAATTTGAGGCGTAATGCCGGTAATCATGACAGCTTCTGGTTGTGGGAGATAATCATCAGCGGGTGAACAGTAAATAACTAATGGCTCTTCAATAATATTGAAATCCATATCAGTACGAACACCGGCAAACTGAGCTGGCCTATCTAAGGCCGGATGTTGACCGAAAGTTTCGTAGTCATGAATGTAAAAGGTGGGTTGTTCGCTACTGTTTTTCACTGTTATTCAATGTCCAATGATGTTAATCGTTTGTTTCTGCTGTTCTTTCAAGGAGTAAATGGTATTTTTACCCTAAAATACAGGCAATTATTGCTTACTATCTTAGAGAATCCAGGTAATTGCAATAACATTGTATACATGTTTTCCTACTTTCTGTTCTGCGATTAGGAAGCCAATGATTAACATTTTGGGTACTTGAAATAAAAAATTGTATATTTTAAGGCCGATTATCCTTGACTACGTTGACATATTTATTTCAATATGTAGGCGAAATGTTGAAATTATTAATAGGGTGAATATGTAAAATTTAATTTATTTAAAGATTAATGGCCAGAACCAAGGGTTAATTTTTGCTGGCTGTGGTGGAAGAGATTCAATTGGCAAAAAGTTTGGATGATAACGAAAAATTAGAGTATTTCTTTGAATTTTATCGTATTAATGAAAATGGTGGACTTGAACTTTATTATACAATCCGTCTTGGGCAGGCATATATTGCTAGTTTGAAATCAGATTACCCGCATTCATTAACCAGCAATCATATGATGTCACAGGAGATTCTTTCAATCGAGTACATAAATATCACATGGAATAATGTGGCCTGCTCAACCGGCGCATATAGTATTTGGGATGAAAGGGTTTTTTAATGGATGGATCTAAAGAAATTGCGGAAAAAATGGTTGCAACAATTGGTGATGGTGACAGCGGTTGGCTTACCGGGTTTGCTGAAGGGGTATTAGATATATAAAATTATGCTCCGATAAATTTATTATTACATTAGCTTAGTAATTCCAGGGATTATAGTGATTAATGATCATTGCACTTTGAGCGCTGGAAGGAAGAGATGGTAGTTAAGGAATGGGGAAGGGACGTAAAGAACTGTGCTTCTACCAGTGAAAGGTTTTTGCTGAATTATTCACCTATATTAACCCGTTGTTTTCGATTAAAGCAATATGCTGAACTCTTCATCAGCAAGCTAACAGGTTTACGTAATCAATTAAAATCAATAAGGAATGGAAACTGACTTGTCTATTAATAACGTTAAGTTGTATTGTGTAATCCAATTGGATAATCTGTGCGTTTGAGTTAAAGAAAGGTATGAAAATGGACAACGTAAATAAGCCATCATTCCACAATGTGTTGGAGTTTGTACATATGTTTCGTCGTAAGAATAAGTTACAGCGCGAAATTGCAGACAATGAAAAGAAAATACGCGATAACCAGAAGCGTGTTTTATTGCTTGATAACTTGAGCGAATACATCAAGCCTGGTATGTCAATTGAGGATATTCAGAGCATCATTATGAATATGAGAAGTGATTATGAAGACCGTATAGATGATCATATAATTAAAAATGCGGATCTTTCTAAGGAGCGTCGTGAATTGTCTAAAAAGCTTAAAACAATGGGTGAACTGAAATAGCATCATTAGAATAACCACGCATGAATGCGTGGTTATTTTTACCAACTACGCAACAGCCCAATCAGGTTTAAGCTCTGGATCAACTAAGGTATAAATCTGCTGATATGAAGATTCTTCTTCTGCCATAGTTGCCAGTTGATGTGCAACATCTTGGCGGCTAACTACACCATGAATTTCATGCTGATATCTTTGACAATGGCCTGTTCCCGGTTTATCTGTTAATCCTCCTGGACGAATAATTGTGTAATTCAAGGAACTTGTTTGAAGGTAGCTTTCTGCCATTGATTTACGCCTGACAGATTGGCCAAACAATGATTTAGCTCTGGGTGACAGGGTTTTCCAGCCTTCGCCACAACCTATTGAGGTAACGAGTAACATACGTGTTATTCCAGCTTTCTCAATAGTATCAATGATAGTCATATTGCCAAAGAGATCTGAATCAATTCCACCAATAGTAGAAAAGACGATTGCTTCTGAACTGACATGTTGTACCGTTTTTTCAATATCTTCAGCATTACAGGCATCACCTTGTATCACTTTGACACCTAAAGCACTCAGCTCAGTAGCCTGCTGAGAATTGCGGATAAGCGCAATGACGGGACGTTTTTGTTGCAGTGCAACGGTCACGAGATGACGTCCAACGCCACTACCTGCACCAAAAATAAGCCACGGTTTCATAGGTTATTCTCCTGGTTAAAATAAGAAATCAAATGATAATTAATTGAACAGGGTAACGGTAATGACCGTTTAAACTAACCCTTATGTGGATAGAATAAAATTAACGGTAAGTATTTTTGTGGGGTTAGTGGCAAAAAAAATGGCTCCCTAAAAAGAGCCATTCTGCTAATATTAAACAATGTTGTTTATTTAAAGAATTGCGGTTTAGCCATTGGTGAAGTAGCCGCATTAGTGGCTGAGTGGCCTCCAGCTCCCCCTTTCCCTTCAAAATGAGAAAAAGGCCGTTGCCATTCGCTGATAATAATAGGTTTTTCAATCATCTCAGGGGCTGGCGCTTTGGTCATCGGCGCATAAGAATGATGAAATTTGTCTATAATAGCAACAGGTTGTTTAACCATTTCATCTTTACTCTCTTCAATAATCATCACTGCTGCAATTTCTT
This sequence comes from Photorhabdus sp. CRCIA-P01, assembly GCF_003545805.1. Taxonomy (GTDB): domain Bacteria; phylum Pseudomonadota; class Gammaproteobacteria; order Enterobacterales; family Enterobacteriaceae; genus Photorhabdus; species Photorhabdus antumapuensis. Next base: position 64,108 of record NZ_NMQR01000015.1, on the reverse strand, counting down.
CAGAAACAACAATGTCTTCTTCTGCTTCAGATTGCTGTTCAAATTCAGGGATAATCGGTGTTATTGCAACCAGTTCAATAACTGACCGCTCTTCTTGCACTGATTCAGTTTGCTGTAGAACAATATCATTTTGTTTTGTAATGCCTGTTTCAGATTTGATTCCATTCTGGTGAGCTTCTGGCATCCCTGCTACCTTAGGCGATTCAATGATGGTTTGTTCAGACTCTGCGACAACGATGATTGCAGGTACTGTTTCTGCTGCTATTGCTGGCAATACCCCATTTTGCTGTTCGATCATGGAAATTTCCTCAGGAATTTCTATGGAAATCGGAACCACTGGATAGCGAACCCAAACTTTACCGGAAGCCATTTCTGGTGATGCAACAGCCATGGATAATGGTGCCGGTGATTGAAGTAGATTTCTCTCATCGCGGTAACGGCGGCGGCGCTGACCACTAACGCGCAAATGACGAGGTGAGCGACGAGAGCGGCGTGGCATAACATTATCTTGTTGCTCTTTATTTTCAGTCAATTGTTGTGGCTGAGCTGTTTCTACGGGTATTTCAACAGGTACTGGTAATTGCTCTTCTGTAACAACAGGTACGGGCAGTGAGGCGACAGTTGTAACTTCTTTCACTTCATCTATGATGCGAATTTTTTGTTCAAGCTGACGACGTTGGCGACGTGGCATAACCGGTAGACGTTCTTCAACCTCATTTTCAACGACTTCTGGTTTCTGGGTTTCAAGTTGCTGCTGGCGTTTTTCTTCCTGACGACGGCGTTGACGTTCCGCACGTTGCTCGCGACGTTGCTGTTGCTGTTGGGTTTCACGAGCAGCAGTATCTATCGTCACGTTGTTATCTTGAGTGCCATTTTTCTGTGGAGTATTACGATTTTTCCATTGTTCGTCACGATCGCGGTTATTACGTTGTTCATCACGCAGATTATTATCATCACGATCTTTACGTGAATTTTGGCGGCGTTGATTGCGTCGTTCAGAAGAGCGACGGTTATCATGACCGGATAATTTGTTCTCTTTTTTCTGTGCCGGTTTTTCTTCTTCTGCTTTTGTACTGAACATTTTTTTCAAAGCAGTCAAGAAGCGGCTTAAGAGACCAGGTTGTTCCGTTATAGTCTGAGCAGTGTGGTTAGGCTTTTTCTCTTTTGCTTTGTGTGATGATTGTTGTGCTGGCGTATCGGCTGGCAAAGCAAAGGCAGAAATAGCGGGCTGCTCAGGACGCTTACGTTCAGGTTGGACATCTTCTTGAGGATTTGTCGTTCCAGTTTCATGGAATTGAGGAAGCAGATAACTCAGGGTAGAAATTTCCTCGCCCTTACGCACGCGCAGAACAGAGAAGTGGGGAGTCTGCATTTGATCGTTAGGCACGATCACCACGCCAACATCTCCTTGACGGCGCTCAATTGCACTGACAGCCTGGCGTTTTTCGTTTAGTAGATATGAGGCGATTTGTACTGGAACAATAGCATGGACTTGATGCGTGTTCTCTTTCAGTGCCTCTTCTTCAATCAGACGCAAAATGGATAGTGACAGGGATTCATTATCACGAATAGTCCCTGTGCCGCTACAGCGCGGGCAAACGTGGTGGCTAGATTCACCTAGTGATGGGCTCAGGCGCTGACGGGACATTTCCAGTAGACCAAAGCGGGAAATACGGCCAATTTGAATACGAGCACGATCCTGACGAACAGCATCACGTAGGCGGTTTTCCACTTCACGTTGATGACGTACTGGTGTCATATCGATAAAATCGATAACAATCAAACCACCAAGGTCACGCAGGCGTAATTGACGGGCAATTTCATCCGCTGCTTCAAGGTTGGTATTAAAAGCGGTCTCTTCGATATCTCCTCCGCGTGTTGCTCGGGAAGAGTTAATATCGATCGCAGTTAATGCTTCCGTGGTATCGATAACCACGGCACCACCTGATGGCAGGCGAACTTCACGCTGAAACGCAGATTCAATCTGTGATTCAATCTGATAATGGCTGAACAGGGGAACTTCGCCGCTATACAGCTTGATTTTACTGGTGAAATCTGGGCGGCCAAGCGCGGTGATATGCTGGCGTGCCAGATCGAGAACTTTAGGGTTGTCGATTAAAATTTCACCTATGTCTGGGCGCAAATAGTCTCGGAAAGCACGGACGATAACATTACTTTCTTGATGGATTAAGAATGGCGCAGAGCGGTTTTCGGCGGCTTTTTTGATCGCTTCCCAGTGTTTAAGGCGAAATGATAAATCCCACTGTAGTGCTTCTGCGGACTTACCGACGCCCGCAGTGCGGACAATCAGTCCCATTCCTTCTGGCACTTCTAGCGATGCCAAAGCTTCTTTCAGTTCTGTTCGGTCATCTCCTTCGATACGGCGGGAAATACCACCCGCGCGAGGGTTATTAGGCATTAGTACCAGATAACTGCCCGCCAGGCTGATAAAAGTGGTTAAGGCAGCCCCTTTATTACCTCGTTCTTCTTTATCGACTTGAACGATAACTTCCTGGCCCTCCCTTAAAACATCTTTGATATTAGGGCGACCGTGAGGATGGTAGTTATTGGGGAAATATTCGCGGGCGATTTCTTTAATAGGAAGGAAACCATGCCGTTCAGCGCCGTAGTCAACAAAAGCAGCTTCCAGACTAGGTTCAATTCGGGTGATTTTACCTTTGTAGATATTTGCTTTTTTTTGCTCGTGTCCTGGGCTTTCGATATCCAAATCATAAAGGCGTTGCCCGTCAACCAGAGCAACACGCAACTCTTCTTGCTGAGTTGCGTTGATTAGCATTCTTTTCATTGTAACTTACTCATTATTTTTTACATTAGTTATAGAGCTATGGGCAAATATAGATAAGTGACTGGTAACCGATGGTCTCGTGTCTTTTACAAATCCGCCAACCTCCCGGTTGTCGTTTGTATAGAGACGCATATTTTCGGCAGGTCTGAATTTTCACTTAGAAAACAGTACCTTTTTCTAGGAATAATCTGCAAATATAAATGAAGCTGATTTGATCCAATTCCAGTAATCTGCTACCCATAGCCCGCTAATTATTTGATTTCCCAGTACGTCTTACGCCATTGCTGCGTTTTTGTGCAATCAAATATAGAACAAACGTTTAACTTCGCCATTCAGGATTAAAAAACTGATGGTGGCTACGTATTATTCCATTGCTGTTGGGGTGATAGCAAGGTGACTTTATGTCTTTAAGCGGTTTTTCTGATGAAATAGGAAGAAATAGTTAATATTTAATCTTTATCTTAAAGTAGGGAAGGTAACAACCAGAAAGTATGCGTGATTTTTACACATAATTTAAAAATGAGTAGCACTCTGCTTGAGTGATAATTAAAATTGCTATCATGAAAACGAATAATCAAGTTGTACAATTTGTCACTATTGATGACGATGAGGCTGGACAGCGAGTTGATAATTTTTTATTAGCGCGTTTGAAGGGTGTTCCTAAGAGCATGATTTACCGGATTGTGCGTAAGGGCGAAGTCCGGGTAAATAAAGGCAGGATAAAACCTGAGTATAAATTGTCTGAGGGGGATGTTGTCAGAATTCCGCCGGTTCGGGTTGCGGAACGGCAAGAGATACCAGTTTCAGCTAAACTGGATAAAGTCGCTGCATTGGACGACTGTATCTTATACGAAGATGACCATATTCTGGTGCTCAATAAACCTTCTGGTACGGCCGTTCATGGCGGTAGTGGTTTAAGTTTTGGCGTTATCGAAGGATTGCGGGTATTGCGTCCGGAAGCAAAATTCCTCGAATTGGTGCATCGTCTGGATCGTGATACCTCTGGAATTTTGTTAATTGCTAAAAAACGCTCAGCTTTACGGGCCTTGCACGAGCAATTACGCCTTAAACAGATGCAGAAAGATTATCTGGCTTTAGTTCAAGGACAATGGCAATCACATTGTAAGGTGGTTCAGGCTTCATTGCTGAAAAATATCCTGCAAAGTGGTGAGCGGATTGTTAAAGTAAGCAATGAAGGTAAGCCTTCTGAAACACGTTTTAAAGTAGAAGAGCGTTTTGCCAATGCAACGTTAGTGAAAGCCAGCCCGGTAACAGGTCGGACTCATCAAATCCGTGTTCATGCTCAATATGCTGGGCATCCGATCGCTTTTGATGATCGCTATGGGGATAAAATTTTTGATTCGCAATTGTCAAATACGGGTCTTAACCGCCTATTCTTGCATGCCAGCGCGCTAAAATTTACTCATCCCTCGACGGGGGAGACATTACGTCTTGAAGCACCGATGGATGAGCAATTGCGCTATTGTATAAAAACGCTACGTCGGAATCACAGTAATTAACCTATCGCCGTCAGTGGGTTTATCCCCTGGCGGATTAATAATTCAGTCAATGTAATTAATGGTAAACCTATCAGCGTATTCGGGTCTTTCCCTTCAAGTCGTTCAAATAAAGTGATTCCTAACCCTTCGCTTTTAAAGCTTCCGGCACAATTAAGGGGGTTTTCCGTGGTTAAATAAGCCCAGATTTCATCATCAGTCAGCTCTCTAAAATAGACATTGAATAATTCACAACGGGTATCAGTTATACCTGTTTTGCTGTTAAAGAGAGAAATGCCGGTATAAAAGGTGACGCAATGACCACTGGCTTGCTGTAATTGTTTAAATGCATTTTCGAAACTATGGGGCTTGCCGGTGATTTCGCCATTAATAACACAAACTTGATCAGAACCAATAATCAAATGCTGAGAATATTTTGTTTGTAATGCCTGTGCCTTGGCTTGTGCCAAACGCATAACGAGCTGTTCCGCATTTTCATTCATTCGAGGTGTTTCATCAGTATTAGGAGCCGCGCATATAAAGGGTAAACGAAGTTTTTCCAGTAACATGCGGCGGTAAGCTGATGTGGAAGCTAAAATGATTTGTGTCATAATTTTTCCAAAAGACATGGCGAAATAATTGCAGGCATTTTAAACTAGGCACCGCTTAATAAGCGAATATTTGGCGGAAAGGTGCAGATGTGTGGCCTTTTTCTTTGACTATATCTCATTACAAAGATAATATGCGCGCCTTATGCAAAAGGTAAAATTACCCCTGACCATTGATGCGCTTCGCGCAGCTCAGAAACGATTAGACTACGCAGGTAGTTATTCACCTGAGCAAGTTTTGCGTATCGCGGAATCTGTGGTTAGCGTGGACAATGATGTAGACAGCGTTTTATCGTTTCAGATAGATAACCAACGTCTGGCGGTTGTGCGTGGGCATTCCGATGTGGATGTTACGCTTGAATGTCAGCGTTGTGGCGGTAATTTCAGCCATCACGTTCACATAACATATTGTTTTAGCCCGGTCGTCAATGATGAACAGGCTGAAGCATTACCGGAAGAGTATGAGCCAATTGACGTTAACGAATTTGGCGAAATAGATTTGCTGGCAATGATTGAAGATGAAATAATTCTTTCTCTGCCGGTGGTTCCGGTACATGATTCTGAACACTGTGAAGTGTCCGAAGCGGACATGGTGTTTGGTGAATTACCTCTAGAGGCTGAAAAACCAAACCCATTTGCCGTATTAGCCAGCTTAAAGAAAAGTACTTAAGGAGTAAGGTCAATGGCCGTACAACAGAATAAACCAACTCGTTCTAAACGTGGTATGCGTCGTTCTCATGATGCACTGACTGCACCATTACTATCTGTAGATAAAACTTCTGGTGAAACTCACCTGCGTCACCATGTGACTGCTGATGGCTACTACCGTGGCCGCAAAGTCATCAACAAATAATCTCCGCCAGTCATTAGCAAGTTGATACCTTGACTAATCTGACTTTAGCGTTAGATGCCATGAGCGGGGACTTTGGTCCTCGCGTTACGGTGCCTGCTGCATTGCAGGCACTGGCATCTAACCCTAGACTTAAATTATTGCTGGTCGGCGCCCCCGATACCATTTCCCCGATGCTTGCAAACAGTGATGCTGAGTTGCTTAGTCGTTTGCAAGTGGTTCCTGCTGAACAGGTCGTGGCTAACGATGCGAAGCCGTCGCAGGCAATTCGTAATAGCCGCGGAACGTCAATGCGTATTGCATTGGATTTAGTGAAATCTGGTGAAGCGCAGGCGTGTGTCAGTGCAGGGAATACCGGAGTATTGATGGGGTTGTCTAAAGTAATGCTAAAATCGATAGAGGGCATTGAAAGACCCGCTTTGATGACCGTGTTACCAAACCTGAAACAGCGGCAAACTGTCGTATTGGATTTAGGCGCCAATGTTAATTGCGATAGCCGCATGCTAGTGCAATTCGCCATCATGGGTTCAGTGATGGCAGAGGAAGTGGTCGGTGTGGTTAATCCCGCGGTAGCATTGCTTAACATTGGTACAGAAGAGAGTAAAGGGCTGGATAATATCCGCGAAGCCGCCACTATTTTAAAGCGCATTCCGACAATAAATTACATTGGATATCTGGAAGGCGACGAATTACTGACAGGTAAGAGCGATGTGTTGGTATGTGACGGCTTCGCAGGTAACGTGACGTTAAAAACGATGGAAGGGGCGATTAGAGTTATCTTATCCTTGCTCAAATCATCGGATGAACAAAAGAAAAAATTTTCCTGGTTGCTGAAAATAGTCAAGAAGTGGTTGCAAAAACGGATGACAAAACGCTTCGGTCACCTGAACCCTGACCAGTATAATGGCGCATGTCTGTTAGGATTATATGGAATTGTAATCAAAAGCCATGGGGCGGCTAATGAGCATGCGTTTAAAGCCGCAATCGAACAGGCTGTTCAGGCCGTTGAAAGGCAGGTTCCTGATAGAATTGCTGCACGCCTGGAAACAGCATTACCCAAGAGTGACTGAACATACATGTATACAAAAATTTTAGGTACAGGTAGTTATCTGCCTGCGCAAGTGCGTACTAATGCTGATTTAGAAAAAATGGTGGATACTTCTGATGAGTGGATTGTTACCCGTACAGGTGTCCGCGAACGTCGTATTGCTACTGATGATGAAACTGTTGCAGTTATGGGGTTCCGGGCTGCAAAGAAAGCAATTGAAATGTCGGGCATTGATAAAGATCAGATTGATTTAATCATTGTTGCAACAGCTTCATCCACCCATGCTTTCCCCAGTTCCGCGTGCCAAATTCAGCACATGTTGGGTACCCAAAATTCTGCGGCTTTTGATATTTCCGCCGCTTGTTCTGGTTTTGTTTATGCACTGAGTATTGCTGATAAGTTTATTAGAACCGGTGCGGCCAAACATGCACTTGTTATTGGTTCTGATTCTATTACCAGAACACTTGATCCAGAAGATCGCGGAACACTTGTCCTGTTTGGCGATGGTGCGGGTGCTATGGTGGTAGGGGCTTCTAATGAGCCAGGAATTCTTTCAACTCACCTTCATGCAAACGGTAGCTATGGTAAATTGTTGGTATTGCCTTATCAGGAGCGTCAGAATCTAAAAGAACCAGCGTATGCCAGTATGATCGGTAATGAAGTATTTAAGATTGCAGTCCGTGAATTGGCTAACATAGTTGATGAAACTCTAGAAGCAAATAACTTACCGTATAGTGAGTTGGATTGGCTGGTACCTCATCAGGCTAATTTGCGTATTATCGCGGCGACAGCTAAAAAATTAAATATGACAATGGATAAAGTAGTGGTAACGCTAGATCGTTACGGTAATACTTCTGCGGCATCGGTACCTACAGCATTTGATGAAGCAGTACGTGATGGCCGGATTAAGCGTGGTCAGTTAATCTTAATTGAGGCTTTTGGTGGTGGCCTTACTTGGGGTTCAGCACTGATACGTTTTTAATTTGACAGGAAGATGAACATGTCTATGTCTGAATTTGCAATGGTATTTCCTGGTCAGGGTTCTCAAGACCTTGGTATGTTGGCCGATTTGGCTACAGCGTTCCCGGTTGTCGAGCAAACTTTCGCTGAAGCGTCTGATGTACTGGGATATGATCTCTGGGCACTGGTTCAACAGGGGCCAGAAGAAGAACTGAACAAAACATGGCAAACTCAACCCGCGTTGTTGACAGCATCGGTTGCTATCTGGCGGCTTTGGCAGGAAAAAGGTGGAAAAGCACCATCACTGATGGCTGGACATAGCCTTGGTGAATATTCCGCACTGGTTTGTGCGGGTGTCATTGATTTCAAACAAGCAATTAGACTTGTTGAACTGCGTGGCAAATTGATGCAAGAAGCCGTGCCTGAAGGCACTGGTGCAATGTATGTTATTATTGGTTTAGATAATGAGTCCATTGATCGTGCCTGTAAAGAAGTAGCTCAGGGGCAAATTGTTTCTCCTGTTAACTTTAACTCACCTGGTCAAGTTGTTATTGCGGGTGAGAAAGAGGCGGTAGAGCGTGCTGGTGATGCATGTAAAGCCGCCGGTGCGAAACGTGCGCTGCCTTTGGCAGTCAGTGTACCGTCGCATTGTGCACTGATGAAACCCGCCGCAGATAAGCTGGCAGTTGTTTTGGAAGGAATTGAATTTAGCCATCCTCAGTTCCCGGTGGTAAATAATGTTGATGTGAAAATAGAACAATCTGCTGAAGCTATCCGTGATGCACTGGTACGACAACTCTATAACCCTGTTCGTTGGACAGAAACAGTTGAATTTATTGCTGGACAGGGTGTCGGGCGGCTATTAGAAATAGGGCCAGGTAGAGTTTTGACAGGTTTAACTAAACGAATTGTCAATACCTTAAGCGCAGCAGCAGTTAATGACACAGCTTCACTAGTAACTGCATTGGAAAATAATTGAGGAACAATATGAGATTAGACGGAAAGATTGCATTAGTAACAGGTGCTAGCCGTGGGATCGGTCGTGCAACTGCTGAGCTATTAGCAGAGCGTGGAGCCTATATCATTGGTACAGCAACAAGCGAAAAAGGCGCTGAAGTCATCAGTGCTTACCTTGGTGAAAAAGGTAAAGGTTTTGTACTGAATGTCACTGATCCGGAATCGATTGAACAGCTCATGTCCACCATCCGAACAGAGTGTGGTGGGCTTGACATTTTAGTGAACAATGCGGGTATCACAGGTGATAACTTGGTGATGCGCATAAAGGATGATGAGTGGCAGCATGTTATTGACACTAATCTTTCATCCGTTTTCCGTATGTCAAAAGCGGCAATGCGCTTTATGATAAAAAAACGTTATGGTCGTATTATCTCTATTGGTTCTGTTGTTGGATCGATGGGGAACCCTGGGCAAGCAAGTTATGCAGCGGCGAAAGCAGGGATTATTGGTTTCAGTAAAACATTGGCTCGCGAAGTGATTTCCCGTGGTATTACTGTTAACGTTGTTGCGCCGGGGCTGATTGAAACTGATATGCTAAAAGCCTTGCCAGAGGAGCAGTTGGCGAGTTTTTCGAATGATATCCCCGCTAAGCGGCTTGGGGATGTCAAAGAAATTGCTAGTGCTGTAGCTTTCTTAGCTTCTGATGAAGCGGCTTACATCACAGGCGAAACATTACATGTCAATGGCGGCATGTATATGAACTAAAAAATGAGCGAACCAGTTGCATTTTTTGTGTCAAATAACGCAAAATAGAGCAAGTTTGTGGTTCGACCAGCCGGGATTGGGTTGCATCTTTTCCTGTATTTTATAAACTACGAAAACCATCGCGAAAGCGAATTTTGATAGGAAATTTAATAGCATGAGCACTATTGAAGAACGCGTTAAAAAAATCATCGTTGAACAACTTGGTGTTAAAGAGGAAGAAGTTGTTAATTCAGCTTCTTTTGTAGATGACTTGGGCGCTGATTCTCTTGACACAGTTGAACTAGTAATGGCTCTGGAAGAAGAGTTCGATATCGAAATTCCAGATGAAGAAGCAGAAAAGATCACTACAGTTCAGGCAGCTATTGATTACGTCCAGAACCAAAGCGAATAAGTGAACACACCTAGGCGGTCATTCGACCGCCTATGTTTCCGCCCTAAATAACTTCCCTCCCTGGAGGATGAGCGTGTCTAAGCGTCGAGTAGTTGTGACCGGATTAGGCATGTTATCTCCTGTCGGTAATACAGCTGAATCTTCTTGGAAAGCTGTTTGTGCCGGACAGAGTGGTATCAGCCTTATTGACCATTTTGACACCAGTCACCATGCAACTAAGTTTGCTGGTCTGGTTAAAGGTTTTAATCATGAAGATTTCAATATTTCGCGCAAGGATGCACGAAAAATGGATGATTTCATTCAATATGGTATTGCAGCAGGTGTGCAAGCCATTGAAGATTCTGGAATTGAAGTAACAGAAGCCAATGCTAGTCGTTTTGGTGCTGCTATTGGTTCTGGTATTGGTGGTTTGGGTCTGATTGAAGAAAATCACGGGGCGTTGGTGGCGAGTGGTCCTCGTAAGATCAGCCCGTTCTTCGTACCTTCTACGATCGTAAACATGGTAGCAGGTCATCTGAGTATTATTTACGGCTTGCGTGGCCCAAGCATTTCTATCGCCACGGCATGTACGTCAGGTGTACATAATATTGGCCATGCTGCCCGTATTATTGCCTATAATGATGCTGACATTATGCTAGCCGGTGGTGCGGAAAAAGCCAGTACTCCTCTGGGGGTTGGTGGTTTTGGTGCTGCCCGTGCTTTATCTACCCGTAACGATAATCCACAAGGTGCAAGTCGTCCGTGGGATAAAGACCGCGATGGTTTTGTTCTGGGGGATGGCGCAGGTATCTTGGTACTGGAGGAATATGAACATGCGAAGAGACGTGGTGCGAAAATTTACGCAGAAATCGTTGGCTTTGGCATGAGCAGTGATGCTTATCATATGACGTCACCGCCAGAAAATGGTGCGGGTGCCGCGCTGGCGATGGAAAATGCGCTGAAAGATGCCGGTATCACGACCAAGCAAGTGGGATATATTAATGCTCACGGTACTTCAACATCTGCTGGCGACTTAGCGGAAGCCCATGCAGTTGAGTTGGTGTTTGGTAAAGGCACTGATGTTTTAGTGAGTTCGACTAAATCAATGACTGGTCATTTGTTGGGTGCTGCGGGGGCGGTTGAATCTATTTTCACTATCCTGGCATTGCGTGATCAGGTTGTTCCGCCAACTATCAATCTGGAAAATCAGGATGAGAACTGCTGTCTGGATTTCGTGCCAAATGAATCCCGTAAGGTAGAGGGGATGGAATATGCATTGTGTAACTCTTTCGGCTTCGGTGGCACTAACGGCTCACTGATTTTCCGTAAGAGGTAAACCTGATTGACAGACAAAGCCTGATATTACAGAAACTTGTTGTTGAGGGCTTCTCAGTATGATTTTGTAAATACTGGGAGGCGACAGAATAGAGAGCTCCAATAGTTAATAATTATTGGAGCTTTTTTTGTGACAAGAGCCGTGGGCATTTTTGCACTCGTGTCAGCGATATACTATGATACCGTTTGTTGATAAATTGCATTGAAATGCCTTTTTTGAGTAATTAAGCACAAAATTATATGTATTGGATTAATGGGGAGCGGAGCGACTATTTACCTGTCAATGATCGTTCAGTTCAATTCGGTGATGGTTGTTTCACAACAGCAAAAATAGAACAGGGGCAGACCGCTTTGTTGCCACTGCATATCCAAAGATTACAAAAAGGCGTTGAAAGGTTATATCTTCCACAGCCCGATTGGCAACAGCTTGAAAACCATATAAAACAGATTGCTTCCACAACTGAACAAGGTGTACTTAAAGTTATTATTTCCCGTGGAGCTGGAGGGCGTGGTTATAGTGCTCAGGGTTTTACACAACCCAATCAGATCTTGTCTCTTAGTTCTTATCCCGATAAGTATTTGAAACAGCGTCAGAAAGGTTTATCTATGGTACTCAGTCCGGTACCGATGGGAATAAACCCCTATCTTGCTGGAATTAAACACCTTAACCGCTTAGAACAGATATTGATTAAATCATTTATCGAAAAATCAAATGCCGATGAAGCTCTGGTCGTTAATACTGATGGTTTTCTGGTTGAATGCTGTACTGCAAACATTTTCTGGCGTAAGGGCAAAGATGTGTATACTCCTGATTTACGAGGCTGTGGTATCGAAGGTGTGATGCGGGAAAGAATAATCGCGCTATTATCGGAAAGCGATTATCACTTTTCTTGTGTAAACTGTTATCCCGAAACATTGGCTGATGCAGATGAGGTGATAGTCTGTAATTCTTTAATGCCAGTGATACCTGTCAGAGAAATTCAAGCTTATGAAAATCAGCCCGGATGGAAATATCAGTCAAGGGAACTGTATGAATATTTGCTTCCTGAATGTCTGAAGTTGTAATTCACGATGTATTTAAGTGAACCGTGTGTCTAAGTAAACAATGTGTTTAAGTGATTAGATTAATTGATGAAATGGAAAAAACGCCTTTTTGCCCTATTGGTTTTGATTGTCATTATGGCAGCAATATTACTCTATGCTGGCTATGAAAAAGTTGAAAAATTTGCGGATCAAACACTAACAATTAAACAGGATCGAATATTTACCCTGTCAGCTGGTATTGGTCGTCATGGTTTGGAAGCGTTACTGGTTCGGGATAACCTGATTGAAGATAGTCATATTTTCCCTTGGTTATTAAGGTTGGAGCCAAAACTTGCCGAGTTCAAAGCGGGAACTTATCAATTAACACGAGAAATGACTTTACGGGAAATGTTGCAATTATTCTCTAGTGGTAAAGAAGCGCAATTTACGGTCCGTTTTGTTGAAGGTGGCCGTTTATCTGACTGGTGGAAAATACTACAGCAATCTGAATATCTTAAACATGAATTGGATAATAAAGATGCTCGGGAATTGGCTGAAATACTCGATATTAAAGATGCGGATACCCTGGAAGGGTGGCTTTATCCTGATACCTATCACTATACGGCAGGTACAAGCGATGTTGCATTGCTGAAACGAGCATATCGACGGATGAAAATGACGCTTGAAGAGGAATGGAACGCGCGCGACAAAAATTTGCCCTATAAGAATGCTTATGAAATGTTGATTATGGCGTCGATTATTGAAAAAGAGACCGGTGTTGAGGCCGAGCGGACAAAAGTTGCTTCTGTATTTATTAATCGTTTACGGTTGAATATGCGACTTCAAACTGATCCGACAGTGATTTATGGTTTAGGTGAAAAATATACAGGCACTATTTTTCGTAAAGATTTAACGACATTGACGCCCTACAATACTTATATGATTAATGGCCTGCCACCTACACCGATTGCAATGCCTGGCCTTGCTTCTATAAAAGCGGCCGCACACCCGGCAAAAACCGAATTTCTCTATTTTGTGGCGAATGGTAAAGGTGGTCATACTTTTACGGCCAATCTGGCTGCGCATAACAAGGCGGTAAATATTTACCGTCAGGGGTTAAAACAAGACAAATGAACAGCAAATTTATTGTTATTGAAGGGCTGGAAGGTGCAGGAAAAACGTCAGCGATGAAAACAGTCGTTGAAATATTGCAGCAGCACGGTATTCAGAATTTAATTTTTACCCGTGAACCGGGTGGAACACCACTGGCGGAAAAATTACGTGGGTTAATTAAACAAGGTGTTGAAGGTGAACCTCTGACGGATAAAGCAGAGGTGTTAATGTTATATGCAGCCAGAGTTCAATTAGTCGAAAATGTGATTAAACCTGCTTTGTCTCGCGGTACATGGGTTGTGGGTGATCGTCATGACCTCTCTTCCCAGGCATATCAAGGGGGAGGACGTGGTATTGATAAAAACTTAATGACTTCGTTACGTGATACTGTGCTGGGTGATTTTCGTCCTGACCTGACTATTTATCTCGATCTTCCTCCTCGGATTGGTTTACTGCGTGCCCGTGAACGTGGAGAGTTAGACCGAATTGAAAAAGAGTCGATGGATTTTTTTGATCGTACGCGCAGTCGTTACCTGGAGTTTACAGCACAGGATAAGAGTATTGTGACCGTTGATGCGGCTCAACCAATAGAGCAAGTACAAGCAGATATTTATCAGGTACTTGGGCAATGGCTGAAGCAGCAGGAAAATGGCTAATGAATTGGTATCCGTGGCTTAATCAGGCATATCGTCAGTTGGTGGAATTTCATCGGCAAGGACGAGGCCATCATGCTTTATTGGTTCATACTAATGCAGGTACTGGGGCCGATGTGTTGATCTATGGATTAAGCCGATGGTTGATGTGTCGGAATAGACAGGGGATGAAAAGTTGTGGGAAGTGTCATAGTTGTCATCTGATGATGGCAGAAACTCATCCTGATTGGCATATTATGTCACCGGAGAAGGGTAAAACCAGTGTTGGTGTGGAAGCGGTACGGCAGATTACGGAAAAGCTTTATAGCCGCTCTCAGCAAGGTGGGGTAAAAATTGTCTGGTTACCTTTGACCGAATGTCTGACAGATGCTGCGGCCAATGCATTATTGAAAACGCTGGAAGAGCCACCGGAACATACCTATTTTCTTCTGGAATGTCGGCAGCCGTCCAGTCTTTTGGCCACTTTACGTAGCCGCTGTTTTTACTATTTTTTGCCGGTACCTGAGATGGAAAGTAGCCTGTATTGGTTGCAAAAACAGTTGCCTTTAATTTCTTCGGTCGATGCAATGACAGCGTTGAAACTGTCTCGGGGAGCACCTGTAGCAGCAGAACAATTGTTGCAACCGGAGCAATGGCAGATACGAGAACAGTTTTGCCAGGCTGTTAAACAAGCTTTGGATAAACGTGATGCTTTGTCACTTTTACCTCAACTGAATCATGAAAATGCGCCGCGGCGCCTTCATTGGCTTATCAGTTTGTTATTTGATGCGGTGAAGTGGCAACAGCAGTTACAGCGTTATTGCATCAATCAGGATCAACAAACGCTGATTTATCAATTGAGTTCCATGCATACTATGGCTGTTTTACTGAAAAGCGTTGATGACTGGATGTCTTGTCGTCATCAGTTGCTTTCAGTCGTGGGCGTAAATTGGGAATTGTTACTGGCAGAACAGTTGCTCAATTGGGAAAAACAGTTTACTTCATAACCCTGAAATCTTTTTGTATACGAGTTTAAATATGTTGTTAGTTGATTCGCATTGTCATCTCGATTGCCTTGATTATGAAAAGCTACATAAAAATGTAGATGATGTTGTCGCAAAAGCGGCAGATCGGGAGGTTAAATTTATGCTGGCAGTAGCGACGACGCTACCCGGTTTCCAGCAAATGAAAACCCTGATTGGTGAACGGGAAAATATCGTATTTTCCTGTGGTATTCATCCACTTAATCTGGATGAAGGTTATGATTTTGATGAGTTGGCGCGTTTAGCGGCCGGGAATGAAGTTGTTGCACTAGGTGAAACTGGGCTGGATTACTATTATCAACAGGATAATGCTGAATTACAGCGAACCTCGTTTCGTGAACATATCCGTATCGGACGCAAACTCAACAAGCCTGTTATTGTTCATACCCGCAGTGCCCGTGATGATACTTTGAAGGTATTGCGTGAAGAACAGGCACGAGAATGTGGTGGTGTTTTGCACTGTTTTACCGAAGATAAAGATACGGCGAGAGAATTATTGGATTTAGGCTTCTATATTTCATTCTCTGGTATTGTGACTTTCCGTAATGCGGAGCAGATTCGTGAAGCGGCAAGATATGTACCGTTGGATCGTATTCTGATTGAAACCGATTCTCCTTATCTTGCACCTGTGCCTCATCGTGGTAAAGAAAACCAGCCTGCCTATGTGCGTGATGTCGCGGAATATATGGCTGTACTCAAAGGAGTGAGTATTGAGACATTGGCGGAAGTGACCACACAGAATTTTTGCGATTTATTTCATGTTGATGTAGATAAAATTTGATTTATTAACTTGAATCTTTGGTTTGTAAGCGTTCATATATCTGTTGTTTTTTTAATAAAAGGAAAATGTGATGGCAGAAGAAACTATTTTCAGTAAAATTATTCGCCGTGAAATACCTTCTGATGTTGTTTATCAGGACGATCTAGTCACTGCATTCCGCGATATTTCTCCACAGGCACCGACTCATATTTTGATTATTCCAAATGTCCTGATCCCAACAGTGAACGATGTTAAACCGGAGCATGAAGCAGCGTTAGGACGAATGATGACGGTTGCAGCAAAAATTGCTGAACAAGAAGGCATTGCTGAAGATGGATATCGTTTGATTATGAACTGTAATCGCCATGCGGGACAGGAGGTTTATCATATTCATATGCATTTGGTTGGTGGTCGTTATTTAGGACCATTACTGACGAAGATGATGTGAAGTACCGAAATTCACATATGTAGGCAGATATTCGGGGTTATTTATCCTAAGATAGCTCCGAATATCTCGATTTTTTAATAAATGCTGCAAATTTATCATGGGAATTGGACCGATAATATATTGCTGGTGTCATAGCAAAAACTTATCTGTTTTTTAAAGCTCTATAATTGGAATAGGTTGATGAAAAGAATTTTTTTTGTAGCGCTATCGGTTATGTTCTTGGCGGGTTGTCCATCTTTACCACCGGAGCAGCCTGAACCTCCGACGCCGGTTGTACCAGTGACGCCACCGGAACCGACTCTGCCATCTGAAAAGGTACCAGAGCCTCCTAAAATGCGCGCGATTGACTGGGAAAGTACTGTGCAACCATTAGTGGAGCAACTCGTTAAGGCTCATGGGTTGGAAAACGGGAAGTTACTATTAGTTGATACAGTGAAAAACAATACTAACGGCGCATTACAAACCATGCAAGCAACCGATGCTTTGCGTCAGGCTGTCAGTAGCGAGCATGTTTTTGAATTAGTACCACAAAATCAGGTGCAAAATGCCCGTCAATCTCTGGGCTTATCTGAAGAAGATAGTTTAGGGTTGCGTAGTAAAGCGATTGGTCTAGCTCGTTATTTGAATGCGGATTATGTTCTTTATTCTATCGTTTCAGGTAACAGTGATAAGCGTGATATCGTCATGCAACTGATGTTGGTACAGACGGGTGAGATTCTCTGGTCAGGGCACGGTGACGTTAAATAATCATGATTGTTTGTTGCAGGCATTGTGCAGGCAATGGCCGCATACCGCAGTAAGCGATTGGAAGATAAGACCGCTAAGTGGTCTGACAAATGAGAGCTATTATGCCACTAATGGTGAATATCATGTTGTCGGCCGCAGGCAGTGGCGGCAGGGGAAACAGCTTGGCGTTAATCGTCAGCGTGAAAGCGCCATTTTGCGCCATCTCAGTCAGGTAAAAATTGCTCCGCAAGTCATAGCAATGGTTCCTCACTGGCTGTTGTTGGAGTGGTTGCCCGGTCATATTATTGGGCAAGATGAGTTTTCTCAGCCTGAGTTTTTGCAAAAACTGGCGGTATTATTGGCTATTTTGCATCACCAGCCTCTGTTTGGTTACCAACTTCAACTGAGGCATCAGCTAGAAAGCCATTGGCTGCAAATTGATAAAGCGCGTCTTACTCCCCGCTGGTTGCGGTTGCATAAACATTTTATGTCGTCTCCGGTTCCTTCAATATTAAAATTATCACCCGCCCATATGGATGTGCATGGCGATAATTTGCTTAATACTTCTCAGGGGCTGAAACTCATTGATTGGGAATATGCAACTGATACCGATATTGGGTTCGCGTTAGCGACGCTATTTCGCACTAATCATTGGGATGAACCGCAGCAGCAGGATTTTTTGAACGACTATTGTCGTCAGCCATCAGGATACTTGGATCGGACACGATTAGAGCGTCAGATTAAACGTTGGCGGCCTTGGGTTGATTACATGCTTTTGATGTGGTTTGAAGTGCGCTGGAAACAGAGTGGTGATCGACACTTTTTAGAATTAGCGCAACCGTTACGTCTCTCTTTTGGTCTAACGTTTTAAATCTTTATTACACTGCATTAATGGCAGTATATGAATATATACCTAATAGATTTCGAGTTGCAGCGCGGCGGCAAGTGAACGAATCCCCAGGAGCATAGACAACTATGTGACTGGGGTGAGTGAAAGTAGCCAACAAAGCAGCAGCTTGAAAGATGAAGGGTATAAGTGAGGAATGTTATGGGTCCAGTCATCTTAGATGTTGTCGGTTATGAATTGGATAATGAAGAAAAGGAAATTTTGCAACATCCATTAGTGGGCGGATTAATTCTATTTACTCGTAATTTTTATGATGCTGAGCAATTACGTGAATTAGTACGTCAAATTCGTAAGGCTTCCCGCCATCGTCTTGTGATTGCTGTTGATCAAGAAGGTGGCAGAGTTCAGCGTTTCCGAGAAGGTTTCACTTGTTTACCGGCGGCTCAATCTTTTGCTGGATTGAGTGACAATCTCCATGGCACTCAATTGGCGCAAGAGGCGGGCTGGTTGATGGCGTCTGAAATGATTGCTATGGATATCGATATCAGCTTTGCGCCAGTTTTGGATTTAGGTCACCAGTGTGTGGCTATTGGTGAACGTTCATTCCATGAAGATCCTGAACAGGCCAAGATAATGGCGGAGCACTTTATTAAAGGCATGCACTCTGCTGGCATGAAATCGACGGGTAAACATTTTCCGGGGCATGGTGCTGTTAATGCTGATTCTCATAAAGAAACTCCCCGCGATGATCGCCCGTTAGAAGCGATTTGTCGTCATGACATGTCTATTTTCCGTGATTTTATCCAGCGTAATTTATTGGATGCGATTATGCCGGCTCATGTGATCTATTCTCAGGCAGATGAGCATCCCGCCAGTGGGTCGTCATATTGGTTAAAATCAGTGCTGCGTCAGCAATTGGGCTTTAATGGTGTGATATTTTCCGATGATCTCTCTATGGTGGGGGCGGAGATGATGGGAAGTTACGTTGAACGCGGACAGACTGCACTCAATGCAGGTTGTGACATGATTTTGATATGTAATAACCGTGATGGGGTGGTTAGCGTGCTTGATAATCTGCCGTTGACCAAAGTGGAAAAATTATCAGACTTGTATCATCGAGGCGGTCAATATAGCCTGAATGAGTTAAAGAATTCAAAGCGTTGGCAGCAGGCCAATAAAGCATTAACGGTTTTACATGAGAAATGGCAGTGTTGTGGAAAAGTTCCCAACTTGTCTGAGAAGAAATAGGGGAATACGGGTGAGTTACATACTCCCCGTTTATCGAATCTGGTGTGCGCTATTACCTATCCGGTTTTCTGATGTTTATTTATTCAAAAGAATTTGATGTTGTTCAATTTTGGTATGACCAACTAACCAGCCGTGATATTCTGGTACTATCACATCAGTTATTTATTTCAAACTAAATGTTATCTAAGGATATTGTTTTAATATCCTTAGATAACATTTGATTTACATTTTTAGTGGAGTAGTCATGTCAACACCAAAGAAGAGAATTGTGATCATTGGTGGAGGTGCTGGTGGTTTGGAACTGGCAACCAGTCTGGGGCATAAGTTGGGTCGTAAAAAGAAAGCAGAAATTGTGCTGGTGGATCGTAACCAAAGTCATTTATGGAAGCCGTTATTACATGAAGTGGCAACAGGTTCCCTTGACGATGGGGTTGATGCGTTGAGTTATCTGGCTCATGCTCGTAACCACTATTTCAGTTTCCAATTAGGGACGTTGACTGATATTCACCGTGATAGCAAAAAAATTACTTTGACTGAGATCAGGGATGAATATAACGAAGTACTGGTTCCTGAACGTGAATTGAGCTATGACATTCTAGTTATGGCCTTGGGAAGTACATCTAATGATTTTAATACACAAGGTGTGAAAGAGCACTGTATCTTCCTGGATAACCCACACCAGGCTCACCGTTTCCATAATGAAATGTTAAATCTGTTTCTTAAGTATTCTGCAAACTGTGGTCAGCAAGATAAGGTTAATATTGCTATCGTTGGCGGTGGTGCGACAGGTGTTGAGTTATCAGCGGAATTGCACAATGCGGTAAAACAGCTTAACAGTTATGGTTTTGAAGGGCTGAATTCAGAAGCGTTGAACGTGACGTTAGTCGAAGCAGGGGAGCGAATTTTGCCTGCATTGCCGGCACGTATTTCTGCTGCGGCACATCAGGAACTCACAAAACTTGGCGTTCATGTATTAACCAAAACTATGGTGACCAGCGCTGATGAACGCGGGTTGAATACTAAAGAAGGTGAGCTGATTAAAGCTGATCTCATGGTATGGGCTGCTGGTATCAAAGCACCTGATTTTATGAAAGATATTGCCGGTCTTGAAACTAACCGGATTAATCAGCTAGTGGTAAAGCCAACTCTGCAAACGACACTTGATGATCATATTTTTGCCATTGGTGATTGTGCGTCATGTTCAAAGAAAGAGGGGGGTTTTGTCCCACCAAGAGCACAGGCAGCTCATCAAATGGCTAGCCGGTGTTACAGTAATATTATTGCGTTGCTGAATGACAAGCCGTTAAAAGAATATACCTATAAAGATCATGGTTCATTAGTGTCATTATCTAAATTCAGTACGGTAGGTAGTTTGATGGGTAATTTGATGCGTGGTTCAATGATGATAGAAGGACGTGTAGCCCGTGCTGTCTATATCTCTTTATATCGTATGCATCAGGTAGCTTTACATGGTTATATTAAAACTGGTTTGATGATGCTTGTTGGTGGCATTAACCGTGTAATTCGTCCACGATTAAAATTGCATTAATTATTTAGTTGTATAAGGCCACCCGTGGAATAACGGGTGGCCCTGATAAAGCATCACTGCTTTAACCTGAAATCATTAACTTTAATTAAGAAAGCAGATGATCAACTAATTTGAAGGCATTTGCAATATTTGGTCGCGTGCCGATTCCTTGTGGTTCTCCTATTGCAAAACCGCTACTTCTAACCAGTGTTGCTATTTGAGTGCAATTAAAATATTTATGGTATTTTGATTTAGCATAGGACTGAATAAGCGCTAATGCACCTGCGACTAAAGGTGTAGCACTGGATGTGCCATTATAACTGCGAGTATAATTTCTATTATTTCCTGGTAGGTACTGTAAGTTTGTATACCCGGTAGTTGTGACATTCTCACCCCAAGAGTTTAAACTGGTGTGAAGATTATGATTGGAAAAGCCTAACCTGTGTCCATTAATTGATGTACAGGCACCGATCATAATACCGCCAGGATCGCCATAATTAGGGAAAGTGAAGTCATAGGCTAAATTAATACCACTATTACCAGAAGCGAAAATAATGATTGCTCCTGCATCAACACAACTTTTTATTTTTTGCCAATTAGATTTGAGATAGGTGAAAGGATAATATCTATTATTGGCAACAGTTTGAATATTTAAACTAATAATATCTCCTGGTAAAAAGCTATATATGATTTTATCAAAATCATCGACGTCATAAAAACGGAATTGACATTCGTGGGCAATACCTGTCACACCGAATTTATTATCTTTTGCAGCAATACAGCCGGTGGCTGCGGTGCCGTGATTACAATCTTGTGTTTCTGGGCGGCTGTTGATAACTGTAATATTACCAACTAAATCTTCATGGTTTCTATAAACGCCAAAATCAAGATGGTGTACAGTGACGCCTTTGCCTTTATAACCTTCATCCCAGGCATTTCTAATATTCATACCTATGTGTTCGTCTAAATATCCCTGTAGATGTGAAAAATCAGGTGTAACGATATGAGTAGTATCAAATTCAGGAATTATCGTTTCCTCTTCGGACAGAAGTAAGGGTGGTGGTGGTAGCTCTTTTAAAATCGGCGTAAGAGAGCAAAATTCGACATAATCCAGTTCCTCCAGTTCGTTAGCTAACTTGACTAAATCAGCATGATTAATATCAGCATCTATCTTGTAGAGGTAAGTTAATTTACTGAATTCTGGTGTTTTCCAGGTTTTCTTATCTAAATCTTCTTGATTAAAAACCGGTTTTATCTCTATTGCGTTTTTATATGAATTAAAAATAGGTAATAAATTATCTTTTTCTATTTCAAATCGTTTTAATCCATCTGGGGAAAACATAATCTCAAGATTATACTTCAAATTCTTATTTGGGATATCATTGTGTCCTTTCAAAGAGATAGTGTTACCTTTGGAGGGCATCTGTTTCGGTGGTATATGGTTAATGTTGATATTATCCGTTTTGTCTTTATCTATATCATCGATTTTTTTATCGATATCAAACAAAAAGTCTGATTCTTTTATTTCTATATCCTCTGGTGTAAGCGCGGCAATTTTTTTACCATCTTTTTTGATGGTAGTTTCTATTGTATAATTTGCGGCTTTAAGTGAAGTCAAACAGATGAGTTGATTATCTTCACTATAACATTCATATATCTCTTTTGTATTTGAATTGGTTACGGTGTATTTTATTTCTGTATCGCTACTAATTTCACCGTGACATTTAAGATATAAATTACCGTCAAATTTTGCAGATTGAAAATACTCAAGGGATATGGACATTTTCATTCTCCTCTTTGGTTAATTTCCTCCTCAGTATAACTATATTCGGGTATTTCAAATTATTATTATTTCTTAGTCCATTGTTCTGTTAGAGAGTAACTGGGTTATCTATACTGATTATTACTGAATGTGATTTTAAAATTAATTTATAATTGCTTTAGTGAGAAAGTTATTTTTCTTAAAATAAAAAGTAGGTTTTTATGTAAGACGAGTAAGTTTGAATGACCTTATTAATAGTGTAGGATAGATTCACATAATAAGTACAACATCGTCACTCTGGAAGTAAACATATCCGTATTCCTTTAAATAATTCATTGGGTGTTTTCCCCATTGATATTTTCATTGATCTCCCCTTTCCCAAGGTGAATAAGGGTGAGCAAAGTAAATTTGTACCTCTAATTTTTCACTGATGAGTTCATACTCTGCAAACGCCAAACCGTTATCGAATGTGATAGTCTTAACCTTTTGTTTTAACCCGTATAACACTTTCACGGCAGCTTTCGCGACTTCTGATGCCTGTTTGCTATCGAGCTTAACGATAAGGGTATACGGCGTCTTGCGTTCAACGAGTGTTAATTGTCTGATGGCTATCTCCCAATCCGAAATAACATAGCGCCAGTTCTGCCAACCGAGCTAAAAAGAATCATCTGACCTAATCAGAAAAGATAATATCTCATCACCAATTTACGACAACTATCACTTTGAAAGTGATTTCATCATGAAATAAAACATCATAAATGTGATATTCATCACATAATTAACGCAAAAAATGAAATTAATTTGAAATTATTAATATTGGTTATTAAATGATTAATATTAATCTGTTTTTTATACAATGTTGTCACAAAATAATCACATTGGCCTGTTTTTTGCTTTTCACTATAACCCCTTGTTTTTGCTGCTATCTTAACCAATCCCCCTATTTTAGATGCCCGGTTGATCATCAATCCTAAGTATTGATCGCTAAGCTAAATTCGTGGTTAATACCGCTTCGACATTGTGGAATAGAAAGTCAATGAAAAGCAGTATTTTAGTGTTTGCGGTTTTTTGTAGCGTGGTTTCAGTCAGTCAGGCCGCAGACATTTCAGAACAACAACTTATTCATCAACAGGCACGCCAGCCAGCCCTGGAGGCTCAATTAACGCCACCCCCTGCGGAGGTTCACCTGTCTGTACCTGAAACCCGCCGGTTTCCAAACCTCCCCGGTCACGGCCGGATTCAACCTGTATTGGCAGTATTAATTCAAATAGCAAAACTGCCAGTGGGTAGTGTTGTGTGGAGCAAAAATCATGAACAAGCCGTTGTATCGTATTATCTTTAATCAGGCCCGCCAGATGTGGATGGTGGTGGCCGAGATAGCGCGGGCCGGGCGCGGGCGAACGGGACGTCGCGCTCGTCGCCCCTCTTCACCGCAACGTTGTTGTCGGCTTACTGCGCTACGGTTTGGGGTGTTATTCGCCCTTGGCGGGATTTCACTCACCGCACAGGCGGCGATTGTGGCCGACGGACAGGCGCCGGGGCGTCAGCAACCGACCCTCATTCGCAGCGCCAACGGCACGCCGCAGGTGAATATTCAGACGCCCGGTGCCGATGGCGTTTCCCACAACAGCTATCGCCAGTTTGATGTGGATAAACAAGGGGTTATCCTCAATAACAGCCATCAAGCCACGCAGACCCAACTCGGCGGCAGGGTGGCGGGTAATCCGTGGTTAGCCAAAGGGGATGCCAGCGTTATCCTCAACGAAGTCAACAGCCATGATCCCAGCCGCCTCAACCGGCGTTTTTCATGGTAATACTCAATACACTATCAAGATAATAAAAACAACAAATATTACTACGAACCATCTACTAATTCGTTTTATAGTTTTGATTCTTCAAAAAATAAAATACCTGCACCATCATCAGTAAATAACTTATTATCTGATTCGAAATTTCAGCAGGCGATTGACAAAGGTATGAAACAATATTTGGGGGAAAAATGATTAAATACAATCAGAAAATGGTTAGTTTTTTAGATGGATATATCAAGGAAGAGGTTGTAATGCCAAAAGTTCTTGCTGAATTCTTAAATTTAGGGTTCACAGTAAGTTCAAATGGTTGTGTATTTTTTTCTTCTATATGTCCTGTAGCTAGTGTGTCAAGCGAAAATAAAATTAATGGTCATGAAAATTTCTTTGATAAGACAGAGGAGGAGTGTTTTTATAATGAAATAAGATTAAGTGACTATTTGGAAAGCAATATTATAGATGTTGCTGTAAAATTCGCTTCTCTTATTATTACTAAACTAGAACAAGATCTTCCTTCTTTCAAATTCGAACTTATTCTTGTATTTGATGACTTTGAAGGGAAAATAGATTCTGTTATTAAACTACATATGATGAGAGAAAATGAAGTATCATACGTTGATGTTGACTCTTTAGACGAGTTTATTCAGCCTATACTTATATTGCAAACCAAATAATCTATTAGACTAAATAAAAAGTTGCGTCGGGGTGTTATTGGCCGGGAGTCAAACATAATGCCCTTAGCATGGAAAGTCTGTTTGACCCCGAAGGTGCTAAATATTTTGAAGGCGCGGGTTCACTGGCTCAAAAAATGGCTCAATCCGGGGCAACACCACTTGGTTTACCAGGAAAATGGAGATAATTATGATTTTTGGTGATCCAAATCACTTTGCCATACTTATAGAGTATTTATCTGATTGGAGCACAGAAAGTGGATATAGCAATGGCATAAACGTAATTTTATTACATTAGGCGACAACTACCTTGAAAAACGCCGTTAAAGAGCGAACTCCTTCGCGGTAATACGCAATTGGTTCTATTGGGGAACAATCACCTTTGAGTAATAATGCTAAATATATAGGTAGAGCTGATCAAATTCTATTGCCACGGAATTATCCTATGGATTGGGTGAAATCGATACGAAATGGAAAAACAGGTAATGTTTATATTTGGTGGAGTAGGCTAATAAGTGCAATTTTTTATAAAGATAGATCATTTGACTCCCAATATATGACAATGGGAGTCAAAGTAATAATCTTTCCAGTTCTTTATTTATATAAAAATACTATGATCTTAACGCTTGATTATTAAATGCCGGATTAGATTGAATGTGGACTCTCTGTAAATGCCGTTCTGATTTGGAAGTAAATCCTTCACGTCCATGTAGCAGAGAGAAATTATCCACAATCACTAAATCGCCTTTTTTCCATGCATGAGCATATAAATGACGTTTATCATATAGTATATTGATAAAATCTTGTTGAAATTCTGCTACTTGATTAGGGCTGATATTGTGATATTCAATAGCATGTTTATTTAGGAATTTTTCGCCATCTATTGCCGGTTCGTTATATCTGATAACGAATCCGTTTCCGTCCGGGTGTTCTTCCAGTAGAGGAGAATAAACTTCTCCACCATAATGAGTGACTTTATTAATGCGATAAGTAATCGATATATTTTTCCACTGTTCTAATTGCTGTTGAGTAGCATTAGCAACAACACGACGAGTATTGACAAAGGTTGTCCTGCCCCCTTGGTCGTTTTCAGGTGCGTGGGCGCAATGGAACATAATAAATTCGGGAATTGTCGGTTTATACATGCCATCCCAGTGCAACGGCATATAGCTGTTATCAAAAACGTGATCGGTAGCATCTTGGTGTTCACGAACATCTAAAATAGCACCAAACGGCCACATCATTATTTCTCCCCAATTACGGGCATATTCTTCATATTTTTCGTGATCAGATAAATCAGATTTGAAACCACGTAATATAAGCAGATGGTGTTTTCTAGCCAGTTCTTTCAGTTGTTCCACTGATAATGTATTAATATGTTGATCGGAATATTGAGGCGTAATTTTTAAACCAAAAGGGGTTGTCTCTTCTGTCTGAAAGTTATTTAATGCCGTCATCGTTATTTTCCTTTAAATTATAATTTCTCTTTAAATCACATAGTGACTGGGTTTTCCATGAATATCGACTAGTTTTCCACCCATCATCTGGACTTCTTTGTGTTTCATAAGTATAAATTGTCCATTTACATTGGCTGCGACACCATGCCAAGGGGTTAACCAATCATCCCGGGTTGGCATCATATGAATACCAAGTTTAATACTATTTGCTGGCTGAGGATGAATAGATAAACGTATGGCATTTGGAAAATGGGTATCTAATAAACTTCCCCACGCCCAACTTCGTTGAATAACACCGATGGCCCTTTGTTTGGCATCTTTTTGTAGAGCATTGTTTGAACCGGTATAGCCGGGTAATAAGCTGTCTTCATATAAGAAGCGGGTGACTGCACGATATAATTGTAATCCATCACTATTTTGCAACAGTTCGTCTTTGATAGATTCTTCCGAACGGGCATAATGTTTGACTAACATTTGCCTCTGTAAATTGAAATCATCACTATGTTCGCAGAGTTCTTTATCGTCATTAAGGTTAAATGTACTTAAATTGATAGCACCCACTTCATGAAGTAATTGTTTAATATCTTCATGATATTGGCTGATAACTGTATCACTGACGCGAATGAGATCACCAAAAACATGCCCATCAGAGCAAATAATAATACGGGCGCCAGGAGGATAATAAAGCTGAATACGTTGGCAAAGAGAATTAAGAAAAATCAAAGATAAGCGTTCTGCCATATCCGGAGCAGTACCAAGTACTTTATTTCTGTTTGGTGATTTGGTTGGGAATGCGGGTAAAATGAATTCGATAGGTTTTTTATTCCTGATAAAGTATTCAATTCTAGGTAATTGTACAGATTTAATAATCTCTTCTTCTTTAGCAGAGTCTCTCCCTGGATCAGTAAGGCGCCTACGATATTGCAATAATTCGCGCAGAATCTGCATGGAAATATTATTAAAGGAAACATTCTCGGATGTAATATTATTAACGGTGACACTTTGCATAATTATGGTTTCTCATACTTATTGTAATTATCCATTCTTTGATTTCTTTAGAAATAGATAAACAGCGGTTTTACTAATTGGTATAGGCGAAGTGTAAGATAATGCAATTAAAAGATGATATAATATTTAAGAATATCTAATAATTTATTTGGTAATAAACAATATGTTTGAATGTGATTTATATAATTAATCAATATATTTGATTGATTGTTACATTAAGGTACGGTTTTACAAGGCTATTAAAATGCCAGGTAACTGGTACGATCACTGTAATTAAATATTCTTAAAATTAAATTAGTGTAGGTAAAATGGGGCTGCCGACAAGTTCATATTGGCAATTTTTCCTAGAATTTGTCTTAAATAAGATAGGTAAGGCATTTTTCCTTTACTTGCTAATATATTTATAAAAATTATGCAAATTAGTTATTGCATAAGAAAAAATTATAAATTCAATGAAAGAAGAAGTCATTAAAGTAAAAAAACAAATTACTGCATGAGATTGATAATAAAGAGTATTATTACAACCATGACCATATTTGGTTATTATTTTTCGAAAACTAAGTTCACCCTTAATCCAATCGAATTAGTAATTCTTATTCTATACCCTTCATCTTTCAAGCTGCTGCTTTGTTGGCTACTTTCACTCACCCCAGTCACATAGTTATCTATGCTCCTGGGGATTCGTTCATTTGCCGCCTCGCTGCAACTCGAAATCTATTAGGTATATATGAATATACAATATGATTTTTATTTTAGAATAAATATTGATGAGTAAATTACAGCATAATTATTCAATAGCGCAGATGAAGATTGGTTTTGATTTTGACAGAGTTACGTGGAAGAGACAGAGAGCTGTACGATGTGAATTAAATTATGGTACTTCCCCACAGACTGACAAATCAATCATAGGGGAAGTAAAAGTGTCTTAAGAACAGAGTTGATGATGTTCAAAAGTATCAAGTAATTGCTGAATGAATTCCAGACGTGCCATTCTTTCGTTCAGATCAGAGATGAATTTCAGTTTAGCAGGGCCATCTAATCGGTAAATTTCAGGTTGTTTCTGTAACAGACCGATAAGATAAGTTGGATCAACTTTATTTTTCTCACTAAACTCGATGAACCCTCCTTTTTCATGGGCTTCTATTCGTTTAATACCTAATTTCTGAGCTAACAGGCGAATGGCTGCTGATTGTAATAAGTGGCGCCCCGGATCAGGTAATGTGCCGAACCGGTCTATCAATTCAACCTTCAATTCTGCTAATTCTGATGCGTCTTTGGCGCTGGCAATGCGTTTATAAAAAGACAAACGCATATTGACATCAGGAATATAATCATCAGGTAGCAAAATAGGCATCCGTAATTCAACGTCGGTTTGACTATTGGTCAAGTCTTCAAGTGAAGGTTTGCGGCCTGCTTTTAGTGCATCGACGGCGCTTTCTAACAGCTCCATGTAGAGAGTGAAGCCAATTGTTGTCATCTGACCACTTTGTTCTTCACCTAGGAGTTCGCCGGCTCCGCGAATTTCAAGGTCGTGAGTTGCCAGTGCAAAACCCGCACCTAAATCTTCAAGGGAGGCGATAGCTTCCAGACGTTTGTGTGCATCGACTGTCATTGCTTTCGGATGTGGTGTCAGCAGGTAAGCATAAGCCTGATGGTGAGAACGTCCGACACGCCCCCGCAATTGATGCAATTGGGCCAGGCCAAAATGGTCAGCACGTTCAATAATGATGGTATTGGCGCTTGGAATATCGATGCCTGTCTCAATAATTGTGGTGCAAATCAGAACATTAAATCGTTGATGATGGAAATCGGTCATCACCCGTTCCAAATCCCGTTCGCGCATCTGTCCATGACCAATGGCGATCCGTGCTTCTGGTACTAACTCTTCAAGACGCAGCTTCGCTTTTTCAATATTTTCAACATCATTATAGAGGTAGTAGACTTGACCACCGCGCAAAACTTCACGCAGTATGGCTTCTCGCACCACTAAACTGTCATACTCGCGCACGAAGGTTTTGACTGCCAGACGGCGAGCGGGCGGGGTCGAAATAATTGAGAGATCCCGCATACTACTCATTGCCATATTGAGCGTTCGTGGAATTGGGGTTGCGGTGAGGGTCAGAATATCGACATCGGCACGCATGGCTTTGATCTGCTCTTTGTGGCGAACACCAAACCGGTGCTCTTCATCGACAATTAATAAACCAAGGTCTTTCCAGCGCAAATCGCTTTGTAGCAGTTTATGTGTACCAATAATAATATCGACTTTACCTTCGGCTGCCATTTCAACGATTTGTTGCTGTTCCTTGGCGCTGCGGAAACGGGATATCATCTCAATACGTATAGGCCAATTAGCAAAACGATCACGGAAATTATCAAAATGTTGCTGAGCCAGCAGTGTTGTTGGAACCAAGATTGCCACCTGCTTGTCATTATGGACCGCCAGAAATGCGGAGCGCATTGCAACTTCGGTTTTGCCAAAGCCTACATCACCGCAAATTAAGCGATCCATAGCGACGGGCTGACACATATCATTCAGAACGGCGTTGATTGCCTGTTCTTGATCTGGAGTTGTTTCAAATGGAAAGCTTTGACAGAACAATTGGTATTGTTCCCAATCATGTTTAAAAGCAAATCCTGGTTTTACGGCGCGGTGAGCATAAATGTCAAGCAACTCCGCAGCCACATCGCGTACTTTTTCGGCAGCTTTCTGGCGGGCTTTGTTCCATGCCTCTCCGCCCAATTTATGTAATGGGGCATTTTCATCAGCACCACCTGCGTAGCGGCTGATCAAATGCAGGGAAGAGACCGGAACATAAAGTTTGTCGTCGCCAGCATAACTCAGGATCAGATATTCAGCTTTGATACCCCCTGCTTCCAGCGTAGTTAGCCCCTGGTAACGGCCAACGCCATGTTCCAAATGGACTACTGGTTGACTGGGGCGTAATTCTGCAAGGTTACGGATCAGGGTATCGGTATTAATTGTGCGGCGGGTGTCTTGACGGCGGCGAACAACACGTTCACCGAGCATATCGCTTTCACAGATCAGAGCCAGTTCATTCTTTGTATCGATAAAACCATGTTCAGCGGCACCAATCATCAAAAAGTGACCTGGCTGTTGTGCTTGATGCAATTTGCTGATTTTAATGGGTTTAATCTTTATTCGTGACAATAATTCCTGTAACGTTTCTTTTCGTCCTTCGCTCTCGACAGAGAAAATAACGCGGCCACTGAATTGTTCAAGGAAACGGCGAAGCTTATCCAGCGGTGCCTTATTTTGCGCAACAACGGAGAGATCAGGTAGCGGTCGATAATCAAGATTTACGTGACTCGCTTTTTTGCTCAATTCTTCTGCTTTAAGTTGAATGCGGGGCCAGTTTTTTAGCGCTGAGAATAAATTATCAACCGGAAGCCAAAGCTCTTCTGGGGGTAAGAGAGGGCGCATTGGATCAACTTTACGGCTCTCAAAGCGTTGTTGGATGTCCTGCCAAAAACGTTCAGCGGAATGGTTTATTTCTTGGCTGATAAGCAGGGTGTTATCGGGTAGATAATCAAATAATGAAGGCAAGGGTTGGCTGAAAAACAATGGTTGCCAGTATTCTATCCCGGCGGGTAACGTACCTTTACTGACTTGCTGATAAATATGCTCACTGTCACGACGGACTTCAAAACGTTCCCGCCACTGGCTGCGAAACAGTTCAATAGTCTCTTTGTCTGTTGGGAATTCATGAGCAGGCAGTAGGTTGATTTGCTTAACCTCAGTCAGCGTGCGTTGGCTGTCAACATCGAAAATGCGTAAGCTATCGATTTCATCATCGAAAAAATCAATACGATAGGGATGCTCACTTCCCATTGGAAAAAGATCAAGTAGTGCGCCACGAGTAGCAAATTCGCCGTGTTCAAGAACTTGTTCGACACTACGATAGCCAGCCTGTTCTAATTCAGTACGGAGTTTATTCCGTGAGAGCCTCTGATCTTTGTGCATAACTAGTGCATGCCCGTTAAGGTACTCATGAGGGCAAACCCGTTGCATTAAGGTATTTATCGGCAGGATTAGAACACCTTTGGTCATCGTCGGCAGACGGTAAAGTGTAGACAGACGGTTGGAAATGATTTCCTGATGAGGAGAAAAGCTGTCATACGGCAGTGTTTCCCAATCGGAAAGGAGATCAACAGGGCAGTCGGTAAACTGATGGATTTCATCATGCAGACGTAAGGCGTTTTGCATATCCTTGGTTATCAGTACGACAGGGCCTTGATGGCGTTCGACAATTTCAGCACACTCTACAGCGCAAGCGGCACCAGTCAGTTGGCCTAATTGACAGTTATCACCGCGACGTTCGGGAAGTTCATAACGATATTTTGAGGACATAAGCGTAAATGTGTTCTCTATGATTCAGTCCATTCCCAACAGGCTTTCGATACATAATGGTCTTCGAGTAAACACGCTGGCTGGTTGAGAGAAAATAAAAAAACCACAGAATCTGGATGTTGGTGGTTCCATAAAATATAACTACCCTTTATTATCCCCGAACACTTTGCTTTGGCAACAGGGGCGTAACAGATTTCATGTTTCAATCTGTCTCATTATTTATAGGTTTGCGGTATATGCGTGGTCGGGCGGCTGATAAATTTGGTCGGTTTGTTTCCTGGCTGTCAGCAATTGGCATTACTCTCGGTGTTGCCGCATTAATTACAGTATTGTCCGTGATGAATGGTTTTGAGCGTTCACTGGAAACCAGTATTCTTGGCTTTATGCCACAGGCGGTTGTGACGTCGGTAAACCACTCGCTAGACCCAAAAGCGCATCCTGCCAGTGAACTTGCGGATCTAAAGCAGGTTAACAGGATTACGCCATTGGTGACGGGTGATGTTGTATTGCAAAGCGCCCGGAATGTCGGTGTTGGTGTGATGTTGGGTATCACTTTTGATGAATATGAGCCGCTGACTGAATATTTAACCAGCGCTTATCGTCATCAACTTGCACCCGGTAGCTACAATGCTATTTTGGGCGAAAGACTGGCCGGGGAGCTTGGGGTAAAACGTGGTGATCGCATTCGCCTGATGGTACCTGGTGCAAGTCAGTTGACACCCATGGGGCGTATTCCTAGTCAGCGTCTATTTACTGTTATTGGCACTTTTGCGTCTAATAGCGAGGTCGATGGCACGCAGATTCTGGTTAATCAGCAAGATGCCGCTCGTCTGATGCGCTATCCGCTAGGTCACATTACTGGCTGGCGTCTCTATCTCTCAGAACCCTTGGCTGTAGATAGTTTGAGCTTACAAACCATGCCTGAAGGGTTGTTGTGGAAGGATTGGCGCGAACGTAAAGGTGAGTTTTTCCAAGCGGTAAGGATGGAAAAAAATATGATGGGCTTATTGTTAAGCCTGATTATTGCTGTGGCTGCATTCAATATCATCACTTCGCTTGGTTTACTGGTAATGGAAAAACAGGGAGAAGTGGCGATTTTGCAGACACAGGGACTGGTACGTCGTCAGGTTATGGCGATTTTTATGATCCAGGGAGCGGGAGCCGGGATCATCGGCACTTTACTGGGAACTGGGCTTGGTGTTCTGCTTTCCAGTCAGCTTAATAACTTAATGCCACTGATTGGCTTATTGACCTCAGGTGTTGAGCTGCCTGTTGCCATTGAGCCGTTACAGGTTGCTACAATCGCAATGTCAGCGATGGCGATTGCTCTATTGTCTACGTTATATCCTTCTTGGCGTGCTGCTGCCATCCAACCTGCTGAGGCTTTGCGTTATGAATAATCAACCACTACTGTTGTGTAATAATCTGTGTAAAAAATATCAGGAAGGGCAAGTACTGACCGAAGTGCTGAAAAATGTCACTTTTGCTATCAATCAGAGTGAAATGATGGCGATTGTGGGAAGTTCCGGCTCAGGTAAGAGTACGCTTCTGCATTTGCTTGGTGGGTTGGATACACCGACTTCTGGTGAAGTCCTTTTTAAAGGGCACTCTTTGAATACAATGTCCCCCGGAGCCAGAGCAGAATTGCGTAATCATGAATTGGGCTTTATTTATCAATTTCACCATCTGTTGCCAGATTTTAATGCGATAGAGAATGTCGCCATGCCACTGTTAATTGGTGGTAAAAATCGTAGTCAGGCACAGAAGAAAGCATTAGAAATGCTGGCGGCTGTTGGTCTGGAGAAGCGTGCTCATCACCGCCCATCAGAATTATCAGGAGGTGAACGCCAGCGTGTGGCAATTGCCAGAGCGTTGGTTAATGAGCCCGCTTTGGTTTTAGCGGATGAACCTACCGGTAACCTTGATTTACGTAATGCAGATAGCATCTTTGCATTACTGGGTGAGCTTAACCGGCAGCAAGGCACGGCATTTCTGGTTGTCACCCATGATTTGAATCTCGCCGGTAGATTAAATCGTCAGGTGGAGATGCGTGATGGTTATTTACAGGATGAATTGACCCTGGCGGGGGCGTTGTAATGGTGAATTTGCCTCTCTCCTTGGTCACTGCCTTGCGATTTAGTCGTGGGCGCCGCCGTGGCGGTATGGTATCTCTGATTTCAGTGATTTCAACCTTAGGGATTATGCTTGGTGTCGCTGTTCTCATTATTGGTTTGAGTGCCATGAATGGTTTTGAACGAGAATTGAGAAACCGCATTTTGTCTGTTGTTCCTCATGGTGAAATCTATACGGTTCATCAGCCTTTTGAACAGTGGCAGCCTGCATTGGAACGGGTAAAAAACACCACCGGTGTGGTTGCCGCTTCACCTTATATTACTTTCACTGGATTGATGGAAAAAGGTGCCAGCTTGCATGCTGTTCAGGTGAGAGGAGTTGATTTAACCACTGAGTCGCAAGTCAGCTCATTACCCCAGTTTGTGCAAGATAATGCCTGGCAAAATTTTCAAGCGGGTCATCAACAGGTCATTCTGGGACAGGGAGTTGCTAATGCTTTGAAAGTTAAGCAGGGTGATTGGTTGACTGTTATGATCCCGAACAATGATCCCGAAATGAAGCTGTTGCAACCAAAGCGGATTCGTTTACAGGTTAGCGGAATTTTTCGATTGAGCGGCTTGCTTGATCATAGTCTGGCTCTGGTTCCTTTGGCCGATGCTCAACAATATTTGGATTATGGGCAAGGTATCACTGGCATTGCGATCAAGGTTGATGATGTGTTTGCCGCTGATCAACGGGTAAGGTCTGCCGGGGAAGCATCACGGGAATATGTCTATATCAGTAGTTGGATAAGAAGCTATGGCTATATGTATCATGATATTCAGATGGTACGTAGCATTATGTATCTGGCGATGATTCTGGTGATTGGCGTGGCATGTTTTAATATCGTTTCTACCCTGATTATGGCGGTAAAAGATAAAAGCAGTGATATTGCTATCCTGCGAACTCTCGGCGCTAAAGATAGGCAAGTTAGAGCGGTTTTTCTCTGGTATGGGTTACTAACGGGGATGACGGGCAGTATTGTCGGTGCTATGGCTGGCGTGTTGGCATCACTGAATCTGACGGCGTTTATTCATGGGCTGGAAAAGCTGATCGGGCATCAATTTCTTTCCGGTGATGTTTACTTCATTGATTTCCTGCCATCTGAGTTGCATGGCATGGATGTTCTGTATGTTCTGGCGACGGCTTTGATTTTGAGTTTACTGGCAAGTTGGTATCCAGCAAGACGGGCAAGTAGACTTGATCCGGCACGAATTTTAAGTGGGAAATAATCAATCTATTATTGGCATGAGCTAACCAAAAGCGTTATGGTGTAAAAAACAGAAACCTAAGCAGTATTGAAGAAATCTTAAAGGAAATCAGTATGCGAGTTCGTCGTCGGCTTAGTCGGCTTCGTAAGGTTAAGCGTTTGAGGCATCAGAGGTTTCGTAGCCGGATTTTTTATAGGGATAATCGATTGGCGCTTAATATGAAAAAACCTTACATCGTGGTATTGACAGGTGCCGGCATTTCGGCTGAATCAGGTATTCGGACTTTCCGTTCCTCTGATGGGTTGTGGGAAGAACATCGGGTGGAAGATGTTGCTACACCTGAAGGTTTTCAGAAAGATCCAGAATTGGTGCAGGCATTTTATAATGCTCGGCGTCATCAGCTTCAGCAACCAGAAATAAAACCGAACGCAGCGCATTATGCTTTAGCCGCGCTGGAGCATGAGCTTGGCGATCATTTTTTGTTGATTACCCAGAATATCGATAATCTTCATGAGCAAGCGGGCAGTTATCGCACTGTGCATATGCATGGTGAGTTGCTCAAAATTCGTTGTTGCCAATCTGGGCAAGTGTTTGAGTGGACAGACGACTTGGCGGCAGATGAACGTTGCCATTGTTGTCAGTTCCCTTCGCCATTGCGTCCACATGTCGTTTGGTTTGGTGAAATGCCTTTGGAGATGGAACAGATCTACTCTGCTCTGGCTCAGGCAGATATTTTTATCGCTATTGGTACCTCTGGTCATGTTTATCCTGCGGCTGGATTTGTACATGAAGCTAAACTAGCTGGGGCGCGCACGGTAGAGCTGAATCTAGAACCGAGTCAGGTAGAAAGTTTATTCGATGAAAAGCATTATGGACCAGCCAGTAAGATAGTAGATGAGTATGCTCGAAGGTTAATTGATAGTATTAAAGAATTTAAAGCTGATTTGACGCAATAATTATTGTGTTTCTCTTCCTCATAATGGGTAACAAAATCCCTGGGGAAGAGAATAATGGACAGATTACTAGAACGTTTTTTTAAATACATATCTTTTGATACTCAGTCAAAGCCGTCAGCAAAGACGATTCCCAGTAGTCATGGGCAGCTCGAACTCGCCAAAGCGCTGAAACAGGAGTTGATTGAATTAGGTTTTTCCAATGTGGTACAGGATTCTCATGGCTGTGTTATGGCAACATTACCTGCTAATACATCTTGGCCTGTACCTGTTATCGGTTTTATTGCTCACCTTGATACTTCACCTGATTTCTCTGGAAAAAATGTAAGTCCACAAATGCTGGAAAATTATCGAGGTGGTGAAATTGCTTTGGGTGCGGGTAATGAAGTGTTATCGCCGGTTATGTTTCCTATCTTGCATAACATGTTGGGGAAAACACTGATTACCACCGATGGTAAAACATTGCTTGGTGCTGATGATAAAGCGGGTATTGCAGAAATCATTACGGCAATGGTTCGTCTGAAAAATAGCAATATCTTACATGGTGATATTCGGATTGCGTTTACACCTGATGAGGAGATAGGTAAGGGATCACGTTACTTTGATATTAATTCATTTGATGCTCAGTGGGCATACACCGTAGATGGTGGTGGTGTAGGTGAACTGGCATTTGAAAATTTCAATGCAGCGGTAGTAACCGTTAAGATTGTTGGCAATAATGTTCACTCTGGTAGTGCTAAAAATGTGATGATCAATGCCTTATCGCTGGCGATCCATATCCATCAGGCATTACCATCGGAAGAGACACCGGAACATACCGATGGATATGAAGGCTTCTATCATTTGCAACGTATTAAAGGCACGGTTGAATGTGCTGAAATGCACTATATCATTCGTGATTTTGATCGGAATAACTTCGAAGAACGTAAAAGGAAGATGATTAAAATTGCTGAAAAAGCCGGTGAAGGGTTGCATCCTGGCTGTTGTATCGAACTGACTATCAATGACAATTATTACAATATGTATGATGAAGTGATCAAATATCCGCATGTTATTGAGATCGCCAAACAGGCAATGCTGGATTGTAATATTGAACCCGTTATTAAACCCATTCGTGGTGGTACTGATGGGGCACAATTGTCATTCCGTGGTTTGCCTTGCCCAAATATATTCATGGGAGGGTATAATTATCATGGCAAGCATGAATTTGTTTCATTGGAGGGAATGGAACAGGCTGTGAGTGTTGTCATGCGTATTGCTGAATTAACGGCACTGTTGTCTAAAAAAGTTGAGAAAACTACAAGAGCTTTACACTAATCCTGGCGCCACAAGTTTTTGCATTTACGTGGAGGTGACCTGGCTGATAAATATGCCAGTCACTTTTCCATGAGTTAAATGGTATTCAATCGAGTTTAACGATATTTAAAATTTTCTCAGGTGGATATAACGATGATTAAAGCAATGACTATTAAGACAACTTTCGATAACTGCCTCTTAATCGGAAGATCTGATTAAAAGGCAGTGAGGTAATAACCGGGTGAGAAGTGACACGGAATTATTTAAAGGGTCACCTTTTGTGATGATACATTAATCATTAAAGTACCAGTAGCCACTGTTGACCAATGCAGTGAGCAGGCTGATAAAACGCACATCATCTATCGCTTCACCCAGCATTTCTGCATTAATCTCATAATAGTGGCAAAGAACATCAGCGGCTTTAATATGAGGTGTCTCTATTAATTCACCGTTAACAAAGCACTGATCACCAACCCTTATAACCCGTAATCCGTTAAGACGGTGGAGATTTTCACCTTGTTTCATTAATTCATAAATTTCATCACTTTCATAGGGTGGCTCGGGTGGAGCAATATCAAGTTCATGCCGTGACTGAGAAATGAATTCACCAAACCATTGCTGGAAAGTGTCAGGCTGTGCCAATAACTCATTCATCATGGCGTGTAGCGCTGATAGTTCATGCGGCTGGACCAGCGCCGGATTTTCGCGGAAAGTCAGATTGGGATCGCAATAACGATAGCTGCCTAAATCATTAGCCAGTACATAATCGGCGAAGCCACTGAACAGTTCTCGGGAATTTGGGGCACGGAAACCAACTGAATAATTTAGTGAATCTTCGATGGCATAACCTTCATGCGGAAATCCAGGTGGGATGTAGAGAATATCGCCTGGTTCCATCTCTTCGTCAATAATGGCATTAAAGGGATCGACCTGTAATAGATCGGGGTGAGGGCAGCGCTGTTCCATTGGTAGCTTTTCCCCAATGCGCCAGCGACGGCGGCCCATTCCTTGAATGATAAACACATCGTATTGGTCTAGATGTGGACCAACACTACCACCGGGAACGGAGAAGGACACCATCAGATCGTCTATCCGCCAGTCAGATAATACGCGGAATGGTTGCATTAATGCGGCGGAAGGATGGTGCCAGTGATTAACCGCTTGTACCAGCAGTGACCACTCTTTTTCACCTAAATGATCGTAACTTTCGAATGGACCATGAGAGACATCCCAACGGCCATTTTTCTGGCTGACTAAGCGGCAGTCAACTTCATTTTCCATAGCCAGACCCGCTAATTCATCGGGAGTAAGGGGATCAATGAATTGACGGAAGCCTTGTTTAATCAGTAAAGGCCGTTTTTGCCAATGATTATGCAAAAATGCCTGCCAGTCCAGATTCAACTGATAGTCCATAGTGACATCCTGAGTGTGAAGTGAATTTCAGGGTATTATAACGAATAGTTAAACTCAGTATCAGACTACACTGGCATATTTAACTAATCATCATCATTAATTTGCTGGCATCGGAATATAACGCAAATTCTGGCGCCACCAAGTGGACTGTCACTGATACTGATATCGCCTTTATATTGTTCGATAATTTCAGAAGCAATTGACAATCCAAGCCCTTGACCAGGCTTCAAAGTATCAACACGTTGACCTCGCTGGAAAATCATGTCCCATTTTTCAATTGGTACCCCTCGACCATCGTCATTGACAATAATCATTACCGAATCGTGATCAATCGTCACAGAGATCTCAACAAATTTAAGGCAGTACTTACAGGCATTGTCCAGCACATTACCCATGACTTCCATAAAGTCATTTTTCTCACCGAGCCAGGTGATCTCCGGTGAGACATCTAATGTGAGACTGACACCTTTACGCTGATAGACTTTTGTTAAAGCGCTGCACAGGCTATCTAGTAAAGCAGGAACAGAAGAGACTTTCCGCATAATGGTGCTGTGCTCACCACGCATACTGGCACGGTGCAGATAATAGCCTATTTGCTGAGAAATACGGCCAATTTGCTCAAGCATGATAGGTTCTGCCTGTTGAATAGTCATTTGTTTGCTGTCACGCAAAGAACGGAGAGTTGATTGTAAAACAGCCAGTGGCGTTTTCAAGCTGTGTGTCAGATCAGCCAGTGTTGTTCGGTATTTTGTATAGCGGTTGCGTTCATTATTGAGCAACACATTAAGGTTACGAACCAGCCCCCGCAGCTCCGCCGGTGGATTTTCATCCAGCTTTTCCCGTTCACCTTTTTCTAATGAACTGATCTGATGAATAAGCGATTTAATTGGCCGTAAACTCCAGTGTGCGGCCAGCCAGATTAATGGGATAACCAGAATAAGATTGGCAATTAATACATAACCGAACCATTCCCACACCAGAACCGTTTTTTGTAAATCCTGTGGAATGGTATCGATGACGACAATCGTTAATGCTGGCAAATGAGCTGTCGCACTATATCTGTTGACAGAAACGGAGTGGGTTAGCTCATTATCTTCATTTTCGTCAAGTGCATTAAGTTTACCTAGTTGTCCTTGTGTGTTAGCCGAGTTTTTTAGCAAATCGCGGCTGCTTTTTAGGTCAGTATCCAGTTCATATAAACCGTCTTCTTTTAACCATTCATTAGGAATAGAGTTTTCGACTTTTGGGATATGGCGTTGACGCCAGAGGATGGTTCCTTTGTTGTTATAAATCAGAACTAATGATGGGTTATTCAGTGTGAAATTAGGTGGTACTGAAATATCCAGCTTATTGTTATTCCACTGAGCAAGACTGAAAAATAGATTACTCTGACTGCGTAGTAGTGTATAAGCGGTTTTATCAAAACTGACCAGATAACCGACAATGGCAACAATACCGTAAGACATGGTAAGCGCAAGAATAACCGCAGCAGTTGCCATTAAAAACCGGGTACGGAGTGAGAAAGGCTGTTTTTTGTGCTTAAGCACTTTTTTACCCATGAAAGTTTTAAACATCAAAGCGATAGCCTTGGCCCCGGACAGTCACGATAGCTTCATAAGGCCAAATATCTAATATTTTTTTTCTTAGTCGGCCGATTAAGACATCGATGGAGTGACCTTCGCGTAGTTCAGCATCGGGATATAATTGGCGCATTAATGACTCTTTAGTAACCACTTTGTCGCTATTACACATCAGTATTTCAATGATTCGGTATTCAAACGCTGTTAGCCTGACATTCTCCCCGTAAACTGTTAACTCTTTGCGTGACAGATCGATTTTGAAAGGCGGGAATTCAATAATCTGAGAAACCAGCCCATTATTACGGCGTAGGAGTGCCTGCATACGGGCAATAATTTCCTCAAGATGAAAGGGCTTGGTAACATAATCATCTGCTCCTGCATCAAGAACCGTGACTTTTTCTTGCCAGCTTTCGCGGGCGGTCAAAACAAGAATGGGGAGTTTTTCATCTTTTTGGCGCCAGCGACGGATCAAACTCAAACCATCTTCTCCGGGCAAACCAAGATCAACAATGGCAATATCGGGTTCGCTCTCGACCAGATAGTAATCGGCTTCTTTGGCATTTGCAGCGGCATCAACTAGATGACCGGTGTCCCGAAGCTGTACTGTTAAATGGTGACGCAGTAACATGTTGTCTTCAACGATCAATATCCGCATGGAATAATCCTTCTCAACTCCAGCAGGCAGTTATTGTAATAATCAACTCATTCGGACTGTTATTATAGACAAAACTGCCGGTAAAAAATTCAATGCAATGGTTCTGGCTGAGTATGTTAGATACATGGATCTATAACAGCAAGATGTTAATTAGAAATAGAGAATATAACTTTAAAGTGTGTTTGGGATTGGTTTATATAAGGATAGCAATAAAAAAATGTTTTATCCGCCTCTGGTTGTTGACTAATCCATTTAAAAATATTCCCAAATACATAAGCAGAATGCCCCACACCTGCTGGGTTGGAGGTGTAATACCATTAAAAAATTAAAAGAATTGTTATTGGTGCAAAAAAAGAGTATTTCCATCCTTATCGCCACTTCCTAGCATTTAATACATCGAATTCCCCATTATCAGGATTAAATAACTCAGTGTTGATCGTGTTTCGTACTATTTATTCAGGCAAGAAATTAATCATACATTAGAATAGTTTGCTTGTGTTACTATCAAATTATCAATTTTTTTTATGAAAAGATTACCGTTTCATCACCTAAGCCCGATTAACTTAAGAAAAGAGAGAGTACGATGGATAAGCGCAGCACCCCGTTGGTCAGGGCCACGAGTTATCTTTTAATTTACCTTACCGCCGTTTATCCCCTTTATCCGGCTATCGCCGCAGGAATAACGCCGGATGATAATAGCCAAACGCAGGTACAAAATCAGGGTAATGTTCCGGTTAACACGACAGCGCAAGGGAATCCCGTTCCTGTCTTATATGGAACGCGAGAAATTGGCGGTGCAATCATTTCAGCTGGGATATATACCGAAGCTCAACAGTGATCACGGCATCTTATTTAGGGCAGTTTCCCGCCCTAACTTGTTAGTGATGAGCTATTTCCTTTCTGGCTAATTCAGCGAGAAAAGCAGAGCGATTTTTATAGTGTCCGTTTTCCTCAATGTAGCGATCTATAGCAGTTAATAGATTGCCAGGCATAGTTAAATTGAACTTGATGGCCTTTGACTCATATTTCGCAGGGTCTAATTCAATGAGGGCTATAACTCCTCCATCTTCAGACAAGCGAGGATCACCGATGTAATCGGATGAGTCTTTGGGGGCAGGGATATAGCCGCCGTGTTCGGTTAAAACTCCCA
The DNA here is from genome assembly GCF_003545805.1 of Photorhabdus sp. CRCIA-P01. GTDB lineage: Bacteria > Pseudomonadota > Gammaproteobacteria > Enterobacterales > Enterobacteriaceae > Photorhabdus > Photorhabdus antumapuensis. Next base: position 22,097 of record NZ_NMQR01000015.1, on the reverse strand, counting down.
TGTGTTGTGCGAATGCTTTTTCTGCATCACGGATAACATCCTCTAAAGTGTTACCCGCAAAAAAGCAGCCCTCAACATCGGGGAAGTAACCATCAAACCCATTTTCTGTTTTAAATATAAAGAGTGGATAAATCATAGTATTACCTTTTAATTTGATGATGAACTTTGCAGAGAAGGCGCGGTATAACCGCGCCCTTTATCATAGTAATTTCAGTCCTGAAATATTTTGCGCCTGCCGGATAACCCCTTTTGATGCGTCCTTTCTTGGGTGCGGTATTGTGATTATTTTCGCAACACCGGATTTAGTTAAAGTGACGTGACTACCGTCTTGTCTGGTCTTAACCCATCCGTCTGCTATCAAGTGTTTTATTAACTCTGCACTGCTCATCAATCCCCCATTTTGTTGACGTGTGGGTACAGTACCTACATCTGATTCCATTGTCAATATTTTTGTAGGTATTATACCTACATTATAGAGTGAGTCATGACAATTTTAACAATCAAAGGCCGCAAAGGTGGTGGCGGTAAGCAACGCACACCAATTGAATCCCCGGACAGTATTCAGTCGATATCCAAAGCTAAGATGTTATTGGCATTAGGTGAGGGTGAATTTGCTGGTGGGCTGGATGGTATCAATATTTACTTGGATGATAGTGTTACTTTGATCGTGCCTCAGGCGCTGAGTTCCCTTCTTAAGCAAACCTCAGGTTAATCAATTAAAAACCCATTTTTCCTGATGTTTTCTCTCCCAATGTCAGTTGAGCATTGAATTTTTTACCCGCCTTTACAGGCAGTTAAAACAGGTTAATAAGGAAAAATAGTCAGTATTATTATTCATGATAAAAGTAAAAACCTCGTTGTTTTCAACGAGGTTTGTCAGCGGTTTGAGACGGATATTTTATCCGTCTGTGGAATATCAACTACTTCAATTCATCAACCAGTGTAATTGCACGGCCAATATAATTTGCTGGCGTCATGGCTTTCAAGCGTGTTTTCTCTTCTTCCGGTAAATCCAGTCCATCGATAAAGGTTTTCATCCCTTCAGCATTGACACGTTTACCACGGGTAAGTTCTTTGAGTTTTTCATAAGGCTTTTCAATACTATAGCGACGCATTACTGTCTGGATAGGTTCAGCAAGCACTTCCCAGTTTTGATCTAGCTCATCCAGCAGGTGCTGTTCATTGACTTCCAACTTATTTAAGCCTTTCATCGTAGCTTGATAAGCGATCAGAGCATATCCCAGACCAACACCAAGGTTACGTAATACGGTTGAATCAGTCAGATCACGCTGCCAACGAGAAATCGGTAACTTGCTTGCTAGATGACCAAATACCGCATTTGCCAGCCCCAAGTTGCCCTCCGAGTTTTCAAAATCAATTGGATTGACTTTGTGTGGCATCGTGGAAGAACCGATTTCACCGGCAACCGTTTTCTGTTTGAAATGGTTAAGTGCGATGTAACCCCAAATGTCACGGTCAAAATCGATCAGAATCGTGTTGAAGCGGGCGAGGGTATCGAACAATTCGGCAATATAATCATGGGGTTCGATTTGGGTCGTGTATGGATTCCATTTAATGCCGAGTGAAGTCACAAAAGTTTCACTAAACTGATGCCAATCAACCTGTGGGTAAGCGGCTATATGGGCATTATAGTTACCCACGGCGCCATTAATTTTGCCAAGTATTTCAACTTGTTCCAGTTGACGATACTGGCGTTCCATCCGGTGAGCAACATTGGCAAACTCTTTACCAACCGTGGAAGGTGTGGCTGGTTGGCCGTGAGTGCGAGATAACAGTGGTAAATCTCGATATTCACTCGCCATTTTTTTGATGGTATCAATCATCTGGCGCCATTGTGGTAAAAGTACTTCTTCACGGGCTGTTTGTAGCATCAGAGCATAAGCGAGATTGTTAATATCTTCAGAAGTACAGGCAAAGTGAATAAACTCAGAAACTTGATGCAGTGCGGGAATATGTGCAACTTTCTCTTTCAGAAAATATTCCACTGCTTTGACATCGTGGTTAGTGGTGCGTTCGATAGTTTTAATACGCATTGCATCCTGTTCATTGAAATTTGCGATAATTTCATTCAGGTAAGCGTTTGCGTCTGTATCAAATGCGGGAACTTCTTTAATTTCAGCACATTCTGCCAGTTTTTGCAGCCAACGTACTTCAACCCGCACGCGGAATTTCAGTAAGCCAAACTCACTAAAAATAGTACGTAATACGCTGACTTTATCGCCGTAACGGCCATCGATCGGAGAAACAGCAGTCAGTGAGGATAATTCCATTGGTAGCAACTCCCGGATTTTATTTAACAATGAGAAAGAATATCTTTCGCCTGTTGGGTCAGGCGTTGACGAGAAAACATTAATTGCAAGCGACCGCCGCCAACTTGTTGCCATAAGACCGCACAACGGACGCCAGCCAGTAGAATAGCCCGGATTTTCGCTTGTACAAGTGGATTGCGCAGAATATCAGGGGAACCTGTCACTTGAATACGTGGACCTAATGGGCTGATAACATCGACATAAATACCGGCCAACGCGTTGAGCATCCCTTCTGACATGGGTTCGAAATGTGCCTGTTGGCGTTCTAGTAAACTGATACGGTTAGCCAGTGCATCGGAAGCTGCCTGATTTTTATTTAGTCGGCGCTCCAATGCTATCAGACTCAAGATATAGCGGGTAAGATCGCCAGAAATACCCTTGTTAGAGCTATTAAACATCCCTAGCATTGCATTCAGCCCAATTTTCAGATTGCGTTCATGATTGCCGAACACATCTAAAACGGATGCCGGGTTGGTGTTTAAAATGCTATTAACCATAGTTGCAACAGCATCAGTATCACACTGGTTTTCATGAGAAAGTTGTTGTACCAAGCGACCTGACTGGCAAATTCCTGCCAGCGCTAGTGTAATGTTGTAAAAATTCTTCGCCACAATTACTCCTGCAAACGTTGTTCGATCACTCCACCGCCAAGACAAATTTCACCCTGATAAAAGACGGCTGATTGGCCGGGGGTGACTGCGGCGACAGGGTTAGCAAAACGGACTTCTATTTTATCTTTGTTTATGGGGGTGACAGTGCAAGGAATATCTTGCTGACGATAACGTGTTTTGACGACGCAATGGATTTCTTCAGTTAATGCCTGTCTGTCAACCCAGTGAAGTTGCTGTGCAATAAGGCCGGTAGACATTAAACGGGGGTGTTCATGCCCCTGAGCCACGATCAGGATGTTGTTCTGAACGTCTTTATCCATGACATACCACGGCTCTTCGCTACCTTCTTTCGTTCCACCGATCCCTAAACCTTTACGTTGCCCCAGTGTATGGTACATCAGCCCCTGATGTTCACCGAGGGTTTCTCCATCTACTGTCATGATTGGGCCAAGTTTGGCAGGTAAATAACGGCCAAGGAAATCACGGAATTTGCGCTCACCAATAAAACAGATACCGGTGGAATCTTTTTTCTTTGCCGTCACCAGACCGATTTTTTCAGCGATACGACGGACCTCCGGTTTTTCCAGTTCACCGACCGGAAATAGGCTTTGAGCAATTTGTTGGTGGCTCAGTGTATATAAGAAGTAGCTTTGGTCTTTATTGTCATCCAGCCCACGCCATAATTGGCTTTTACCGTTAATATCCTTGCGGCGGACATAATGACCTGTTGCGATGTAATCCGCGCCTAAATCCTCAGCAGCGAATTCCAGAAATGCTTTAAACTTAATTTCTTTATTACATAGAATATCTGGGTTAGGTGTTCTGCCCGCTCTATATTCAGAAAGAAAATGCTCGAAAACATTATCCCAATATTCGGCAGCAAAATTGACGGTATGAAGTTCGATGCCTAACTTATCGCAAACGGATTGGGCATCAGCCAGATCAGTCGCGGCTGAACAGTACTCTTCATTATCGTCCTCTTCCCAATTCTTCATGAACAAGCCAGCCACTTGATAACCTTGCTGTTGTAGCAAATAGGCGGAAACGGAGGAATCTACACCGCCGGACATGCCGACAATGACTTTTTTCTGGCTGTTATCTGACATGGGAATCTCACTGGAGAAAAAAACAAGCGCCGTATTTTAACACGTTGCAAATCGGGGTGCATTAAACGTATCACTGTTTTGTTATTAAATAAACGGAGAAACATAACTATCCAGTAGGGTGAGAGGATGCTTTTCGTTTTGCAGGTAACAGTGAATACTTTCTGCGACAAGTGGAGAACGAAGATAATGGCTACTGAATATTTGTTCTGCTGTAACCCAATGGCAACAGTCAATATCACGGTCTTGTGGATAGGTCACTGTTTGTTGTTCCATTTCAACCAGAAACAGAAAACGGATAAAAGGGGTGCCGTCTGGTGCAACCCACTGATGAACTTTCAGCAGTGCTTGCGGCTTAGCCTGAATACCGGCTTCTTCCCATAATTCGCGTTCCGCCGCTTGTAACAATGTTTCACCAGCCTCAAGATGACCAGCGGGTTGATTCCATAATGCTTTGCCATTAATTGTCTCTTCAACTACCAGGAATTTATTCTGGGCATGGACAACACAGGCAACTGTGATGTGGGGGCTAAACAAAATTGATCTCCTTCCATTCACCGGGTTTCATCTTGCCTAATTGTAAGTTTCCCATACTAAAACGAATCAGCCGAAGTGTAGGAAAACCGATATGTGCTGTCATTCTGCGCACTTGACGATTTCGGCCTTCATAAAGTGTTATTTTTAACCAACTTACCGGAATATTTTTGCGTTCACGAATGGGTGGATGGCGACTCCAGAGCCATGTCGGTTCATGAACTAACTCGATACCTGCGGGTAGGGTAGGCCCATCTTTTAATATGATGCCATTGCGTAACTTATCAAGAGAGATTTCATCTGGAACGCCTTCAACTTGCACATAATAAACTTTGGCTGTTTTTTTATTTGGTTGGGTTAGCTGTGCTTGAAGTTTGCCGTCATTGGTTAGAATTAATAATCCTTCACTGTCACGATCTAAACGCCCGGCGGCATACACATTGGGGAATGGGATAAAGTCCTTTAGTGTTGTTCTGCCCATTTCATCAGTGAACTGGGGTAAAACATCGTAAGGTTTGTTAAATATCAACACTCGACGAGGTACTGTTGGTTTTTTGACGGAATGTGATATTTTTCTTTGGCTGAATCGGTTAAGTTTGTGTTTTTTAATAGAGAAATTTGTCATCATAGATCACTGAATAAAATGGAAGGGGTATTATACATTAGTCTGCTATCAATTGGCGTTCGCAGAATATTCAAGTAGTATTGACACGTCCCTTACAAAAAATTAACAAGGTATTACGCTTACTTGAAAGGAGAGGTTAATGGAAAGCAAAGTAGTTATTCCGGTGGAAGGTAAAAAAATAACAGTCGACGCTAAAGGTAAACTGGTTGTTCCGAATAACCCGGTCATCCCTTATATCGAAGGGGATGGGATTGGTGTCGATGTTACCCCTGCAATGTTGAAAGTGGTCGATGCAGCGGTTCAGAAAGCCTATCAGGGTGAGCGTAAAATTTCCTGGATGGAAATCTACACCGGTGAAAAATCGACTCATGTATACGGTAAAGATGTTTGGTTGCCGGATGAAACGTTGGATTTGATCCGTGAATATCGCGTCGCCATTAAAGGTCCTCTGACCACGCCGGTTGGCGGTGGTATTCGTTCTCTGAACGTAGCATTGCGTCAGCAATTAGATCTGTATGTTTGCCTTCGCCCTGTTCGTTACTACCAGGGAACGCCAAGTCCGGTCAAACAACCTGAATTGACCGATATGGTTATTTTCCGTGAAAACGCGGAAGATATTTACGCCGGTATTGAATGGAAAGCGGGGTCTGTCGAAGCGGATAAAGTGATCAAATTCCTGCAAGAAGAGATGGGCGTAAATAAAATCCGTTTCCCACGGCAATGTGGTATCGGTGTGAAACCCTGTTCCGAGGAGGGAACTAAACGCTTGGTTCGTGCTGCCGTCGAATACGCAATTGATAATGATCGTGAATCTGTCACTCTGGTTCATAAAGGCAACATTATGAAGTTCACCGAAGGTGCTTTCAAAGACTGGGGTTATCAGCTTGCTCGTGAAGAGTTCGGCGGTGAACTGTTGGATGGCGGCCCTTGGGTGAAAATTAAGAATCCGAAAAACGGTAAAGAGATCATTGTCAAAGATGTCATCGCCGATGCGTTTCTACAACAGATTTTGCTGCGTCCTGCTGAATATGATGTTATCGCCTGTATGAACCTGAATGGTGACTATATTTCTGATGCACTGGCTGCTCAGGTTGGTGGTATCGGTATCGCTCCGGGAGCAAACATCGGTGATGAATGTGCTCTGTTTGAAGCCACTCATGGTACAGCACCTAAATATGCCGGTCAGGATAAGGTGAATCCAGGTTCTGTGATTCTTTCCGCTGAGATGATGTTGCGCCATATGGGTTGGTCGGAAGCCGCGGATCTAATCGTTAAAGGTATGGAAGGTGCGATTGCCGCGAAAACCGTGACTTATGATTTCGAACGTCTGATGGAAGGCGCCAAGCTATTGAAATGTAGCGAATTTGGTGACGCGATTATTCAGCATATGTAATCCGTCATCTTGTGAAAACTTCACGGTAGCGAATACTCCGTGGGGTTTTCTGAATTTACAGGATTTTTTGCTGTAAAATTCTTAAAAATAGTGGCGGAAAACTGCATTTATTTTACGTTATATTTCCTAATTTTTCCCTATTTTCAGTTAGTTATCTTTCATTTTTTCCTGTTTATGGCTTAATGATTTTATTGGAAAATCTCAAGTGCTTAAAGGCATATATTGTTGTTTTATTAAACGGAAAATTTTGCAAGTCATATATGGCGGAGTGTATACTAAAGTTAATATTGGTTTTGTCTGATAGGAGGGTAGGGATGAGTGACTCAGATGATAAAAAAATAGAGTTTAGTACTAGCGATGTACTGAACGCTCTCTTGCATCGAGGGCAGAATATGCAACATCTTGCAACTCAGGAGAGTGTTGATAATCTGCGCCGTGAGACTGAGGCTAACTTTGTGTCACTTGATAAACGCTTTGAATCTATTGATAAGCGATTCGAATTAATAGATAGACGCTTCGAATCTATTGATAAATGTTTCGATGTTATGGATAAGCGTTTTGAATCTATAGATAAGCGTTTTGATAAACTTGAAGGTAAATTTGATCGACTCCAATGGTTTATTGTTGCTGCGGCGCTGGCGTTGCTATTCAAAGAGTATATTTTTAAGGCGGCTGCTGTTATCCAGTAACTTGCAAAATATCGCAAGTTACTGCTAACTCATTCTTTCATTTATCGCTTTTTCCTCCTTTTCATCGTCTTTTGTTGCGATATGTTCCAGCTCATACTGAAATGGTCTGAGCTGTGCTGAGTTTCTTTGTCCGAATGATCAGCTTGGTTTGATGAGCGATATGTAGATATAAGAAGTTAAAACCGGATAGTTAATTTAATGGCGTGTAAAAATCTTTATTGTTGATGTATTTAGGCGAAAACCGCTAACGGGAGTTTGTTCTCCCGCTGGTTTTATAACTGTAAATAAAGTACTTACTGTATAATATTTGAAATGTTATTATTTAGTTATTGCTTTTCCTTATTAAGAATTTTTTCATATTCCTCCCAAACGACAGATAATGGTGAACTTAAACAACAAATGGATATTGAACCTCCTGATGGAGGGTGATATTCATATTTAGATCTCCCACGATAGACTCTTATAGGTAAATTGTTATCAGTGGGATTCTTCCTTTTTCTTCTTAACATCATTCATAACCTCAACGTATATTGTTTAAATTATGCATTTAGAATAAAAGTGAGATATTTATACAATATTAACTTCATAAACATATTTTTTTTGTAAAAGATAACAAATGAAAATATTAGCAGTAGATAATAAAAGATCCAGTTTTATGTTGCATATGAGAGAAGTTTTTTCATATTTTTTACAATATAGTTTTATTATGAAATAATATTTTAACGAAATTAAAACATAATGTTAAGATAATGTAAAGTAAAAGTTGATTTTAACTATGTATAATTGGGTTAAGCTGCCCCTAACTGGCCATCACGGTGAATTGTCAAAGTTAAGTCTTGTGTTTTTGGGATTTATCCAAGATATCTGTGCTCGTAGTATCCAGTCTTAGGAAAATTTAAAGTGGTAATATCATTCTAATGATTTTGGTTTGCAGTGTACCCGATTTACTTAAAATTCTGTTGCTTATTCAACAAATTTTCTACAAACCTTATAAAAGGTTTTAGTCTATCTGGCAGGTAATCAAAGTACCGCTCGATCTTTTATAAAAAAAGGATCTTATTATATCGGCTTTATTGTTATTTTAATCCGTTTGCGGAAATATTGGACAATCATCTTATAGAGAATGGAATAGTGGGAACGATTATATCTATTTGAAGGTATTCAGAGAATAGAAAAATAAGCAGAAATGTATTCGTTATAATCAAATAAAGAAGTGGAGAACATTTGTTAAAAATTTTTTAATGTTAATGATAACTTAACGCAAATAGCGAAGAGGAAAATATCATTTGTTCTTGTGATTGAGGAAGTTTACAGATAAATGTCAGATATAGGTTGAGATGTTTATTAGTTTTTTGCATGTTATGTTATCTATTGGGATGATATTTCCCACATTGAGTATATGTGTTGGTATTTCATTGTGATCCGATAAGAGAGTTTTTTATCTTTTTGATTTTTAATGTGTTATGTGATAAATGCCACTATGCGAAATTTTCTAAATTAATGATGATCTTTTTGTTAAAGCTGATAATCTGCTCACAAAATTAATCACAATATCTTATTTTTGAATTTTTTTTCTTGATATTAATTGGCTGTTGATTTAATTAACAAGCGGTTCGTTGGTAGAACTTTTTTTACTTGTGTGAGTGATTGTGTGGGTAAAGAGTAAAGCAATGGGTTTCATATATGTAGCTTGTTGTGAATCATAGGTAGGAGACATAGCCAAAAGTGTATGAAGTGGCTGACGGGCAATAGTCGATTGAATGACATATCTATTAACTCTCAGTCAAAAACAGTACGCCAAACATTCATTTAATCTGATGGATAATGTAAAAAGGTCAGTAAACATTATACATCAATTTCAAACTTGTGTTACATTCATAGCGTTTTCCTGACCAGTATCTCTGTGTTTTTTTATACAGCATTGTGTTACTTGTTAATTATAAAGGCATATTAAGCGCAATGAATTCTGCCGGATACGATTTTATGGTCAGACTGGGTTTACTAATTTAAGGGGAAAAATATCTTGACGGAACTAATTAGCTTTTTTAACAGTATCCTTTGGGGCTCCGTATTGATTTATCTTCTTCTTGGGGCGGGTATTTACTTCACTATACGTACGGGTTTTATACAGATTCGCCATTTTGGGCACATGTTTTCAGTTTTGAAAAACAGTAAAAAATCTGACAGTGCGGGTATTTCATCATTCCAGGCTCTGTGCACCAGCTTGGCTGCACGGGTTGGTACCGGTAACCTTACTGGTGTGGCAATCGCTTTAACGGCTGGTGGGCCTGGCGCCATTTTTTGGATGTGGATGGTTGCTCTGATTGGAATGGCAACCTCTTTTATTGAGAGTACACTTGCCCAGCTGTACAAGACAAAAGACGATAAGGGGAATTACCGCGGTGGTCCGGCCTACTATATGGAAAAGGGGCTTGGAGTACGCTGGATGGGCGTGATGTTCTCCATATTTCTTATTATTGCTTTTGGTCTGGTATTTAATGCTGTTCAGGCAAATTCCATTGTTCAGGCTGCTGCTTTCGCATTTAATTTCGATCCTTTGTATGTTGGCATCGGTTTGGTGATTCTTAGTGGGGCCATTATTTTTGGCGGCTTGCGCTCTATTGCTCGGGTTGCGGAGTTGGTTGTCCCTTTTATGGCGATAGCTTATCTGATCTTGGCGTTCTGGGTCGTCGGGCATAACTTTGAACGCATGCCGGAAGTGTTTGCATTGATTTTCAAAAGTGCATTCGGTTTGCAGGAAGCCGCTGCGGGAACCGTTGGTTATGGTGTTGCACAGGCGATGACACAAGGTGTTCAACGCGGTCTGTTTTCAAATGAAGCCGGGATGGGATCAGCCCCCAATGCTGCTGCTGCTGCTTCTCCATATCCTCCTCATCCGGCATCTCAGGGTTATGTGCAAATGCTAGGTGTCTTTATGGATACTCTAGTTATCTGTAGTGCTACCGCTGTTATCATCCTGTCATCGGGTGTGCTTGATGGCAATATTTCGGGAATAAGTGGAATAGAATTGACTCAGCGGGCATTGTCTTCCGCTGTCGGTGATTGGGGATCTGAATTTATTGCACTGGCTATCTTCTTTTTCGCATTCACATCAATCATTGCGAATTATGCTTATGCTGAAAGCAATATCGTATTCCTTGAACGTAATCATACCGCGGGCTTAATGATCTTACGTCTGGCGGTGTTGGGTATGGTGATGTTTGGTGCGTTAGCTGAATTGCCTTTAGTTTGGAAAATGGCTGATTTGTCTATGGCATTGATGGCAATTACCAATCTGACCGCTATTTTGTTGCTTTCTGGCGTCGCATTTAAACTCGCAAAAGATTACAACCAACAGAGACGTGTCGGTAAGTTACCGATATTTGATATTAATCAGTATCCTGAAATTCAGAAAAAGGTCGAAGTTGGTATTTGGGAAGAAACGGCAAGTCTTGCCAAATCGAACCAAGTGGCTAGTCACAAGTGAAATGCTAGAACAAAGTATAGTTAGTACTCTTTAACAACAGAGCGGCTGATAGCCTTTCACGTTTCATTTGTTATTCTTGCCTTATTTCCATCTAAGTTATGGGAATAAGGCATCTTTACTTGTGCTCGATGTCAAGAACAAGACTGATTATTTTATAAAAAAATCATGCAAAACATAAAATTTATTTTGTAGTCATTTGATTTCTTTGTGTTATTATATTTCTTTCAATTAATAGGTGGGACAGGGAAATGATGAAGAAGATCATATTGGTTGGCTTATTTATGCTATTGGCGGGGTGTTCCAGCCTGGAAGATCGGGGCACTTATAAAGTTGATAGCTCTTTTCCTTCACAAGGGCAAAATGACAGAGTAAGGTTTTTGGTGTTCCACTATACCGCTGTCGATGATAAAGATTCTTTGCGTATACTCACTAAGGGCGGTGTCAGTGCTCATTATTTGCTGCCATCGTTACCGAATTATGTGAGAGGAAAGCCTGTTGCTCTGCAACTGGTTCCTGAAGATAAGAGAGCATGGCATGCTGGCGTCAGTGGATGGAATGGTCGGAAAGACTTGAATGACACTTCGATTGGCATTGAAATTGTTAATAAAGGATTTACGGAAATGCTACTTGAGAGAGAGTGGTATCCGTTTAATGAGCAGCAGATCGATCTATTAACGCGTTTAGCGAAAGATATTATTCAACGTTATGGCATTGAACCTATTAATGTCGTTGGTCACAGTGATATCGCGCCTTTGAGAAAGTATGATCCCGGCAAACTTTTCCCTTGGAAGAGTTTAGCTGAACAAGGTATCGGTGCATGGCCTGAAGATGCAACCGTTGAAAAATATATGGCTGGCAGAAAATGGAATGATGGCGCTTCTGTTGAATTAATCCAGAAGACATTGGCTAAATATGGCTATACCATTCCACAAACCGGTGTGCTTGATGAAGATACCCGTAAGACCATCAGTGCATTCCAGATGCATTTCAGACCAGATGACATCAGTGGTAATCCTGATGCACAAACTGAGTCAATAGCTCTGGCTCTGGTTGAGAAATATAAAAAGTAGTTTTAGTTTTTTGTAGTATTTTAGTTTGCCGTCGTATCGCGTGAGATCGTGCCATGGAAAAAACTTTATCAGAGTGATTTTTATGGCATGATTCCTCTCATCAACTCTGTAGATTTTCATGGTCCACCCTTCGGATTTATCTTCACTTTGTTTTAACCTGTCATTACCGATTATCTCGCCAGTTATTGGTCATATCTTTCCTGTTATCACTGTTTTAACACCAAGTCGCTTTCATTATTATTTCTATAGCGAAAGAAGTAAGGTAACGGCTAAGTAATAAAATCCCCAGTGTATATAAATAATCGTCGCTTTATTTTATAATGACTATTACTATCTTAAGTAATAGTCAGATTAAATGAAATTTTTGAGATATGGAGAAAATATTACTCTTTATTATGATTTTTTCCTCTTGGCAGAATAAATGCAAGAATAATCCCAATTAGGCTGATAAGTGGTGCATACATTATTATTTTGTCGGCAAAATAGTTTGGTAACACACTGCACAGATAGACAAAAATAGAGATTAACCAGCCATATAGCCCTATATCATTGAATCTATAGGCAGTTTTCATGATTAAATAGTAAATCGTAGCGAAGGAACACATTGCCCATAAGCCAATGGAGATCATGTACAGCCACACAGATAATTCATATTGCATATGGGCGGCATAATTGTTTTCTGCTAGGTAACCAGAGAGAAAGATTAATATTCCAAAAATAACCGCTATTTTAATAGAACTAATAATATAATCTTTTCTACTCAATGTTTGACTGAAATAGCTTTTTATTGCACTAACTGGAGAATCGTCCATAAATAATAGTCAGGTAAATAACAATGGATCAGATAATAACTGATCTAATGATGGTATGAACAGAAAAATATCAATCAGATATTAGATGAGAATATTTTGAACGTAATTTTAAGATTAAATATGTGGAAATAAGGTGATGATTGTTAAATTATATGGTATACCCGTTATCTTTCAAGTTGCCTCTTTGTTGGCTGCACTCGCTCATCCCGGTCACATAGTTATCTATGCTCCCGGGGATTCTCTCCTTTGCCGTCGCGATGCATCTTGAAATCCATAGGGTATAGTTTGTGTTCTTTATGATCTTTTTAGTACTTAAACCATTCTTTGAGAACTTGACAAATGATTATTCGCTTATCTAAAACTTTGATGATTTTTGCAATAGCTTTGTTTGCGACATTAGCTGCCTTTGGCAATATTACAGATTATGCGACTAATTTTGCATTTGTACAGCATGTATTAATGATGGATACCATTTTCCCAGATACGACTATTACCTATCGTGCAATTCATTCACCGTTGCTACATCACATTGGTTATATTGTCATTATTTCTTTAGAAACTTTAACGGCGGTGTTATGTTGGATTGGCGGTATTCATTTACTGGTAAATTTAAAATCTAAGGCTGCTATCTTTAATAAAAAGAAGGCGATGGCGATAGCGGGTCTGACCTTGGGGTTCTTGACTTGGCAGATGGCATTCATGTCAATTGGTGGCGAATGGTTTGGCATGTGGATGTCTAAACAGTGGAACGGTGTATCTAGTGCTTTCCATTTTTTTGTCACTATCATTCTGGTACTGATTTATTTGATTCAGGATGACAAAGAGCGAGAATAAGAACAAATATGGGGATAGATGTGAAAACAAGGATAGAACAATACAAAGCGACCCTGTACGGAATATTGGCGATTGTATTGTGGAGTACAATCGTTGGGTTGATAAGAAATGTGAGTGAAGATTTTGGGCCTGTAGGTGGCGCAGCACTGATTTATACTGTTGGATCAATCTTTCTGATTCCGCTAATAGGCTTCCCAAAAATCAGCACCTTTCCCAGAGTCTATTTATGGCTTGGCAGTTTGTTATTTGTCAGTTATGAAATCTGTTTATCACTTGCATTAGGCTTTGCTAATAATCGTGCTCAAGCAATTGAGTTGGGTATGGTTAACTACCTATGGCCAGGTTTTACTGTTTTACTCGCAGTGATTATTAATAAGCAGAAAGTGAACGGGTGGTTATATCCTGGTTTATTATTGTCTATTCTGGGGATCGGTTGGGTGATGAGTGGTGATAATGGCTGGTCACTCAGACAGATGGTAGGAAATATCCAAAGCAACCCATTAAGCTATGGACTGGTTTTTGCGGGAGCAATTATTTGGGCGGTGTATTGTAACATTACAAAAATAATGGCGGCAGGTAAGAATGGCATGTCGTTATTTTTTATCCTGACGGCTTTTGCATTATGGATTCAATATTTTTTCACATCTCCTCCTGAAATGGTGATAAACCTACGTAGCGTTAGCATATTATTGTTTGCTGGCGCGGTTATGGGGGTGGCGAATGCCGCCTGGACCGTTGCGATCATCAGGGGACATGTTGCATTATTGGCTACACTATCTTATTTCACGCCGATTATATCTACGGCTTTTTCATCATTGCTTCTTAGCACTGTACTCTCTTTTTCATTTTGGCAAGGCGTGCTAATGGTTACCGTAGGATCAATTGTTTGTTGGTTAGCGACGAAAACTAGATGATACCCATTGAATCAAAATATTAGGGATGAAATATCAAAGGTACTGGCATCAGGTTTGTCCGTTTTTTCAAATTCATATTAACGGAAGCCAAGTGCCGTTAAAAAATTCGACAGAGCTCTCTGTCCATCTAACCATGAAACCCAGAGAGCCTTGTTAAGGGAAGTATTGTATCTGGCATCAAATAAAAGGTCGGAACACAAAGGTTGAAGCTCTTTGTTTTTCACCGGATTGCCTTTCACCGGAAAGCACAGTTGCATTTGTTGGGTATTTGCCCGTTTCAATGTTGTTCTCTGGTTATCGCGTCACGAACGGCTAGTAGTGAAATGCAGAGGTAATTTAACTTCGAGCTCAATCTCTGGATTCTGCCGGAAATCGTAGGGAGTGATGCCATACTCTTTGCGGAACATGTAAGTGAAATGAGATTGAGAACCAAAGCCGAAATCCAGGGCGATATCAAAAATAGGCAACGTGCTGTTTCTTAAAAGATGAACAGCGCCGGCCAGGCGTCGCTGGCGGATATATTTACCAAGAGAAATTCCGGTGACTTCCTTGAATATTTTCTGCATGTGCCAAAGCGAGTAACCGGAGTAAGTTGCCAGTTCTTCCAAGTGGATTACCCGGCCAAGGTGATTCTCAATCCATTTGCTGAGAGCGCATACAAGTGCTAAGTGATTATCCTGTGGCATTAACAATTTTGGTCTGGTTGAAAGTGAAAGGAAGTATACACAACTTTTTCTAAAGATGACAAAGCCTTGACATAACGATTTAAATTGTAACTGAATGTGACAATTGATTTTTTTGTTATAGCGAATAGAATCCACATCTACCTAATAGATTTCGAGTTGCAGCGCGGCGGCAAATGAACGAATCCCCAGGAGCATAGATAACGATGTGACTGGGGTGAGTGAAAGCAGCCAACAAAGCAGCAGCTTGAAAGATGAAGGGTATAGTTAGTATTTGTTTAAATGCGTTCTGATTACATTGTTAGCATGCATACTGTTGCCGGTACGGTTTTTTCACAATGAAAGCACAGGATGAATATTTTTCTTGTTTCATTGTTGTAAAATATCATTTTCCAACTTTATTCTTAACGAATTGCGTTCTGACCGAACTTGAAGGAAATAGAATTGGACATAAAAAAAACCATTGCAATCTTAGTATTACTTGGAATATGTCTGTTCTTGTACCTGTTAGCTTTGGATAGCTATTGTGATCAGGGGGAACAGTTTGATTCAGGTATTTGTTCCGTGACTCGATATCTGCCTTTCTGATTAGTTGCTGATACTCATCAGCCATTTTCCCGTCATATATCTGTGCTAACATATATCTTCAATATCCACCCTTTAAAGCTGGTGTTTTGTCTGCTTTGAATAAAGCAGATAAGGGGAAGCGGTTGTTTTCCCACTAATAACAAGATAGAAGTTGTATCAAGAGGACAAGATGGTAGGACAATCGCAGCGGTCAACACTTAAACGCGGTTTAAAAAACCGGCATATTCAACTTATTGCTTTGGGGGGGTCTGTTGGGACTGGGTTGTTTCTCGGTATCGCACAAACCATAAAAATGGCAGGCCCCTCCGTAATTTTAGGATACGCTATCGCAGGTTTTATTGCATTTCTGATTATGCGTCAGCTAGGAGAGATGGTAGTCGAGGAGCCTGTAGCGGGGTCGTTTAGTCATTTTGCGTATAAATATTGGGGCGATTTTCCCGGGTTTTTATCAGGCTGGAATTACTGGGCGATGTTTACTCTGGTCGGAATGGCTGAATTAACGGCTGTGGGAATGTACATCCACTATTGGTGGCCTGATATTCCAACCTGGGTTTCTGCAACCGTCTTCTTTGTTTTAATTAATACGGTGAATTTAATTAATGTCCGGTTATATGGTGAAACAGAATTTTGGTTTTCCATCATTAAAGTGACCGCAATTATCTGTATGATTGTTTTTGGTGCTTACCTGTTAGTCAGCGGAAACGGCGGACCCCAAGCCAGTATTACTAACCTTTGGCAGCATGGCGGCTTTATGCCTAATGGGATCTCCAGCCTTATTATGGCAATGGCTGTAATCATGTTCTCTTTTGGTGGGTTGGAACTGGTGGGTATTACCGCGGCAGAAGCGGAAAATCCACGTATTAGTATTCCTAAGGCCACTAATCAGGTGGTATACAGAATATTGATTTTCTATATCGGTTCTCTGACCGTGTTGTTGTCGCTTTATCCGTGGGGCAATGTCGTTGAAGGTGAAAGCCCATTTGTTATGATTTTTCACAACCTGGATAGTTTCTGGGTGGCTAACGTTCTGAATATTGTTGTCCTGACTGCTGCATTATCCGTTTATAACAGCGGTGTGTATTGCAACAGCCGAATGCTGTACGGTTTAGCAAAACAAGGCAATGCTCCTGGGATGTTGAAAAGAGTTAATGAGAGTGGTGTTCCTATCAGAGCTATTGTTATATCTGCTTTGGCAACGTCCATTGGCGTATTGATCAATTATGTGATGCCGGGTAAAGCATTTGAGTTATTAATGGCGTTGGTGGTAACAACGTTGGTGATTAATTGGGTCATGATCTGTATGGCGCATTTAAAATTCCGGGCAGAAAAAGTTAAACAGGGGATAGAGCCGTCATTTAAGGCATTTTGGTATCCATTCGGTAATTATCTGTGTCTGGTTTTCCTTACCTTTATACTTGTCATTATTTTGATGATGGATAGCATCCGTATTTCAGTCATCCTGATGCCATTTTGGGTGGGGGTGTTATGGATTGGGTTTTTAATGTCCCATTCCCGCCGTGATAAAATGAAAACAGAGGAGCAGGGATAACATATACTTGGATTATCACTATAAAAATACCAGGCTGATGTCACGCAGCCTGGTATTTTTTATCCGGTTACCACTGCCAACGTAACCAAGCGAAGAGTACATTACCGTTGTTATATGTGCCGGGAATGTACGTTCCTTGAAACGATAACCGATCATATTCTATGGAGAATAACGGTAATGGGAGTGGAATAGGGACATAATAATAATCATGACGAGCTGTAACGCTCAGAGTGAAACCAATTCCCATTCGGAAACCATCTAAATCACCGGGTATCCACATCTTCTGAAATCCATAGCCAACGATGGGTTCCAAACGGTTATGAGAATCCATAAAAGCCATTGCATAAAGGGAATGCCAATCATTGTCTTCGTCATAACGATATTTACCATAGCCGAAACCCCAGGGTCGCTCATTATATTTATCGGTTTTCTCCTTATCGTAGGTATGTCTGTTATGCCAAGTCATTACCGGCAGATAAAGTTCATTATTGGGTTCATCCCAGGTGAGAGCGACATTATTGTTGAATTTTTCCCATAAACTGCCTGAATTGTTGCCATAACTGATCAGTGTGTGGGATTCAGTGGTTTTTAATGATTTGTTAGCAGTATCTGCCGTTGTTGCAAACACTGTCCCAGATGAGACTAAAAGAGTAGCGGATAGGGTACAGGCTGCGGTTAAATCAAACTTCATTATTTATTGCTCCAATTTCCCGACGACATAAATTGGGAAGATCCTCTGTATCACGTAAAATATGACAAACATCTAAATTCAGGAATTCTACTCTTGCTATTTTCAATAAAAGTTAAACGAAAAATTAATATTAAGATGTGATAGGTATTAGCTGGGTATATTTAATACTGATATTTTAGTTGACTAATATTGGAAGTGTGTTGATTTTTTTCACTACAAACTGTAGGGATTGGTTTCTATGGACATACTAGCGATATAAAAAATCCAATAATAAGATAGGCAAAATAAATTAGCGTTATTTATGTTATCTGGGGTTTTGTTGAGTGGATAAACTGTAAGCTAATTAGGATAACCTTGGATTTTCAAATTTTTGCAGCTATGTTAAACAATAATTGTTGTTAAGAATTTTAAATATGTGCGTTAGCTCCATAGCTGATAAAAAATGGCTTGCCATCATATTAAGAATATGTGATAAATCGTTCGGGTAAACGAGGTAGGGTTCTGTTATAGGGTTCTGTTAATAGCAGCAACTTGCTCTAGTTTTTATGTTGCGCCGAACGGCGAATTAGAATTAAGTGATCCAAAGGAAATTCTTAAAATGGCAAAAATCACTGGTACTGTAAAGTGGTTCAACGAATCTAAAGGTTTTGGTTTTATTACTCCGGCTGATGGTAGCAAAGATGTGTTTGTACATTTCAGCGCTATTCAGAGCGAGGGTTTTAAAACTCTGGCCGAAGGTCAAAAAGTTGAGTTTGAAATTCAGGACGGTCAGAAAGGTCCTTCTGCGGCAAACGTTACAGCAGCATAACTTCTTTTTGTCAATCATTTTGGATTGACGAAGTAAATTTGTTGTCTGTTTGATTTTTTATTGGCAACAATGACATACCCAATGGATTTCAAGATGCATCGCGACGGCAAGGGAGCGAATCCCCGGGAGCATAGATAACTATGTGACCGGGGTGAGTGAGTGCAGCCAACAAAGAGGCAACTTGAAAGATAACGGGTATATACCGATATCACCCTGTTAGTTATCTGATAGGGTGTTTTTGTTTTGACTCGGGGCGCTCTTCGCTGAGCTGAGATGGACCCGTAATACCTGATCTGGATAATGCCAGCGTAGGGAAGTCGAGGTGTCTTTTTCCTGATACTTGCTTTTCTTTTGCTGGTTGGAAGGAGTACCTATGATAAGAATCAATTCACTGACAATTGCTGGTACTGATCCTAGTGGTGGTGCTGGCATTCAAGCCGACCTAAAAACTTTCTCTGCACTTGGTGCTTATGGCACAACAGTAATGACAGCGCTTGTTGCGCAAAATACCTGTGGTGTGCAATCTGTTTATGATATCGATCCTACTTTTGTTGCGGCACAGCTTGAATCTGTGTTGTCAGATATCAGAATTGATAGCGCTAAGATAGGCATGTTATCTAATGCAGCCAACGTTGCTGTTGTTGCCGACGCAATAAGTCGTTATTCCGTTCCTTATGTTGTATTGGATACGGTAATGATTGCGAAAAGTGGCGATCCGTTGCTGGCGCCGGAAGCGGTTTCCGAGGTTGTTGAACGATTATTACCGAAGGCTTCGTTGATTACCCCAAATTTGCCGGAAGCCGCAGCGATATTGAAATGCTCTGTAGCAAAAACCGAAACGGAGATGCAAAAACAAGGGCGTGAATTATTATCGCTAGGATGCGAAGCCGTTTTACTGAAAGGCGGGCACCTTACAGAACATGAAAGCCCTGATTGGCTATTTACTGTTGAGGGAGAATGGCGTTTTACCGCGCCCAGAATTAATACTCGTCATACACATGGTACAGGGTGTACGCTCTCCGCTGCACTGGCCGCTTTGCGTCCGCGTTATTCGAATTGGCAGACAACACTGCCTGTTGCCAAATCATACCTCCAGACGGCGTTAGAACAAGCGGACTCGTTAGAGGTAGGAAAAGGTATTGGGCCTGTGCACCATTTTCATCAGTGGTGGTGAGAGTATGATTGGCGTTTTCGGGATTTGGTGAGAAAGTGATAATGAACAAGACGAGTAAGGTGTTTATGCTGTGAGGGCAGTATAACTCAGCTTTGGTAGCGACTTACGATCTATACCCTTCATCTTTCAAGCTGCTGCTTTGTTGGCTGCTTTCACTCACCCCAGTCACATAGTTATCTATGCTCCTGGGGATTCGTTCACTTGCCGCCGCGCTGTAACTCGAAATCTATTAGGTATATTCATTATCACCGGCGATAAGCGTGATTTAGGCTATAGTGACTTGCTTATCCAGATAGACATCTTGAACTGCATTAATCAGCTCAACGCCTTCTTTCATGGATTTTTTGAACGCCTTACGGCCGAGGATTAGCCCCATACCGCCAGCGCGTTTATTAATGACAGCGGTACGAACGGAGTCACTCAAATCATTATTACCGGATGCACCACCTGAGTTAATCATACCGGCGCGGCCCATGTAGCAGTTAGCTATCTGATAACGGACCAGATCGATAGGATGATCGGTAGTCAAATTAGTGTAAACACGTTTATCGGTATGACCAAAGCCAATCGCCGTATAGCCGCCATTATTTTCGGCCATTTTTTGTTTAACGATATCGGCACCGATAGTGGCTGCCAAATGGTTAGCCTGGCCTGTGAGGTCTGCACTGGAGTGATAATCTACTCCCTCTTTTTTGAAGGCGGAATTACGTAGGTAGGCCCACAATACCGTTACCATGCCCAATTCATGCGCCCGTTTAAAGGCGGCTGAAATTTCCTCAATTTGACGCCGTGATTCAATAGAACCAAAGTAAATTGTTGCTCCAACGGCAACAGCGCCCATCTCGAATGCTTGTTCAACACTGGCATATAAAGTTTGATCATATTGAGCGGGATAGCTCAGTGCTTCATTGTGGTTCAGTTTAACCAGAAATGGGATCTTATGAGCATAACGACGAGAAACAGCGGATAACACGCCATAAGTAGAGGCAACACAGTTACAGCCGGCTTCAATAGCCAGTTCAACGATATTTTTTGGATCGAAATAGAGTGGGTTTGCTGCAAAAGAAGCGGCAGCAGAATGTTCTACACCTTGATCCACTGGCAAAATAGACAAATAACCCGTACCTGCAAGGCGACCATGATTTAACAAGGTTTGCATGGAGCGCAGAACCGTATTGGGTCGGTTATTGTCGATCATTACGCGGTCAACAAAATCCGAGCCTGGTAGATAAAGATTTTCACTCGGAATGGTACTACAACGATGTTGCAATAAACTATCCGCATCTTTGCCTAACAACTTAGCGATATCAGTCATGTCTTACTCCAGTTATGAAAAGATGCTATCGATTGTCATTTATCCTTTTTAGGATAACAAGTTATATTGGGAGGGATGTGGTAGTGGATCGCTTCAGGTGTGAGGTTAAAGAGAATTTTATTACCTGAAAAATGGCTATTTAGTGCAAAAGTGACGTTACCATTCTTTAGGGGATATGGGGGTGAAAGCGTAAGATCTTTATGGGTTGGATTATATGTTTTCGTAATTCTTATCGTTTGCAAACAGACAGTTTTCTTGGAATAAGATAACGGGTATAAATTTATCAAAATAGCGTTTATACCCTTCATCTTTCAAGCTGCTGCTTTGTTGGCTGCTTTTACTCACCCCAGTCACATCGTTATCTATGCTCCTGGAGATTCGTTCACTTGCCGCCGCGCTGCAACTCGAAATCTATTAGGTATATTTATTTTTCTTTCAATTCTGATCAGTCTATCAGAGTTACTTTAATTTTACATGCGTAAGGTTTATCGTTTTCAATAAATAACTTGTTGATTAATATTGAGTTATAACATTATTCCCCTAATTTTATTAACCGGTAAATAAGAGGGATTTTTATATTCTTCTTTTTATAGTTAAACTAAATATTTTATTATATGAGTTTTCTAAGGTTGGATATTTATATTTTTCGATTGCTATTGATATAAGTGGCATTGATTTTAATTTTTTATGTAAATAATTTTTTTATTTTGTCAATTTATTTATAACTATGTTACAACATTATATGTGATAAATAACCATTTTTGACGTCAATGTTTTTAAATTCATATAATCCTGTAAGCAACAGTCAATATAGTTATTTATTCTTTTGTAAAAGTGATAATAATACAGAATAATGATCATACTAAATTTTTAGTTTTGACTTGTAT
>NZ_NMQR01000149.1 GCF_003545805.1 Photorhabdus sp. CRCIA-P01 | reverse complement strand
TGGGTGGTTTCTTCTGAGCCACCGGTGACTTGGGCACGATGGAGCACTAAATTGCGGGATGAGTCAATATTCGACATCGCACCCCGTAAATCTGCCCATTCCCGCACTTCTGCCGGCGTGAGGGAATCTAGTCCCTGCATTCTGGCTTTTTCCTGAATTTCGCTCATCCGGGCACTGTAATCACCCTGTAATGCCCGCAGCTCTTTGGCAACCGCAACACACTGGTCAGCCCCTGAACACGTTGCTATCCGCGCCTGAACCTTATCATATTCTTGGCGATACTTATCCCTGACAGTCGTACGGCAACTACTATCTCCCTGACAGTTGACCAGTTCCTCGCTCCTCGAATGATTCTGGTCAACGCTTAAGTGATTATTATCGACAACAACGCATTCCAGTGCGAAGTTAACCATCGAACACCGATTTTCCTAATGCCCTCAGTCAGTTACAACCTGTTTTTCCCTGTACGGTTTGACTCCCGGCCAATAACACCCCGACGCGACTTTTCAGCCCGATAAGCCATTTTGTCCGGCGTAATGAACTTCACCTTTAGAGCTAGATGGTTGCCCAACATTTTGGGGTATAGTTCACAATGGCTAGGATTTCTACTTTACTTATTAGGATAGTTATAATGCTCAGGCACCTGATAATTTTCTGGTATATTCGGCCACTCTGAATTTTTTAAGAAAGTATCAGAATCATCTTTTATATCCTCAAAAAAACCAGACAATCTCATTGAATGCACTCTAATGTAAACTAATGCGGCTTGCATGGTAATTTTATCATCAATAAGCTGTGCTTTTTGTAATAAACAAATTGCCTCTTTTAGCCTATGCATATCCAGAAAAAACATTTCATTTAAATCACTTTCATAATCAATTAATAAGTTATCAGTGACATTACTTTCAGAGATTTCTTTCGAAAGTTGATGATAACTATCATTTAACATTTCAAAGAAAAGATCTTTAATCATTTTGGGAGTCTCCTTCCTTCAGCTGCTGCTGCCTTAGTTTTATCTAAATTAATCGAACCATCCAAATTCAACACATGAATAAAGTTTCCTCTCTTATCAAAAACTTCCAAGTGGTTCTTATGACGGCCATCTAAATAGAATTGATCGCCTGTACGGATATTATCACTTATATCATTTGATGCTTTGTAGACACTCTGTCCTTGGTAAATCTTACTAGTTTTTTGTGAGTTTCCTTTCGCTTGGTTACCAAATCCTTTCTGTTTAAAGAATTCATTCATATTCCCTACAGCCCCCTGATTCGGTTGATATGGTTGTTTGCCTTTTCCGACATCCCCGCGGCCTTTTGCTCCAGCTTTACTGATCCCTCCGGCCACTCCCGCAGACGCCGCAATCCCCGTCTGCCCCATAATCTTCACGATTTCCTGGGTAGTTTCTTCTGAGCCACCGGTGACTTGAGCACGATGGAGCACTAAATTGCGGGAGGCATCAATATTTGACATCGCACCCCGTAAATCAGCCCATTCCCGCACTTCTGCCGGCGTGAGGGAATCCAGTCCCTGCATTCTGGCTTTTTCCTGAATTTCGCTCATCCGGGCACTGTAATCACCCTGTAATGCCCGCAGCTCTTTGGCAACCGCAACACACTGTTCAGCCCCTGAACATGTTGCTATCCGCTCCTGAGCCCGGTCATATTCCTGCCGATATTTATCCCTGATCGTCTCACGACAACTGCTGTCTCTCTGACAGTTGACCAGTTCCTCACTCCTTGAGCGATTCTGGTCAACGCTTAAGTG
>NZ_NMQR01000148.1 GCF_003545805.1 Photorhabdus sp. CRCIA-P01 | reverse complement strand
GGATCGAGTAGGAGGCAGGCTTTGACCCGCCGTCCTCTCACACCACCGTACGTACGGTTCCGTATACGGCGGTTCAGGTTATACGTTTGAGCCGTTGTATCGTGTCCGCGACTGATACCAGTCCCGCTTTATTCCACCGCCTTTTTGGCAGCGCCTGATTCATATGAGATGCCCCTGCATTCCACCACGCTCCGCGACCGTTCCACGCCGATTTACAGGCCCGGGACTCCGCTATGCCCAGTTGCATCAGTTTTCTCGCCCTCGCTGAGGGGGATTTCCACTGCCGCCACAGTATGCACCTCAGTTTACGTCTTACCCATCCATCAATGCCTTCCGCCACGCTTTTCCCCACACTCAGACTAAAGTACGCTCCCCATCCGCGCAACACCAGGTTAAGCTCGCCGATTGTGTCGGCCAGCTTTCGCCCCCGTGCGCCTTTGAGCAGTATTTTCAGCCTGCTGCGCAGCCGGGCCACGCTTTCCGGGGCTATCCGCAGCGTCGTCTTTTTCTGACGACTCATGCTGTAACCCAGATATCTGCTCTTCCACGGGCGAACCACCCGACTCTTTTCCCTGTTTACCGGTAGCTTCAGAGTCTGAGACAGCCACCCCGACACGCTCGTCAGCACCCGTTCACCTGCTCGCTGACTTTTAACATAGATGTTAACGTCATCCGCATAGCGTACGAACCGGTGTCCTCGCTGCTCAAGTTCCTTATCTAACCTGTCCAGCAGGATATTTGACAGTAACGGTGACAGCGGGCCGCCCTGCGGCGTACCTTCGTACCGTCGTTGCATCGTCCGTCCCTGTACATCCCCCGCCTCAAGCCAGCGGCGTATCAGTTTCAGGACCGTTTTATCTTCAACATAACGCGCTACACCGGCCATCAGGAGATCGTGATTAACCCGGTCGAAGAACTTTTCCAGGTCAATTTCCACACACCAGCGGTATCCCGCTGCCACATGTTTTCGCGCCATCTCAACGGCATGGTGTGCGCTTCGTCCCGGACGGAAGCCGTAACTGAAGTCGGAGAAATGCTGGTCAAACAGGGGAATAAGCTGTTGCAGAAGTGCCTGCTGAAGCAGGCGGTCTGTTACGCAGGGAATGCCCAATTGCCTTTCACCACCCTGTGGTTTCGGGATACTGACCGGGCGGATACCCTGAGGATGGTATGAACCTGACGCCAACCGCGCCCGCAGGCACGGCCAGTGTTGTTTCAGGTGGTTCGCAAGCCCGCTGACCGTCATGCCATCGGCACCCGGGACACCTTGGTTGCTGACCACCCGCTGATACGCACGCTTCATGTTGGCGGGCGCAAGCACCCGCGCCATCAGCGTGTCCGGCTCCGCGTTCGTCCACACCGGAGACGCCGCCGCTGTCTGCACACTGTCAGCCGTCATCACCGGATACCGTCCGGGACTCGGGGGAACAGCCTTCCGTGAGAGAAGCTTCTGTGCTGCGACATACGATGAGACTCCTGCGCCTGATTGCGGTATAACCCGTTCGGCCCTTGATGGCGTGGTTAACTGCCATTTACTACGGCCTCGGCTGACTTCTACCGCTGGCTGAGCCGGCAGAGCTCCCGGGGTAATTTACGTGACCTTCCTGCTTATGCCTGTCGGATCTACGTCGTGATGCTCCGTGCAAGTATCGGGCTTCAGCTTTACTGGCAACCTTACCCGCATCACGCCGCCTCTTATCCGCTTCCTGTTCGTCAGACCAGCATTTTGCCTCGGGCTTCCTTCAGATCCGCAGTCACCCACGGCACCCTTGCCTCTGGCTAACACTTCCCCTTGCCGGGTGTGTGGA
>NZ_NMQR01000147.1 GCF_003545805.1 Photorhabdus sp. CRCIA-P01 | reverse complement strand
GTTCGTTGCCTTTAGATGTGGAGCGGGCTGCCACGGCAATAAGAAAGCATTGGTCAGTGGAAAATGAGCTACACTGGGTTTTAGACGTCATCTTTCGGGAAGATGCTATCTCGCTTAAAGATCCTGATGGTGCAGCACAAATGGCTCTTTTTAATCGAATAGCATTAAATGTGATTAAACAAAATACGAGTATAAAAGATAGTCAAGCAGCGAAACGTCGAAGAGCGACTTGGTCAGGAGAATTTCGTAGCCAGCTTCTCTTTGATTAAATTAAATACAAAGTGGAATCCCGCCCTGCCTATTTAGATGATGCACTAAAACAGAAAGGTAAGAAATTTATTATTATGCATATCTATGGCAGTCATGAACCATCCTGTAACCGATTTCCCGAAAATAAACTAATATCCTTCTCATCAAATGAGGATGATAATTGCTATGACAGCTCAATAGCTTATACAGATCAATTGATAGAGAAAATTATTAATAAAATTAAAGGGTATAAAGCATCTATTCTCTATTTCTCAGATCATGGATTACAACGTTTAGATAAAAACGGTGACATCCGTTATCACCACGGTGTTAGTCATCCTCGAAAAGATTCCTATAATATTCCCTTATTTATCTGGTATAACGATAATGTTAATCCAAAATATCGTCATACTGGTGTAATAAATACTCCTTTCTCAACTTCAGATAATTATTACCTTATTAGTGATTGGCTAGGTATTTATCATAAATCTCCAGAATACTGCCGTTCACCATTAAGCAATTGTTTCAAATCACAGGAAGAGCTAATGGTAATCGATGGTAATAAAAATCTGATGAAATATAGCGAGCTTTCTGATGAGAAAAATATCAAAAATTCAGACAAGTGATTTACAGATATTCAGATCTATTGTCCCTAGCATCAAAACTCAAATAAATGATTCATAGACATGAAAGAAAGATAACCAATATGTAATTTCTCAAACTTGTAATACAATAGTAAACCATAATGATGAACTAAATTTGGAATTACACTACTCATTTTCTATAAGCTTAAGGAACAGGTTTAAATTATTTTTCGTGTCAACCGCCTATAGCGGGTTTTGATTATTAACGGATAGATAAAAGCTAGTTATTTTCTTAAAAGAGTGCTCACCAGATGGAAATCCAAAATAACTAAACAGCCTTCTGCATCCATATGGGCTCTAAAAACGGTTCTCACCTTCCTACCCCTTATATATAACCACCTTTTACTCCGCAGTGAGCCGTAACAGAAGCGATTGTGCATGAATATACGCCTGAATGATTTAGCAGTACCAGACCCTTGATCGGATAAACATGGCTAGATGAACTACGCGCTATATCTGTATCTGGCGCATAAACGCAAAAACCCCCAGCTTTCGCTGGGGGTTTCTACTCTATTTAAAGCCTGGCAGTTCCCTACTCTCACATGGGGAGACCCCACACTACCATCGGCGCTACGGCGTTTCACTGCTGAGTTCGGCATGGGGTCAGGTGGGACCACCGCGCTATCGCCGCCAGGCAAATTCATTCCATTCCGGCTGTCGCTTCCCTTTCGGCCGCAACACCCAAAACCAATCTCTGAACAAGCTGAATGAAACTCTCTCCGTCTTCCGACCGCTGTCTTATGACGCCAAAACACCTTCGGTGTTGTAAGGTTAAGCCGCTCGGTTCATTAGTACCGGTCAGCTCAATGCATCGCTGCACTTACACACCCAGCCTATCCACGTCTTCGTCTTAAACGTTCCTTCCGTGACCTCAAGTCAAGGGAAGACTCATCTCAAGGCAAGTTTCCCGCTTAGATGCTTTCAGCGGTTATCTCTTCCGCACTTAG
>NZ_NMQR01000146.1 GCF_003545805.1 Photorhabdus sp. CRCIA-P01 | reverse complement strand
GTTGTCAGGACTTTCATTCCCCCCGACTGGAGGACAACCTCAATTATCGCGAGGCGGTGGATTATGCCCTCGCTGCGCTGAATGTAACCGAAACGGGCAGTGCCTTTTTAGATGCTCAAATCGATCAATATTCCGCGCTGTCACCGGAAAATATTGTCTGGCGCTCGTTATTACTGAATAACCCGGACGTGATGAAAGAGATGGACGGTTTTTTACAGCAGATGAAGCTGAATAAGGGGAATGAGAAACCGGCGGACATCTCAGCGTTTATGAAAACGGTGCCGACGCTGAGTGGAAAACTGGTGGAAGCCTACGATAAAGCGAATGAAGTGCTGGAAAAGCCGCCCAGATCCAACAGCACCTTTGCCCGGGCGATGCTGCATTCTGACCGGCGACTGGTGACGTTGGGCGACCGGTTCTTTAATTTTACCCGCTTAGGAAAAGTGCTGAATAGCACCAATGAAATGCTGAGTAAGGGGCTATTCTCGGTGATTTCAGGGGTGCCGTTTGATCAGGCGGTTGATTTGTCGGTATCGCAGCTTCAAGAAGGTGATCTATTCCGGCGGCAGGTGTTGGCGCA
Source organism: Photorhabdus sp. CRCIA-P01 (assembly GCF_003545805.1). Taxonomy (GTDB): domain Bacteria; phylum Pseudomonadota; class Gammaproteobacteria; order Enterobacterales; family Enterobacteriaceae; genus Photorhabdus; species Photorhabdus antumapuensis. The sequence continues at coordinate 1,278 of NZ_NMQR01000146.1, read as the reverse complement.
GCTTAAGGAATCAGGAGTAAAAGCTCGTCTTGAAGCGAAAAATAGTTATAACGATAGATTTAAAGAATTCGCTGAAAGCGCCGAAGGAGAGCCGGTATTAAAAAAATCCCGCATTAAGTTATTGGTCTTATTTTTTAATGGGCTGGAATATGCCAATCAGCTAAAAGAGAGTAAGGGGGATGTTAAAAGCCATGCTCAGGTGACCGCCGCGTTTTTAAGCACACTGAGTACGGCAATGGAGATTGTCGAGCCGATGGTGGAGCACGGCATAAAAAATATGGCTGCCACCGACACGATTAAATTTATCGGGTCGAGTGCGGGCACGCTCGCTTCCGCACTAAATCTGGGGGTAGATATTAGTGATTTTGAATCTGAATTGCATGGCAGACGGCGTTGGCAGTATTTTGGATTAATCGGTTGCAAAATTGGGGGTGATATTGGTGCAATGCTAAAAGCATCCGGCGGGTTGTTAGAAGTATTGATAGAGAGAAAGCTGATGGATAAGGGAGTTTTAGAAACTACATTAAAAATGTTGGGATCTTTGGCTGCCGGTAGGGTTGTTGGCTTTCTGGCTAGCTGGCAAGTCATGCTTGGGATACTGATTCTTGAGTGGCTGGTTTCATTATATGTTGATAATGATTTACAAAAATGGTGCCGGAGTTGTGTTTTTGGGTTAGAGCCGGTGAAGGGCTTGGAAGCCACGCAATGGATTTACCCTGAATCTCAGAAAGATAAGTTATATGAAGAACAAAGTAAAAACTTTGCCGATGCAATTAAGGTGCTCTCATGAATACTTATCAGATGTTAAAAGGTGCTATTGACTTTGAAGAAGTAAAAGATCAAAGAAAAGACATTGATATATTGGTAAAGGTTAAGCGGGAAAGAATTCAACGTTGGCCTGAAGATAGAGAAGAGGTAGAAAAAGCCATTGCGGAACTTCAAGCCAAAATCCCTGAACTGGATGCGATATTGGCAAAAAAGCCGCCGCCGCCGGAATTGCCCCCGCGTAAACCATTAATTAAAGTGAGTGGTGTGCTGGAAGAGTGGGAAATACTCTGTGTCAAAGGCTATTTTTCTGATCGCGAATATGATCCCGAAGAATTTGCCCGCCGGGAGGAGAATAGGCAATTTGGTGCATTATTGCTGGCGATGTTGGGAAATACGTCTCAGGCTGCGGTGAATTTACGGACTGAAGTGCGATTGAGTGAAATATGTCATTTTGTGCAGGGGAAAATCAATGGTATCCCTTTTCATGGTTGGATAGGGTTGACGACAGTC
>NZ_NMQR01000145.1 GCF_003545805.1 Photorhabdus sp. CRCIA-P01 | reverse complement strand
CACTTAAGCGTTGACCAGAATCGCTCAAGGAGTGAGGAACTGGTCAACTGTCAGAGAGACAGCAGTTGTCGTGAGACGATCAGGGATAAATATCGGCAGGAATATGACCGGGCTCAGGAGCGGATAGCAACATGTTCAGGGGCTGAACAGTGTGTTGCGGTTGCCAAAGAGCTGCGGGCATTACAGGGTGATTACAGTGCCCGGATGAGCGAAATTCAGGAAAAAGCCAGAATGCAGGGACTGGATTCCCTCACGCCGGCAGAAGTGCGGGAATGGGCTGATTTACGGGGTGCGATGTCGAATATTGATGCCTCCCGCAATTTAGTGCTCCATCGTGCCCAAGTCACCGACGGCTCAGAAGAAACGACCCAGGAAATCGTGAAGATTATGGGGCAGACGGGGATTGCGGCGTCTGCGGGGGTTGCCGGAGGGATCAGTAAAGCTGGCGCAAAAGGGGGTAAGGGAAGTGCTATACCGGCTCCTGATCCTGTGACAACTAATAATGGATTAGTGTATAAATCAAACCCTAAACATACTCCAGGACAAATAGGTTATCACCATAATGCCGGGACTGAACCTAAAAATTCGATCGAATTGTTTGGCAATTCAGTTGCAAGTGGTAAAAAAAGATACGCATTGGATAGTAATGGTAATGTACATCAATTTACCAATACTAATGATGGTACGTGGCATTGGTCCGGTAGCACAGGTGATAAAAGTGCGGCATTAAGCAAGAGCGACGTTCCATCAGACGTTAAAAAGAAACTTGGTTTACCTGGAAAATGGAGATAATTATGATTTTTGGTGATCCAAATCATTTTGCCATACTTATAGAGTATTTATCTGATTGGAGTACAGAAAATGGATATAGAAATGGCTTATTTCATTTTTGTATAGATGGAAAACTGTATCCAAATAGTGCGAAAGTAGCAACATTAGGAGGAGATATCCTTTGTTTATCTGATAGTAATGCTTTGGTATTACCTGTTGAAAATAATAATATTTTCAATATGGAAAAAAAAGAAGCTTACTTCTCTATGTTAAAAACAATGTTGCCTGAACGGGCTGAACCAGAGAAAGAAGTATCAGACGATTTTGTTACTTCTTACAAATATCAAGCATCTACATATAATTTAGAAAATGACTGTTGTTATGTTTTTGCTGTATCTAATGGCAGTATGATAAGAATCTTAGGTGCAAAACTGAGTGTTTTAAATGGTAATGATGATGTTGGATATCATTGGGAGGAAATACTAAAACCACATGTTACTGATATTATTTTAGAAAAGGAAACAGTGAAAAACATTGTCACTTCTACAATAAATTATTATTACTGCCTAAAGTAAAATCCCCCCATGTGGACCGTACCCCAAATGTTGGATAACCATCTAACTCTAAAGGTGAGGTTCATCACATCAAGGCAAAGTGGCTTATCGAGCTGAAAAGTCGCGTCGGGGTGTTATTGGCCGGGAGTCAAACCGTACAGGGAAAAACAGGTTGTAACTGACTGAGTACCATAGAAAAAATAGGTGCTTGGCGGTCAACTTCGCAATGGAATGCGTTGTTGTGGACAATAATCACTTAAGCGTTGACCAGAATCGCTCAAGGAGTGAGGAACTGGTCAACTGTCAGAGAGACAGCAGTTGTCGTGAGACGATCAGGGATAAATATCGGCAGGAATATGACCGGGCTCAGGAGCGGATAGCAACATGTTCAGGGGCTGAACAGTGTGTTGCGGTTGCCAAAGAGCTGCGGGCATTACAGGGTGATTACAGTGCCCGGATGAGCGAAATTCAGGAAAAAGCCAGAATGCAGGGACTGGATTCCCTCACGCCGGCAGAAGTGCGGGAATGGGCTGA
>NZ_NMQR01000144.1 GCF_003545805.1 Photorhabdus sp. CRCIA-P01 | reverse complement strand
GTATCAGGTTTAGCATTTCTTAACAGCGGTTCTGAGGCATGACTCAACTCTTCTGCCAGATTTTTCGCCCCTTCTTTGCTGTTACCTAATACTTTTACCGCTCCAGCAGCTAAAACACCTGTGCCCACCGCCGCTTCCGGCGCAACCGCATCCGCAACAAAAATCCCCACGTTATTCAGGCACAGCGCCGGATTGGCTTTACAGCCTTCCAGCGCAATACGCCCTGCCGTTGCCATTTCAGCCGAGCCCGCAATCAGTATATGACCGCCATAAACCAGCGCATAGCCGCCTGCCGCCACGGCGGTGACGGCAATCGCGGCATTCCGCCGCGCAGTTATGCGCTCTTCCGCCGCTTTATCCCCTTTTTCCGCCGCCAAGATATCTTTTTGATTATCTGCCGATAACTGATACAACATGTGCTCAGTCATGTTGTTACGATAGACAAGCTCCGCGCTGTTTGCCGCACTGTAAGCGCCTTCGGGGGATAGCTTAATCAGTACCCAGACCTCAACTCACCATTGAAGGGCTCTGACTGGAACAACTCGGTTTTTATGCTGGCAGACCAGTTGTCATAGAAATAGAAGAATATAACCCCGATTGGATGAACTACACCTTAATCAGCTAGTGTCTAACTTTTGGGGTGCAGTGCATAAGGCCGGGAGCTTTTTTTAACGTAACCAGAATGGTGGATCGTCTGGGCCAAGTGCATCAAATTGCTCAAGAGGACGATTCTTATCATCAATAAACCACGGTAAATCGGAGATCACTATTTTTACTGGTTGATATATTTTAAATGTATTCAAAAACGATTCGGCAGACTCTTTAGCATCAACAAAACGACGGAAGTAATCTGTAAACACAAGATTTAATGTTAGCTGATTTAGATCTAGCTTTGTTAACTCAAAATTCACTTCCATCATTTTCCAATCAACTGTATTGCTTTGAACTTTGCCAAATAAACACTCAACAATAGACATAAGTTCCATTGCTGGCCTAAGCTCATTTTGTTTCAGATAACGACGATAAAGACGATCTGTTAATAAACTAAAATCATATTCGGATTGAACATGTTCGGCATAGACAGTTATACACTGAAAAAAAACAATCACATCTGAAGCAGGGCCATGCTCATAAACGGTATGACCCCCATGAAATCCTATATTTTTCATTTTGTTTTAAATCCTATGTCAGTCGGACTGATTGTTCCATCCGATTTTTGAACTATCCCCTGAATAATCATATCTTTTTGGTTTTGTGTAACCTGCTGACCTCGGATATCAATAACAACTTCTTGCTTCATCCCGGCAGGTAAATTCTTCTGCCGCTCAATCGCTTGTTTGGCAACATTATTAATCAGGCCATTTTTGTTCGTTGCAATGTTATAATTCTTCACTTCAACACTGCAAACATTTCCCTGACACCAGTCTGGGCGAACACTGCCTTTAGTTCCATAGGGAACTTCTTTGCCATCCTTAAATGTAACCTGACCACTCCAGCCATCCCCTAAATCTTTCCCGACATCAATTTCTGATTTTCTGTGACCGGGGCGTGAGACGGATGTGATTTCATCACTGGCCTTATTGATCAGTTTAGACGCTTCTCCAACGTCACCTTTCTGTAAAGCTTTTTCTACCGCCTTGATAGTTTTCCCGGCGGCATCACCTGCACCGGGAATAATCGCTATCGCGGCGACCAGATAATCTAATGCGCTCTCAGCCTCGACAAAGCCTTTGATATCCCCGATAACGGGCACGAAGTCAGTACCAACGCTGATAATTTCCCCGGTTTGTTTACACGCCTCCGGTGACTGCTGACAAAAGGCTTGTTTTTTCTCCTCGTAGGCTTTGATTGTGCCTGACTT
>NZ_NMQR01000143.1 GCF_003545805.1 Photorhabdus sp. CRCIA-P01 | reverse complement strand
AACCAGGAGATGTTGAGATGAATCAATCATTTTGTTGGACGTGTGAGTCCACCGGGCCGGCGTTGTTGCCGGTGCGTTATACCGTGGTGCCCGATAATGTTTCGGAAATCTTGCCGGCGTGGGCGGAAACGCCAGAACCCTCGGCACCGGGCTATCATTATGCGCTGCGTGCCTTACGGCAGGGGTTTTTGTATGTCTATTATGCTAATGCCGGATTAGATGAACCGGAGAGTTGGGAGGCTTGGAGCGTCAGCGAGGATGGCGCACTGTGGCAACAGTTTAGTGCGCCTTTTGGTGTCTCTCCCAAGAAAACCTCGGATTGCCGTGCGCCGACCCATCTGAGTGCCAATATGGAATTTATTGCGTTAAGGGATATCGCCTTGCGTCAGGAGACCTGGCTGGCTTTCACGCCCTCGGCGTGGAGCTGGGAGACCATCGAGTATTATCACAACAACCGCGAAGCACGGGAAAAGCGGATGCAGTGCGTGAAACCGTGGCAGTGGCGCGGGGTGCCGGAAGGGGTGGGGATTGYTCAGGCGACGGTAGAGAACCTGGATGGAGTCATCGATTACTGTCTGGGCGACAATGACTCCGGCAAATATGTTTTGCCCTGTAATCCGCAAGCGGCGCGTATCAGCGGGACAGTGAAGGAAGCGCCTTACTACAAAGTTTATCACCATGCGGTGAGACCGCAGGGCACCTTGTATCCGTGGAGTAAAGCGCGGGCGGGGTGTGCGGATATCACGGTCAGGGCGATGCAAAAGCGGGGCTTGGACGCGGATGGCAAGCCGGTCTCGCCGGTGTTAATCGCGTTACATGATCCGATCGGGATAGTGCATGAATTAGCGGGGTGGGGTGATGATATCATCGGGGCGCATAAAACCTGGYTGGATGAATTGTCGATTGAGTTTATGACTGAAAGTTCACTGAATGGGGTGGAGAATCAACTGCGTCAATTGAAAACCGCCAATGAGAAAGAACGCATTGATGACGATATCAGCGCAGTCGTGAAGATGGCCTATGGGGCTGTTTCCAAACAGGAGTTGGCAAACCTTAGAGAGAGTATTACCCGCAATACGATCAAATCAGATAAYGAMGCGTTTGCCCGTGATTGGGGGAAATACACGGCAGAGCTGAATCTGGCGAAACGACAGGCATTTAACCAATGTTATGCTGATTTTTGTGCCGAMGTGGCGAAAGAGCTGGAACAGCTGGCGCAGTTCAGAGTGAGCTGGTTAAAACAGAGTCGGTTTATCACCTGTTGTCAGGACTTTCATTCCCCCCGACTGGAGGACAACCTCAATTATCGCGAGGCGGTGGATTATGCCCTCGCTGCGCTGAATGTAACCGAAACGGGCAGTGCCTTTTTAGATGCTCAAATCGATCAATATTCCGCGCTGTCACCGGAAAATATTGTCTGGCGCTCGTTATTGCTGAATAACCCGGACGTGATGAAAGAGATGGACGGTTTTTTACAGCAGATGAAGCTGAATAAGGGGAATGAGAAACCGGCGGACATCTCAGCGTTTATGAAAACGGTGCCGATGCTGAGTGGAAAACTAGTGGAAGCCTACGATAAAGCGAATGAAGTGCTGGAAAAGCCGCCCAGATCCAACAGCACCTTTGCCCGGGCGATGCTGCATTCTGACCGGCGACTGGTGACGTTGGGCGACCGGTTCTTTAATTTTACCCGCTTAGGAAAAGTGCTGAATAGCACCAATGAAATGCTGAGTAAGGGGCTATTCTCGGTGATTTCAGGGGTGCCGTTTGATCAGGCGGTTGATTTGTCGGTATCACAACTTAAGGAGGGTAATGCGTTTCGGCAACAGGTATTGGAGAGACTTAAGAGACCGGGTTCTGAGGAGCGGTTG
>NZ_NMQR01000142.1 GCF_003545805.1 Photorhabdus sp. CRCIA-P01 | reverse complement strand
CTCCGTGCGCTGTGAAAAGCTGCATTTATCTTGCAGGTGAAAGTCCTGTTCCGGAAGGCATAGCCAGTGCCACCGGATAGCGAGTCTTGCGCCGTCCTGGGTAACTTGGAGGGTGAAGCGTAGATAGCGAAGCATTCGAGCCGAAACCAAAGGGTGAACGTGATACCCCCGAAATTGAACTAATTGTGGGAGCCGACAGGTTGGAGCACCTGGCAGGCAACAGGTTACCGGAGGCCATACTGGCAAATTGCCAAAGGAAACCAACCACCGGGGGCGCAGGCGTCAGCGAGTTTGCAGAGATGAATGACGGAACACAGGAGATCCGGAGGGCTCCCTGAGGAACGGGGTATCTGTGGCACAAGTGCCAAACACAAGGCCACAGAAATGGCTTTCCGGAAGTCGGAGTCAGCCATAGTAGTAATGAAGCGAGTAATGACCGTGGAGCGAAGGGCTGGCAGACAGATCGAACGTAAGAGGGCAACAATGACCGTACACAGCAACGACGGACTATCATGGTTAACAAAACTTGAGCGTATAGGCGAGAAATCAGCAGGTAACAAACAACTGGTGTTCAATAACTTGGGGCACCTGTTAAACAGTGACATGCTGAAAGGGCAATTCCTGCGGCTTGACGGGAGTAAAGCTGTGGGTATTGATCGCATGACAAAAGCCGCTTACGGTGAACACCTTGATGAGAATATTCATAATCTCATTTTGCGAATACGCAGAGGGACGTACCACCCGAAAGCCGCCAGAGTCACCGAGATCCCAAAAGAAGACGGCAGTAAACGACCTTTAGCGATTTCGTGCACAGAGGACAAACTTATCCAGCTTGCGGTCAGTGATATCCTCAGCCGGATCTATGAACCGATGTTTATGCCCAGCTCTTACGGTTTTCGGCCGGGATTAAATTGTCATGCGGCATTAAAGGCGCTACAGCAGCAAACACTCCGTAACTGGAATGGTGCTGTAGTGGAAATTGACATCCGAAAGTATTTCAACATGATACCTCATGATGAGCTGATGAATTTACTTCGGAAGAAAATATCAGATCGCCGTTTCCTCAGATTGATCGAGGTATTAATCACGGCGCCCGTCATAGTGGGTAAAGAGACATCCAGCAATGTGTGCGGGTGTCCGCAAGGTTCAATCCTGTCGCTGGTGCTGGCCAATATCTACCTGCATCATGTGATAGACGAATGGTTTGATGAAATCAGCCGTTCCCATATCCATGGACGGGCAGAGATGGTGAGGTATGCTGATGACATGGTGTTTACTTTCCAGTATCCCAGTGAAGCTAAACGTTTCTACAAAGTATTACCTAAGAGACTGAATAAGTACGGCTTGGAGTTGCATGAAGACAAATCGCAATTAATTCCTGCGGGTCACATTGCGGCAATGCGAGCTAACCAGTCAGAAAAACGCTTGCCAACGTTCAATTTTCTGGGATTTACCTGCTATTGGGGGAAAACGCGAAAGGGTTTCTGGCGACTGAAATATACCAGCCGAAAAGACCGTTTCGCCGCTAAATTGAAGGGACTCAGGGACTTTCTATGGAAGAATCTGAGCACCGACAAACGGCAAATCCTGAATACCGTCATCAGAGTGATCAGAGGCTGGATAAATTATCACGGCATATCTGATAACCAGAGACGAGTTGGGCAGTTTATCTACCAAAGTATGCGAATAATCTATAGATGGTTCAACCGTAAAGGTGGTCGTCGCCGACTGACGTGGAAAAAGCTGAATCTGATCCTGAAAATGCTGGGTTATCCAACTAAATGGAAAACCCGATCTATACTCTGGGCTCGCTGAATATGTGTGGGGACACTGATCTGTCGGGAGCCGGATGCGGTAGTTCCGCACGTCCGGTTCTGAGGAGGGGCCCGTCTGGGTAACCGGCGGGTCTACTCAACC
>NZ_NMQR01000141.1 GCF_003545805.1 Photorhabdus sp. CRCIA-P01 | reverse complement strand
AATTATCACGGCATATCTGATAACCAGAGACGAGTTGGGCAGTTTATCTACCAAAGTATGCGAATAATCTATAGATGGTTCAACCGTAAAGGTGGTCGTCGCCGACTGACGTGGAAAAAGCTGAATCTGATCCTGAAAATGCTGGGTTATCCAACTAAATGGAAAACCCGATCTATACTCTGGGCTCGCTGAATATGTGTGGGGACACTGATCTGTCGGGAGCCGGATGCGGTAGTTCCGCACGTCCGGTTCTGAGGAGGGGCCCGTCTGGGTAACCGGCGGGTCTACTCAACCCTCGGATGGCAGTTCTGAATGGCGAGCTAAAAGGCACAATTTGAACGTTGGTATCCTAGCATCAAAATTAATGAGCTAGTCGGAATATGGTTGATGGTTTTACATTAGCTATAGCGGCATAAACGCCAATGTAGTGCCTCACAGATTTTATGCTCTATATTGGAGTGTAATTTTCATTTTTTCATATTGAGTTTTTTATCGTCATCCTTTCTGGTTTTGCCCAGTATGTTTCTCGGTATCGGGTAATCATATGATTAGACTCTAATCATGACCTGAATAAGTCGCATTTCTGTGTCCGTTGTTTTGTCAGGCAATCCGGTAATACTGAAAAGTATGCCAGGCACAGTGCTAAATAAAACAAACAAGGATGTTGTAGTATGACAACTGAAATCCCTCCTCTGTCGCTGTCGCCGACGTCTGAAGCTGAAATTGACAGCTTGCGGCAGGCGGTTTCTCAAAAGACTCAACCCAGGTTGTTGCTAAAAAAATGTCTGAGATATCTGTCAATATTGCTTGTTATTGTCAGCATAGCGTTGCTGGCATTCGTGGTACGGCAGCAACATCATCAGTTAGTAGAATTTCAGTCATTGATGCGAAATGGATCATTCCAGCATTTGCCTGATGAGGTGCAAAAGTTGCACGAACGGCTTGATAAGGCAGATACCGGCTTTGTCTCCCGTCAGGACTGGCAAATGCAAAATGACCGGTTTCATCAGGCATTGATAGCGCAACAGGGGTCCGTCAACGGCCAACAAAAACAGCTCGCACAGTCAGTTACTGATTTAAGCCGTGCTCATCAGGATCTTACCGAAGCAGTGAATGTACTGAAAAATATCGGGAAACAGCAGGAAATACGCGTTGACGCATTAATCGCGTGGAAATCTCAGAAGGAAAAGCATGCTGGTAAAAAAGCGGGCACACCTGACCGGGAGGTTCTTCGAGCTAAGAAACAGAGAGTTGCTCCTTTCATACTTTCGGGTATTGAACGTCGGGGAGAACAAGTTTATGCCGTTATTATTCCACGAGACATAGATCCTCATTCCCAAATATCTCAAATGCGCTTACTGACTCCGGGTGAAAGCGCATTTGAGTGGACTCTGGTCAGTATCTCCGATCATCAGGCTTTGTTCCAGGTACAAGGGCACCGTCAAACCCTGTCAGTTAACGAGGGACAATAATGAGAAAAGGTTTTTTCAGCCAGAGGTGTTGGTTGATGCTGGTTGGCGTTGTCATGCCTCTGTCAGCCTCGGCGGCACAAGTTGCTATCTCGGAACAGACAACCACGGTTGCGAAAGCGACCCGGCAACAGGTTATGCAGGCCGAAAATCACCGTATTCAGGCGCAAGCGTGGGGGCTGACAGAAGCCGAATTTCAGCGTTATCAGCAATTGATGCAGGGGCAACGGGGTATTCAGTCTCCTGGACTCGATCCGTTGAGTGCATTGGGCATTGAGGCAGAAACAGTACAAGCGCGTCAACATTATGCAGAATTGTGGGTCAGGCAGGAATATGTCCGTGCTGAAAAGGAACTGGCGTTCCAGCGGGCGGTGGATGCGGCCTGGAAACGTCTGGCACCGAATATTTTGCCGGTTAATTTAGGGAAGGGGGACGGAATCGCACAGGGTAATCAGGGACGGCTGGCGTTGTTTGTGAAGTGAA
>NZ_NMQR01000140.1 GCF_003545805.1 Photorhabdus sp. CRCIA-P01 | reverse complement strand
CCTGAATATCGCTATAGACCGACCAGGGGATAAGATGATCTGCTATGCGACGCAGACGGTTGACCCACCGCGGCAACGAATACACCACGCTCACAATAAAAAAGAGCAGTAAGACACCACACCACAGGAAAGCCTGCTCAAAGAATGTCGCCATCCGGTTCAGCCATGCCAGCACACCCTGCCAGTTTTCCGGATCTGAAATACTTCTTAGCGTTGGTACCAATTCTGTTGCTGTGATCACCAGTAATCCCGTCATCAGTAGCACCAACAAAAAGGGATAAATCATCATTCTGAGCGACACTATCAGAATACGCTGACGGCAACCTATCAGTGTAATGGCCTGATTCAGCGCTTCAGGCAAATGACCGCTACACATACCGGCACTAATTAACGCCGCCTCTTCTACCGGTCCCCAAGCAGCCAGCACATGTTCCAAGGTATTAGTTTGACTGTTATCAGTGAGCGCCGAGATGCAATCGTCAATGAGTTCAGCAAACGGATGCCAATGGGTATCGAAATGGGTATACACATCACGTATCTGCCGCAACGCTTTCAATAACGGTATCTTGTTTTCCAGTAGAAAACGCAACGCCTCATAGAAAATGATGCGATAACTCGGTAAGAAAGTGTGGCGAACTAACACATAGCGCAGACGGCTGACCCATGACATTTCACGCATCACACTGCTCCATCAGCAAATAATCATCCTCATCCAGCGGGCAAACTAAGTCGGCTTCTAATGGATCAATCAGTCCTGCATTCAACTTATTCAGTAGATGCTGACGACGAGTAATCCCACCCAAATTCGATACCCAGTGTTGCCTCGCAGCCTCTTTTCCCTCAGTCATCAACAAGGTAAAGAATCGGGCATCTGGTCTAATGACCTCTGCCACCACACTACGACCAGTAACCCCTCGACTAACAACCCGTCCGCTCAAGGTAATCGTCTGGCAACAATGTTCACATCCTTCAGGATGACGAAAATATAGATTCTCCACACAACACACACCGGAAGCATGGCAATAACGCATCAGATAAGCCCGTTGTTCCTCATCCAGTACAGCCTGTTTCTGTGCCCAAGGTACTCGACAGTGCGGACATAATGTCGGTACCAAACGCTGACTAATCAACGCAATCAACAGTTGTGCATCTGCAATCAGCCCTGCATTCACCCCCATCGTTATCATGCGCTCAGGAATACCGACTGCACTATTGGTATGCAGAGTCGTCATGACACTATGTCCAGTTTGCGCAGCATAAATGGCCGTTAGCATGGAAGTCAGGTCACGCATTTCGCCTGGCATAACGGCATCGGGATCAAGACGCAGCGCAGAGGTGAGCGCTCGGTGCCAAGCAAGCCTGACCGCCTCTTCATCACTTTTGTCACACACGATGGGAGTTTGAATAGCACCAGCAATCCGTCCCTCCGGTGGGTCTTCAACGGTCAATAACCGCTTTTTGCCCCCTGTCCTGTCAAGATACTGGCGACAAAAAGTGCGTAATGTCGTGGACTTCCCGGAGCCGATTGGCCCCGATAGCACAATCAGTCCCTCCGGCAGTCGCAAAATACGGGAAACCAGTTTGATTTGCTGAGGCAAAAAACCTAATTGTGTCAATGTAGGCACTTTGTCACCATCATCAGCAATCACACGCATCACAACATACAACCCATCTGCTGTTGGCGTATGGCTGTACCGGGCACCATACAAATATACCCGACTCAGAAAATCCGCTTTAATCCTCCCGTCCTGCTGACGTCCTGGAAAAAATTGCGTTTCAGTGACATCACACATCGACAGGACGATCGTAGATGCCAGTGCCATTCCCTCCTCTTCCGACAGTTCATTGACGACTTCCAGCTCACCGTGAATACGCATTTCAATTCGGGTCAGCTCCGGACTGATAGTCAGATGAATATCTGACGCATTCAGCTTTTTTGCCAGTTCAAAACAGGTCAGTACCTGCTTCTGGCGTTCACTCACATCAGTTAAGTCCGACAGACAAACGCCCTGTTCATTCG
>NZ_NMQR01000014.1 GCF_003545805.1 Photorhabdus sp. CRCIA-P01 | reverse complement strand
GTCAGTGAAATAATCCATGTTGAGCCTGCGTTGGCTGAACAAATTGGTGAAGCTGTTGCGAACCATATGATGCAGGTTTGGGGCGGTCAAAATGTCTATTTTCCTATGGGCATGGTTTGGAAAGTTAGCCTCCGTGATCGTGAGATTTTCAACGAGTTTAACGGTAAAAATCATCATGATCTGGCTCGCAAGTTTGGTGTTTCTATTCAATGGATTTACAGCGTAGTGAAGCGTATTCGAAAGGAGGAACTAGATCACCTGCAAGGTAAGTTATTCGATAACGAATCTGAATAGGCAGGTCAAACTAATTGAGCTTAGTAAAATCAGATGGCAGACTAAGCATGATTCTCGTTCGGTCTGCCTTTCAAATACTGAAAAGGATTTACAATTGAATCTCCATAACTTCCCACTTAGTCCAGTTTTTTCCCATAATTATCTTTTAGTTCCCTTTCAAATATCTTACTTATGATCAACATGAGCAGTTCGACAAAATTGTTTCTGTCGGTATGTTTGAACACGTTGGACCTAAAAATTATGCGACTTACTTCGACGTTGTTCAAAGAAACTTGAAACCTGATGGCTTATTCCTGCTACATACTGCCGGCTCTAACAAATCTAAAGCTGGTGCTGACCCGTGGATCAGCAAATATATTTTTCCTAATGGCTGCCTGCCTTCGATTGAGCAAATAGCTCACACCAGCAAAAGCTGTTTTGTTATGGAAGATTGGCATAACTTTGGCGCAGATTACGACCGCACATTGATGGCCTGGCATGAAAGATTTATTGCCTGCTGGCCTGAAATACAAGATAACTATAGTCCGACATTTAAACGCATGTTTAGCTATTACCTGAATGCCTGTGCAGGTGCATTTCGTGCTCGCGATATCCAATTATGGCAAATCATATTCAGTCTAAAAGGTATTGAAGGCGGGTTACGGGTAGCCCGATAATTAACCAAAAGCTACAGATTTCCACTGTAGCTTTTAGTCAATACAACATATCCATTTGTGACTCTAAATATTAAAAGGTAAATTCCTATTCTAAATTTAAAAAGATCGCTCTGTTTCTCACTAACGGAAATTACTCATATAACCATTATCAAAAAAAACTGTTTGATCAAATGCTATTTTTCCACCAGAAAATATCAAATCTAAATGATGACTCCCTTTTACTCCACCACCTAAACCAAGATGTAAGCCGGGATGCCGTTCTTCAAAACCCGCATTTCTGCCATAAAGCGCTTTCACACCCATGTTAGTACCAATACCAAACTCTTCAACAATTCTATTTCCGTGATTATGGTTTAGGTATAAATTAAAATCCCGACTAAATTCATCATTTTCACAATCAAACCCAATAATTTCACCCTCTTTTATATTTATAGTCATCATATTATTGACAACGCCATACTTTATAGCAAAGGGTGCAGTACTCAAAAAAGTGCCACTAAAGCTGACACTACCGTTAAGGTTCTTTATATGGCTTGCTATCTCCCCAGGAATAACATCAAGATTTCCATTACCATCAATGGAAGTCCATTTATGGCCTTTTTCTAAATAACCTACAATCGAGCCCCCTTTATTATCTGTATATTGAACCTTTTGTGATCGACTTGATAATTCAATAATTTTTTTATTTCTTTCTGCTATTGATACTGGCGGCTCGCTGAATGCTTCAATAAAATGAGGACCATAATCTTTAAACAGTACAGATTTCTTCCATGATTCAGTAATAAAACTTCTTATTTTGGTTAGATATTCCGGTCCTTGTGGAGATATATTCTTTAATGTTGATGATGCATAAAGAAAAATAAACAAATCACAATCGGATATTTTTTGTTTTATATCGTCTGCTGATGTTTCTTCTAAAAAAGCAAAATCAGATCTTACATCGAAACCCGTTTTATACATATGCATCTTTTGCGCAATATTGCGATGCTCAGTATCAGATCCGATAAATATTTTTATACATTCATCATTTCTTACTTTATCTGAAATTGCAGGATGATGTGATAAACAGCGATACATATTTTCAAGACTTTTATCCATGAGAACAATCCTGTTTATTTTTAAGTAAGGGGACCTCCCCTTACTTATATACTTGTCATACCTCAATATGCATTTATTATCTCGCCGTGGCACGGGGAGATAATAAACTGCTTTCATCTTGCGAGCCGCAACTTGAAGTTTATGGGGTATCTATTATTATAAAGAACCTTAATGAGGCCAAAGTGCTGTACCAAAAGGTACGACAGCTTGCGCATTCATCATTTCAACAGCGTCATCGTGTGTAGGTTCTTCAAGCCATTCATCTAACTCAATCGGGTTTTCCATAAAGTAGCCTCTGAAAATATCATCGTGGGGTTAGCCTGCGTTTTACAAGAAAGCGCATTAACACAATAATAACAACATAAACCATATCAATTAACAAGCCATGAGCAATACTGCAATGCGCATCACAAAAAGGAGCATTAATAGGATCAACACTCCCTTTTAACAACGATTAATTCTATTTGAAAGCGACGGGCGGAGTCCTACTATCGCTCATCATTTATTAAACATTCTTCCACGAATGTCTCTGGTTGCCGAGAGGCAACCCGTTCCCGCTGTTCCCTCTCTTTCTGAGCAAGAACACGCTCCACTGTATCAACAATCGCCTGAGTCTGTGAGTCAATCTCAATATTCACTTTTTGACCAAGACGTTTCTTACCTAATGTCGTACGTTCCAGTGTTTCAGGAATAAGGTGAACGCAAAAACGATTATTAACTACATCACCAATTGTCAGACTAATTCCATCGATGCCGATAAATCCTTTATGCAAGATATATTTCATTAATTGCTTATCATGGATACGGAACCATATTTGATGATTATTTTCTGAAGTGAAAATTTTAGCTATCTCAGCAACCGTGATGATATGACCGGACATCAAATGCCCGCCAATTTCATCCCCAAATTTGGCCGCCCGCTCCAGATTCACATAATCCCCTAGCTGTAAATCTCCAAGATTAGTCAGACGTAGAGTCTCTTTCATTAAGTCGAAACTCATCTCATCGCCTTCTATTTTGGTTACCGTCAGACAACAACCGTTATTGGCAACTGACGCCCCTGTTTCAATACCTGGCAATAATTCAGCCGGGAATTTAACAACATGAGTCCGAAAATGACTTTTTTCATCAATAGCAACCAAGGGTGCTTTTCCCTGAACGATGCCCGTAAACATAGAAGAACCTCTTAATGACTGTGTATAATTATTGATTAGTTTATATCAAGTTGTCATTGATAAATACCACCTGATCATTCGAATATAAACTCAGCATTATTGTTGTAATATAGTATTAAATAGATACAATACTCCGGTTAGTAAGCGATTGATTTTTCGAAAATCGTTTCTTATATACAGATGTCTTTCTTAATATTTTCTACTTTATAAAAAAGGTGTAATGCGTGCAGAAGTATTTAAAAGAAGCGCGTAGTTTGCTCGCTCTAGGGATTCCCGTCATTATTGCTCAATTTTCACAAACTGCAATGGGGGTTGTGGACACCGTTATGGCAGGTAGCATCAGTGCAACAGATATGTCCGCAGTTGCTGTTGGCACCTCGATCTGGCTGCCAGTTATCTTATTTGGTTACGGCTTACTATTAGCTTTAACACCCATTATTGCGCAAATGAACGGTTCTGGTCGCAGGAGTCTCATTGCTAACCAAACTCAGCAAGGGTTCTGGCTGGCGATTTTCCTCTCCATTATCATTATCGCTATTCTATACAACAGCAAATTCCTGATTGACAGGCAACACAATATAGATCCACTTTTGGCAGAAAAAGCCGTTGGATTTATCCACGCAATAATGTGGGGTGCGCCGGGCTATCTGTTTTATCAGGTGCTGCGTAATCAATGTGAAGGTTTATCGAAAACCAAACCAGGCATGGTGATTAGTTTTTTAGGATTGTTGATTAATATTCCGATTAACTACATATTCATTTACGGTAAATTCGGCGCTCCCGCTTTAGGTGGTGTCGGCTGTGGTGTTGCTACTGCCAGCGTTTACTGGGTTATGTTCCTACTAATGCGTTGGTATGTGAAACGTGCATCATCACAAAGGGATATCCGCCCTAAACATCGCTTCGCCGCACCAAATTGGCATATTCTGAAACGCATTTCATCCCTCGGTTTTCCTATTGCGATGGCGGTATTTTTTGAAATTACCCTATTTGCCATAGTGGCATTATTGATCTCTCCTTTAGGCGTTACTGCTGTTGCAGGACACCAAATTGCCCAAAATTTCAGCTCATTAATGTTTATGTTCCCAATATCTTTAGCGGCAGCAACCACTATCCGCGTTGGCCATAATTTAGGGAAAGAATCTATTGAGAATGCTCGGATATCAGCCTATACCGGAATTATAGTTGGTTTGGTATTTGCTTGTTTAACCGCAACCTTTTCTATTATTCTGCGAGAACCGATCGCCTTGATGTATAACGACAATCCTGAAGTTATCATCATGGCATCACATCTGATGCTATTTGCCGCGCTTTACCAATTATCTGATTCCATACAGGTTGTAGGGGCTGGTGTTTTACGTGGATATAAAGATACGCGTTCTATCTTTTATATCACTTTTATCGCTTACTGGATTTTGGGGCTACCAAGCGGTTACATTCTGGGATTAACTGACTATGTTGTACCCGCTATGGGGCCACAAGGGTTCTGGATCGGCTTTATTATTGGCCTGACTGCATCAGCAGTGATGGTATTTACCCGTATTTTGTGGATACAAAAACAGCCAAATGAGGTAGTTTTACAACGCTCAACCCGCTGATTTCTTTTTCATAAAGCCGGGAACGAATACTTAACTGGTGGAATAAACGACAAATTCACTGTTATATACCTAATAGATTTCAAGATGCATCAAGGCGGCAAGGGAGAGAATCCCCGGGAGCATAGCGAACTATGTGACCGGGGTGAGCAAGTGCAGCCAACAAAGAGGCAACTTGAAAGATGACGGGTATATACCCTATGGATTTCAAGATGCATCGCGACGGCAAGGGAGCAAATCCCCGGGAGCATAGATAACTATGTGACCGGGGTGAGCGAGTGCAGCCAACAAAGAGGCAACTTGAAAGATGACGGGTATAGATGTAAATACGAACAGTTGAACAATAATTTGTATTATTCCCCTTGCCAGAAGGCTAACTCGCCGTTAATATCCATCCCCGTTGTCACCAATGCAATTTAGTGCCTATCCGAATAGGCGTAATTGTTGCAGGCAATTTGAACACGGACAGCGCGGAAAAACCGGAGCGTACACGTAGTACGTGAGGATTTTGAGCACTGCCTAGGTTCGCTCTTTATGGCAAAGAAGGGCAAATAAAATAGCCCTATTGGTATAGGCAGTTAGATTGCGTCCGTAGCTCAGTTGGTTAGAGCACCACCTTGACATGGTGGGGGTCGGTGGTTCGAGTCCACTCGGACGCACCAATTGCTTAGTTGATTACACCAGTTTACAGTGCGTCCGTAGCTCAGTTGGTTAGAGCACCACCTTGACATGGTGGGGGTCGGTGGTTCGAGTCCACTCGGACGCACCAAGTCTACAAATGGCTATTCTTGTTTTTATCATCTCCTCTCTTGGTTGTGCTTAATTTATTTCCCACGTCAAAATACACTATTGTTTGTTTACAAACAGTTCACGCAATGAGCTATAACTCTTCTCTGTTAAGATCTGCGTCATTTTTCCAGTTTACCGTTATAATTAATTGATATATGCCTAATAGATTTCGAGTTGCAGCGCGGCGGCAAGTGAACGAATCCCCAGGAGCATAGATAACTATGTGACTGGGGTGAGTGAAAGCTGCCAACAAAGCAGCAGCTTGAAAGATGAAGGGTATAATCATTTTTCGATTCATTTCACAGAAATAAGTCTCTATAATACGGCGCAATTTAGGGTTGAATGGTTTCAGCTTATTGATTTGCCGGACACTGAAAAGTTACCAACAAAGAGGCAACTTGGAAGATAACGGGTATATAAGCTCGCATAATTACATGCGCCTAACCTCACACGAAAAGCACCGTATGTTTTCCCCACCACTTGTCCTTAATGATGCTGCGCAACGTTCAACACCACATGGTATCCGCGCAAACCATAAAGTGGGTGGTTCACTATTTTATTCAATTAAAACCTGTAGATAGATTGTCATGAAAAAAACCAAAATTGTTTGTACTATCGGACCAAAAACAGAATCCGAAGAAAAACTAGCCGAACTGTTGAATGCCGGCATGAATGTTATGCGCCTCAACTTTTCACACGGAGACTATGAAGAGCACGGCCAGCGTATTCAAAATATCCGTTCAGTTATGACTAAGACAGGTAAACAAGCCGCTATTTTGCTGGATACTAAAGGCCCTGAAATTCGAACTATGAAGCTGGAAGGCGGGAATGATGTTTCTCTAACCTCAGGTCAGACCTTCACTTTTACCACTGACACTTCCGTTATCGGTAATAAAGACCGTGTTGCTGTCACTTACAGTGGTTTCCCCGCGGATCTGGCTCCCGGTAATACCGTGCTAGTTGATGACGGCTTGATCGGCATGACAGTTAAAGAGGTCACTCAGTCAGAAGTTATTTGCCAAGTTTTGAATAACGGTGACTTGGGGGAAAATAAAGGTGTCAATCTGCCGGGTATTTCCATCAGCCTGCCTGCCCTGGCTGAAAAAGATAAGCAAGATTTGATCTTCGGTTGCCAACAAGGTGTTGATTTTGTCGCCGCTTCTTTTATCCGCAAACGCTCCGATGTTCTGGAAATCCGTGAACATCTGAAAGCACACGGCGGTGAAAATATTCAAATCATCTCTAAGATTGAAAATCAGGAAGGTCTGAATAATTTTGATGAAATTTTGGAAGCTTCTGACGGGATCATGGTTGCTCGTGGTGATCTGGGCGTTGAAATTCCGGTTGAAGAAGTGATCTTCGCCCAGAAGATGATGATTCAAAAATGTAATATCGCTCGCAAAGTTGTTATCACTGCAACTCAAATGCTCGATTCTATGATTAAAAATCCGCGTCCTACCCGTGCTGAAGCTGGAGACGTCGCTAATGCCATTCTGGATGGTACTGATGCAGTTATGCTTTCCGGTGAAAGTGCAAAAGGCAAATATCCAATAGAAGCGGTGACTATCATGGCAACGATTTGTGAGCGTACAGACCGCGTAATGCCAAGCCGTATCGAAGCTGTCAATTGCCGTAACCTGCGCGTGACCGAAGCGGTGTGTCGTGGTGCGGTTGAAACAGCAGAAAAACTGGAGGCCCCTCTGATTGTGGTCGCAACCTATGGCGGTAAGTCTGCCAAATCCATTCGTAAGTATTTCCCTGGCGCCCCCATTCTGGCATTAACGACTAATGAAGTGACTGCCCGCCAATTACTGCTTGTTAAGGGCGTCTCTACCCAAATTGTTAAAGAAATCGCCTCTACCGATGATTTCTACCGCATTGGTAAAGAAGCGGCGTTAGCGAGTGGCCTGGCGAAGAAAGGTGAAATCGTGGTTATGGTATCTGGCGCCCTAGTTCCAAGTGGCACAACCAACACGTCGTCTGTTCACGTACTTTAATTTAATAGGTCGCTTTATTTCTGAAACACCGTATATATAACGGTGTTTCAGGGCATGTAATATCTGATTTTCTCCGCTAATTTAATGTAATATTAAATTATTTTCCCAATTATCATACTCACATATTTCTTTCCATTCCATCTATTTAAGTGAGTGATGAAATAATCTTATTTCTCCTATTTGTCATTACAAAAAAATTTAAAATCACTATTTTTAATTCCGATTTTTAAATTATCCATTCAGGATAGAATATATTTAATAATCAGTCATAATACATATTTTTCAAAAATAATTCACACAGATAAAACCCTACGGTTATTCACCCAGATATTAACAACTTTAAAATGTAATAATGTACCTTTGTTATTTCCATTCGCCTTGATTTCTATTGATGTTCATATTCATGCAATAACATGCAAAAATAAAATAACCATAGATTAACTCATTCCTCAAAAATATTCCTTTTAATGCTATACCTTTTAATACTATACCCTTTAACACGACGTTATTAACAAATTCATCATTAACTATTACCTCTACAATCCGACCATTAATCAAGATCATAAAATAAGATTGAACAAGAATAATATTTTATAAATGTCTTACATATTGTTAACAATAAATAACAACAGGAATAATTAATCAGAATTAAATAAAAATAGGAATATTATTAACATATTTATTATTATGAATCAAATTATTCCATCCACTTATATGCTAGTTAATATTAATAATAATGCCATTTTCTGTTTTCTCACGGTCAGAAAATGGCTTAACCCTCAACAATGATGACATTTTCCAGCACTACATCATTTGTAGAGAACCCTCTTTACATATCATCAACATCTTTGCCTTGATCATGGCTCATCGAAAGCTTTACCGACTTCGCTTAAGTTCTGAAACTCACTTTTTGTTCCAGTCGCTTTCGCTTGAATCGAGCACAAGATATCTTGACGACTAAATATCGAAGCTTGCAAAAGTGCTATTTGTTGCAACGATTCGTAGACACCATGATCACGGCTGTAAAGCATGGCCCGTTTAACCCCGCTAATAGCAACTGGAGGCCGATCAGCAATACGCCGGGCAGTCGCGAGAGCGCCTTCAATTAATGTCTCCGTAGAAGGGAACACCTTTACCACCAGCCCAAAATCATGAGCCTGAACCGCACTCAGAGTATCCCCAGTCAGGGCAAGATAACGGGCCATACCTCCAGGAATCAAATGTTGCAAACGTTGAAGAATACCTAAGTCAGCCATCATACCAATATTGGTTTCTTCTATCCGAAACTTCGCATTTTCAGCAGCAAAACAAAAATCGCATGCAGCAATTAAATCAAAACCTGCCCCAAGACAAGCGCCTTGTACGGCGGCAATAACAGGGAATCGGGCACGCTCCAATACGCTTATCGCCTCCTGCATTTGCAATAAGTTGAACCGCATCGCTTCCCGCTCAGCAGGATTAGTCGTATTAGCCTCTTTGCTAGAAGCAAAGATTTGCAGATCAAGCCCACCACAAAATGTGTTTCCTTGCGCAGAGATCACCATTGCCCGCACTTCACCTGAATGACTAAGTTGCTCTATTGCCTCAGGAAACCGTTTCCAGAACCCAAGCGCCAAACTATTTGCCTTTTCGGGACGACTGAGTTGTAAATGAGCGACTCCGTTGTCAATGCTGATGTTAAAATATTCGTTAGATTGATCAGTTAACATAACAAACTCCTCTTACCAGTTTGAATTCGAGCCTAGGATTCAACCTGAACATTGTCAAGTTATTCATCTACAATAAGATTCAGTTAACAAATTTGTTTTAAGAGAAACCCTAAATTTATGTATAAAAAATGACTTCATTAAAGAGATGTCCCGATGGTTCAATAGATGCAAGATGACCAAGATATTGTATTTTTTATTTATAAGAATTTTTAACTAAAATTATTTCGAAGAATATCATTCCCTCATGGAATAGGCTTTTTTTGATTAAAATGTTACTCAATGGTTTTGTTTTTTTACATTTAGATGAAAATTATCCGCTTACTAAAGAGAAAAATTGAAATAATTGGTTTTCATGATAAAAATTTATTCTCTTTCTAAAAAACTTTGTGTAATACTTACATGGCTACTTGGAGATTAACTTAAATCTAGAGGGTATTATAATGAATCGTACTAAAATTGTACTGGGTGCAGTAGTTCTGGCTTCTACTCTGTTGGCTGGTTGTTCAAGCACTGCTAAGGTTGACCAACTGACTTCTGATATTCAGACTCTGAATGCAAAAGTTGATCAACTGAGCAATGACGTGAACGCAGTACGTACTGACATTCAAGCCGCTAAAGACGATGCAGCTCGTGCGAATCAGCGTCTGGATAATCAAGTTCGTTCCTACAAAAAATAATTTTTTGTAATTATGTACAAAAATGGCGCGCAATCCATCTGTGCGCCGTTTTTTTATCATCAGATTCTGTCAGATAAATATTTGCTGACTTCCTTGTCCGCAATAAAATATTAATTTTCCCGATAGATTGGCCCAGGCTGATATAACGGCGGTAATTTAAACGATTCAGATACATCGTTATTCACTTCCTGTTCTGCTCCTTTAACATCGTCTTCCATCCGCGCTATATTCTCTTCTGATAAGTCCTGTTGTGTTTCAGGCTCTATACCTTTACTTACCAGCACCGGCAGACCAGAACGACGTACCATCGCTTGTTCAACAATATTCTTATCTGTCTTGCTATTATCAATGAACTTGTTCAAATCGGCTGAGCGGACAATAGGTAATGTCTGTGGATCATCATCCTCTTTTTTAGACAACGGCTGATGTACTTCAATATAATGCTCACCATTTGGTTCTACGGAATACTTAACCGCTTCATTGATAATCTGTACTCGTGTTCCTCGGGGAACAGCGTTGAATAGCGCTTCAATATCATCAGGGCGCAAACGAATACAGCCCGAACTCACCCGCAGACCGATACCAAAATCAGCATTAGTGCCGTGGATCAAGTATTCTCCTCGCCCGGCAGCTAAGCGCAATGCAAATGCACCCATAGGGTTTTCCGGGCCAGCAGGAACAACCGCAGGTAAAATAACCCCCTGTTCAGCATAATGTTTACGGATATTCTTAGTCGGCGTCCAAGTTGGATCTTTAATTAGCTGACTAACAGATGTTGTCATCACTGGCGTATTACGACCGAGTTGCCCAATACCAATCGGATAGACGATAACTTTGTTTTTTCCTTTAGGAAAATAGTAGAGTCTGAGTTCTGCAAGGTTAATCACAATCCCCTGCCTCGGTGTATCAGGCAACAACATTTGTGATGGAATAATCAGTTCAGAACCCTGAGCAGGCAAATAAGGGTCGGTACCTGGGTTAGCTTCCAGCATTGCCAATAAACCAATTTCATATTCGGCAGCAATGGCCTCTAAAGAACGTCCATCATCGGGTACAACCAATGTCGTATTTTCGCCAATTAAACGACTATTGGCCTCTGGCAAAGTATATTCCGTGGCACTGACTGTATTAGTTAGCCCACTGAACAATAACACGCTAATAAACGTTAAAACTCGTTTCATGCTTGCTTCCTGGAATGACTTCTGAATGTTATCGAATAAATTTAAGTGTAAAAGGTTGAAGCCTTATTGGCCGTACATATTATCAGTAGCGAAAGAAACACGTAAGACCGATATTTAAACCATTTTACTTGTCCTATTTCGGATGGCGCGTATCATCGCATGTAACCCCTGTGTGCGTGAGGGGGTCAGATGTTGCTCCAAAGACAATTTTCCAAAATATTCAGTCACATCCAAATCCAGAATCTCCTGGGGAGTTTTCTCTTGAAACAGGATAAAGACAATCGCAACCAATCCTTTAACAATAGCGGCATCACTGTCACCAATAAATTCCACTTTGTTTTGGTGATTCATTCTCAGCAGTATCCATACCTGACTCTGACAACCTGCAATTAAATATTCAGGCTGGCGTTGTTCGTCAGTAAGAGGAGACAACCTCGCCCCCAGTTCAATCATATAGAGATATCTTTCTTCCCAGTTCTGGCAACGGGAAAAATTATGTAACAATTTATTTACGTCGGGCAAACTTACCATGACTTCTTCCTTATCACTCTTTCGATCTATAACCGGCTCAACCCAGTAACTTTTCTATTCGCTGCAATCCAACAACAAGCGCATCAATATCGTCTTGCGTGGTATAAATCGCCAATGACGCCCTACACATGCTGGAAACGTGGTAATGCTCCATTAAAGGAAGAGCGCAATGATGCCCGGTACGGATCGCTATTCCATATTGATCAAGGAAACTTCCCACATCATAAGCATGATGTTGACCAAGGTTGAAAGCAATAACTCCCTGACGTTGTTCAGGACCATACAATTTCAGGGTTCTGACCTCTTTTAGCCGCGCCATTGCATAATCCATCAGTGCCTGTTCATGTTGCTGAATTTCATCCAGCCCAAGCGAAGTGACATAATCAACAGCAGCACCAAGCCCAATAATTCCCACCATATTTGGGGTCCCTGCCTCAAATCGCCACGGTGGTTCTGCATAGGTTATCCCCTTTTGCAGGCTGACCTGTTTTATCATCGCACCACCCCCTTCCCAAGGTGGCATAGCATCCAGTAGGGATTTGCGCCCATAAAGCACACCAATGCCTGTTGGGCCATATAATTTGTGGCTGGAAAAAACATAGAAATCACAGTCCAGATCCTGCACATCAACTTGCTTATGCATAATGGCTTGAGCACCATCGACCAGAATATGTAACCGGCTTCCCTGTTCATCAGCCAGTTTTCTTGCCTGTTCTATGATTTGACGTACAGGATTCACTGTGCCAAGCACATTAGAGAGATGAGTAAAAGAGAGTAATTTAGTACGTGAATCAATCAAAGAGGCTAAAACCGCTTGATCCAACTCGCCATTTTCATTCAATGGCCATACTCTAATTTCAAATCCTATCTGTTCTGCCAGCATATACCACGGAACGATATTGGCGTGATGCTCCATTGCAGTAATAACAATATTATCGCCATTATTGATAAATTTGCGGCCATAACTGTTAGCAATCAGGTTAATCCCTTCCGTCGTACCTTTGACGAATACAATTTCTTCATTACTTTGAGCATGAATAAATTGCGCCATCAGGTGGCGAACATCTTCAACCATCCGGGTAGCCGCAGAGCTCAAGGTATGAATTCCCCGGTGAACCGCCGCATACTGGTACAAACAGAATTCATTTTCTCGTTCAATAACCGAAACCGGCTTCTGAGCACTGGCGGCACTATCAAGATAAACCAGTGGATGCCCATTAACCTGTTGAGTTAACACCGGGAAATCTTGCCGCACCTTTTTTACAGAAAAAGTCATTTTTCCATTCTCGCTAAACGGTGCTTAATATGTTTCATAACAACGGCCTTCAGGGATTCATCTTCAATAGATTCAGTCAGCTCCGCGGCAAAAGCAAATACCATCATATGTTCTGCATCATGTCGGCTGATGCCGCGTGATTGCAGATAAAACAGTTGTTCTTCATCTATCCGACCAACGGTCGCACCATGACTGCATTTCACATCATCAGCGTAAATTTCCAGTTGGGGTTTGGTATCCACTTCCGCCTGTTTACCTAACAACAAATTGTTATTGGTCATTTTTCCGTCAGTTTTCAATGCGTGAGGCGCTACTTTAATCATGCCATTAAATACCGCTTTGCTCTGATCCATCACAATGGTTTTATGCAACTGGCGGCTTTCACCATGCCCCTCATTATGTTCCAAATAAGTACGAGTATCAGCGACCTCTTTTCCTTGTGGCAACAGTAAGCTGTTCAACGACAAATTCGCCCCTTCGCCATTCAACTTAACACTGGTATTGTGTCGGCCAAGCCCAGAGCCTAATAAAAAACTGGTGCTTTTTACTTGAGCATCACGACCAATCACAATATCGTTATGCGCAAAGTGATAGCTTGCACTATTCTCAACCCCCAGTTTTATATGGGTGAAATGGGCATTATCCCCCACTTCCGCAGTCAGTCGGCCTCCTGTCATATGAGATTGTTGTCCATCAATACTGACGAAGTGTTCAATCACGCTGGCACTCGCATTCGTGCCTACAGCGATGTGGTAGCGGTAGTGGCTGGTATTCAATGCTTCACTACGATGACCACTGGTTATATTCAACAGGTAAAGGGGCTTTTCTGCCACTTGTCCAGCCTTTAACGTAATAACCAAGGGCTGTTGGGCCAAACTTTCTGTCAGGTGCAGAAAAATCTCACCTTGTATCGGCGCCGGAAGCCCACTTTTGTTATCCAGTAAATTTAGCTGATATGGTCCAAATTCACAGGAACTCAGTAAGGGTGAAAAACAACCATCCACCATAACGACACGCCAACAATCCATTGGAATCGCCAGTTGTTCGCATTGTGCTACTGTCAATTCCCAAGTTTTGTTGCTGTATTGCTGATTTAACAATTTATCCAGCGGCGTATAACGCCAATCTTCATGTTTGAATTGAGGAAAACCGGTTTGAGTGACCCATTGCCAATGCAAACTGGCATGAAATGAATCTTCACCATGACGGCAGTGATACAAATCAGCAAAACGGACTAATGCTTGCTGGTTACGTTCTGCAACTTGCCGCACCTTTTCAGCTCTTTCACTGTTGGTCAATAAGCCAGCCATAACCTTGTTCCTCCAACTTTTTCGCCAAACTGAAATCACCGGATTTAATAATTCGTCCCTGATAAAGTACATGCACAAAATCAGGTTTGACATAATCCAAAATACGTTGGTAATGGGTCACAATAATGAATGAGCGGTTTGGATCACGTAGGGAATTCACACCATTAGCCACAATTTTCAGTGCATCAATATCCAGCCCTGAATCTGTTTCATCCAGAATGCAAAGTGTCGGCTCCAGCGCGGCCATTTGCAGAATATCGTTACGTTTTTTCTCACCACCGGAAAAACCGACATTGACTGAACGTGTCAGCAAATCCGGTGGCATATCCAACAATTCAATTTTTTCTTCGATAAAATCGGCAAAATCAAAGCGATCCAGCGGCTCCTGATGACGATATTGGCGAACAGCGTTCACTGCGGTTTGCAGGAAAAATTGATTGCTGACACCCGGAATTTCCACCGGATATTGAAAAGCCAGGAAAATCCCCTCCCCGGCTCGCTCTTCCGGTTCAAATTCCAGTAAATCTTTTCCTTTAAAGGTGATTTCACCCTCATCGATTTCATACTCTTCACGGCCAGCTAACGTTGCTGATAATGTACTCTTACCGGAACCATTCGGCCCCATAATGGCATGAATTTCACCCGGTTTAACTTCAAGATTTAATCCTTTTAGGATTTCATTACCTTCGACACTGACTCGTAAGTTTTTAATACTTAACATATTACATGCCTTCGAACGACTTAACGTTCTGTCATAAAAAAGGGAAACAGGGAAAACTCATCCGACACTGTGTTCAAGGCTGATCGCCAGCAATTTTTGTGCTTCAACGGCAAATTCAAGGGGAAGTTCAGAGAACACATCCTTACAGAACCCATTAACAATCATGGAAATCGCATCATCTTCACTAATGCCACGTTGTAAACAATAGAACAATTGATCTTCACCAATGCGGGAGGTTGTCGCTTCATGCTCCAATTGCGCCGTATTGTTCTGTACTTCTACATAAGGGAATGTATGCGCGCCACATTCGGTACCAATCAACATGGAATCACATTGGGTATAATTACGGGCATTTTCCGCTCCCGGCAATATTTTAACCAACCCACGATAACTGTTCTGACTACGGCCAGCCGAAATACCTTTTGAAATGATGGTTGATTTGGTATTACGGCCAATGTGGATCATCTTGGTACCGGTATCTGCCTGTTGAGTACCGTTAGTCAGAGCAACGGAGAAAAACTCGCCAATCGAGTTATCCCCTTTCAGGATCACGCTGGGATATTTCCAAGTAATTGCGGAACCTGTTTCCGATTGAGTCCAAGACATTTTGGCATTTTCGCCTTCACATAACGCTCTTTTAGTCACAAAGTTGAGAATTCCCCCGGCACTGTCACCACCGGAAAACCAATTCTGGACAGTGGAATATTTCACTTCGGCATCTTTATGGATAATCACTTCGACAACAGCAGCATGAAGCTGATAGTTATCACGCACCGGTGCGGAACACCCTTCTATGTAGCTGACATAACTGCCTTCATCGGCAATCAGGATAGTTCGCTCAAATTGGCCCGTTTTCGCAGCGTTGATACGAAAATAGGTGGATAGCTCCATTGGGCATCGAACCCCTTTTGGTACATAAACAAAGGTACCATCAGAAGCCACCGCGGCATTCAACGCGGCAAAAAAGTTATCGTGGCTTGCAACCACGCTGCCGAGGTATTTACGGACTAATCCGGGATATTCCTGTATCGCTTCACTAAATGAGCAGAAAATAATACCTTCTTTCGCTAACTTATCCCGATAGGTTGTTGAAACAGAAACGGAGTCAAAAATAGCATCTACCGCAACAGCTTCACCTTCCCGTACAGGAACACCCAACTTATCAAATGTTTCTTCAATTTCCGCAGTTAAATAGCTATTAGCTTGCTCCGCTCCTGTTCCTTGAACAGCGCCAGATTGTGAATTGCAACTATCACCACAAGCGCCGCATGAAGGCGCTGAATAGTAACTGTAGTCCTGGTAATCAAGATTGGGATAATTCGCTTTCAACCAATGAGGTTCTTCCATTCCTAGCCAATGGCGATAAGCCGCCAGCCGAAATTCAAGCATCCATTCGGGCTCATTGCGTTTTGCGGAAATGGCCCGCACAACATCTTCACTCAAACCCTTAGCTAACTCATCCGTCGCTACCTGAGTAAAGAAGCCTTCTTTATAACGATGAGCGCTGAGCCAAGTCTGCACATCATCACTGATTTCTACATTGCTCTGAGACATATATTGGTACACTTATATACCAAAGCTTTCACCACACCCACAGGCATGTTGTGCTTTTGGATTATTGAATTTAAATATCTGATTTAAACCTTCACGGACAAAATCCACCTCAGTACCATCGATAAATGGCATGGCTTTCAGAGGGACATATAGACATGCACCTTCATTTCCATACCTTAGATCATCAGGTGCTGGATCGTTAACCATCTCAAACACATAGCCAAAGCCGGCACATCCTGACTGCTTAACCCCCAGATATAATCCCTTACTTTGTGGGTTTTGCTGCATCAATTTCAGGATCTGCGCTGCGGCTCTCGCGGTGATAGTAATTCCCTGCCATGCGGTTTCATTCAGAGAAAAGGTTTCAACACTATTTGTCATAGTTGACCTCACATTTGTTCTATAGCCATTTTTACCGCCGTTATCGGAGAGTTCTCCTCCCGTACAATGGTAATGATAACCTTTATCACTTCAACCATTTGTTTTAAGAGGATATACCTTGAACAGTACAAATTTTATACAAATACGATTATTTATGTTCATTTCACATGAAGGCATATCTTTAATTTACTGTTTTATCTATAAATTATTAGTTTGATCAATTGTGCTATTTTTTACTTATTGGCGTAAGAAAAAAGCACAAAAAGTTCATCAGAAATACCATTTGATGTGAGCTTTTAGATATACGGGAGAGTAATTCCTTCCCCAGTATGAAAATAGCAGCCAGCCAGATAAAATTGACATAGTTAGCCGGAGATGCAAAATAGAGGTTGTCATTATGATGATAATATATGCAAATAGAATTTCTATTTAATCGACGCAATTAATTAAATGCATTAAGAAACAAGTTTATCTATATATTCCACTTTCAACACTCTTTCCTTTTTTTATTAATAGCTTTACTAGCTGCTAATTTAATTCGAAGGTATTACGTAACCATAATAAATCTTTTCAAGATCTTGCATCTCATGCGAATAAACGTATACTGCCTCCGGGTGCTTGAGACTTTCTGTCTTGAGCATTATGTTCTAAGTAGAAATTATGTTTCAGGCAGAAAAAGAAAAGCCCCATCCGACTATAAATCGAAATGAGGCTACTCCTATGCATAAGCAACATAAGGCTAGCCTCTTATCTGGCAAAAAGCAAGGAGAGAAGGCTATGAAGCCGCAAAAAATCGCAATATTTAGTTTGATCATTATTTGTGTGACGTTACTCCTGTTCACATGGATAACAAGGGAGATGTTGTTATGACTTAGTTCTCAGGCACCCTTCATATTTAAATGGAATTAAACGTAAATTAAAACCGCTGAAATTTTAGGATTAATTGATATATACTGGCGTTTACAGATTTGAATAAAAATTTGCAATTAGGTTTTTACCTATTCCAATATTAATTCTTTTAATATCATTCACCATTCATATTACACTCGACATTTAAATTTATCGAATATATATAATCAATTCAAATAACCCGTGATATTATAAAAATATGGATAAAATGACGGGATAGCAATTAATAGTTGGTGATCGGGCGCTTGAGAGCCATGTTCAACAACATTAGAGATGGCGGGGATTACTCCCCGCCGTTGCTCTTACTTGGGTTCGTAATCCATGAAAACAGCAACCTCCGTTTGGCCGCTTCGGATGCGAACCTCACAGAGATCCTTCCTCGTGACCATCATAGCCGCTAAAGCGGCAATACAGATAACGATAATAGCGATAAGTACCGCTTTTTGCTGTTTCATAGTTAGCGTCTCCTTGCCTTTCGGCGTGTAAGAGGCTAGTCTTATGTTGTGAAGCATAAAGAATAGGCCTCAAATTGATTGAAAGATCATTTGGGGCTTTCTTCTATCCGCTCCAGCACGCCAGAAACAGATAGTCTCAAGCGCCCGCCCAGAATA
This sequence comes from Photorhabdus sp. CRCIA-P01, assembly GCF_003545805.1. Classification (GTDB taxonomy): domain Bacteria; phylum Pseudomonadota; class Gammaproteobacteria; order Enterobacterales; family Enterobacteriaceae; genus Photorhabdus; species Photorhabdus antumapuensis. Next base: position 85,215 of record NZ_NMQR01000014.1, on the reverse strand, counting down.
TATCAAAGCAAAATACATATATCTATATATATATTACATTATATTTCTCAGTTTATTTACAGTAAGCCATCCCTGACTTGTGATTTACTGCTGATATTCGGTATAAATTCCAGCGAAAATGACACAAATTAAAATCGCTGAAATTTTAGCATTAATTGATATATACCGGCGTTTATAGATTTAAATAAAAGGAAATTTTTATCTATTTCGATATCAATCCCTTTAATATAATTCACCATATCCATTCTATTCGACATTCAAATTCATCAGATATATAAACAGATCACATAAGCAATGATATTATAAAAATAACTTTTTCACTTAAATAGTAGGTTATTCCACACCAATAACCTACTTCTACTTTTTTTGTATTTTATCCAGGCAAAACTGATGTGGTTAATCGAGAGGTACAGCACAAATGTTGCCGCTCATCAAAAATATCAATTCGCCACACCTGGTGATTGCGGCCAATATGAAGAGGTTTACATACGCCTTTCACTTCACCACTACGAACCGACCGAATATGGTTAGCATTGATTTCCAACCCAACAACTTTTTTCTCACCTTCGGAACAGAGATACCCAGCTAAAGAACCGAGTGATTCTGCCAGCACAACAGATGCCCCGCCATGCAATAAACCAAATGGCTGACGCGTGCGATAATCAACCGGCATTGTGCCTTCGATATAGTCATCACCGATATGCGTGATTTTTATGCCCAGATGGCCCATCATACATTGGCTATTTACTTGATTCAGGCTATCCAGTCCAATATCACGTTTCCAAATCATGGGATTATCTCCAATAAAGCTTGCAACGGATGCTTAAGTACTTGCCCTTCTATCCGCTTAACCTGACTGCGGCAGGAATAACCGGAGCTTAAACAACGCTCCAAGGGTAATTTCTGCAAGGCAGGTTGCCAGGATAATTTATAGATACCAATAGAGTGTTCTATGTTTTTGTTTTCATGACCATAGGTTCCAGCCATGCCACAGCAGCCTACACTGATATTATCCAGCTTGCTACCCAACCGATGGAAAATTTTTCCCCACTGTTGACTACTGCCCGGTAGCATAGTCACTTCGGTACAATGTCCAAATAGATACCATTTATCACCGGATCTTTCTTCACGGTCACTTTTCTCTGGTAAGGTATTAATCAACCATTCATGAACAAGCTGAACCTCAAACTTGCCACGCCGCTCTCCCAGAATTTCTTTATATTCGTCCCGGTAGCACAGTACCAGCGCTGGATCGACACCGACCATTGGAATACCCAACTCAGCAACCCGGCTCAAAAAATCTGACGTCTTTTTGGCCGTTTTAGCAAAACGGGATAAGAAACCTTTGATATGTTGTGCTTTGCCGTTTGGAGAAAATGGCAGCAATACGGGTTTATATCCCAATTTTTCTACCAAACAGGCAAAATCAACCACAACTTTAGCATCGTAATAGCTAGTGAACGGGTCCTGAACGATCAACACATGTTCGTTACGATGAACCTGTTCCATTTTTTCAAGCTGTTCCAGTGTGGTCGAAAGTGCATAATGACCCGCCAGTTGTTGGTGCAGCGTCGGGCTGGATAACAGAGGTAAATCCACCATGCCGATAGTCCGGCGACTCAATTCTTGCATCCACGGCTGTTTCAGGAAGAAATTAAATAGCCGAGGAACCTTAGCCATTAATGGCGTACTGCTTTCCGCACTCGCCACGATATGATCACGTAAAGGGCGAAAATAACGACCGTGATATAACTCAAGAAAACGTGCACGAAATGATGGAACATCAATTTTAATCGGGCACTGCGTTGAACAAGCTTTGCATGCCAGACAACCAGACATTGCCTCTTTCACTTCGTGAGAAAAGTCATACTCCCCGCGCCATGCCTGCCAGCTATTGCGAGTCTTTTCAATCAACCCACGCAAACTTGGTCGTTTTTGTTCTAATCCCTGTTTCAATAGCGTCGGGTCCACACCCTGTTCAGTCAAAAGACGCAGCCATTCACGCACGAGTGTCGCGCGTCCTTTCGGCGAATGGATACGCTGCTGACTCACTTTCATTGATGGACACATCGGGCTTTTTACATCGAAATTAAAACAGAGCCCATTCCCATTACACTCCATAGCGCCACGGAATGTATTCTTTACATTTATCGGAATTGTCCGGTCATACGTTCCTCGCTTAACCGCATCGACTTTCATCATCGGGGCATCAACCCCCATCGGAGGACAAATTTTACCTGGATTCAAGCGGTTATCCGGGTCAAAGGCGGCCTTGATCCGGCGTAATTCTTCATACAAGATGCTACCGAAAAATGCCGGGCTGTATTCAGCGCGAAACCCTTTACCATGCTCTCCCCACAACAAACCACCATAACGTGCGGTGAGACTGACAATTTCATCAGAAATCTGTTTCATCAGTATCTCTTGCTGAGGATCGCACATATCCAGCGCCGGCCGAACATGCAGCACCCCCGCATCCACATGACCAAACATGCCATAATTGAGATGATGGCTATCCAATAGCTGCCGAAATTCCGCAATATAATCAGCAAGATACTGTGGCGGCACACACGTATCTTCTACAAAAGGAATGGGTTTCGCCGCACCTTTACTGTTACCCAACAAGCCAACCGCTTTCTTGCGCATTGCATAAATACGCTCAATATCAGCTAACTCTCGGCAAATTTGATAACCAATAACGCCAGCTTGATTACCATCCATCAGTTCATCAAGGCGCTGACAAAGTGTTTCTACTTGCCGATCTATCAAAGGTTGATCATCGCCACTGAATTCAACAATATTCAACCCCTGCATATCTTTGTTAGGAACATCCGTGATCAATTCCTTAACTGAGTGCCAGACGATATCTTCACGCGCTAAATTCAGCACCTTGGAATCCACGGTCTCAACCGATAATGCCTTTGCCTCCACCATAAAAGGAGCATTACGCAGTGCAGAATCAAATGAACCATATTTCACATTCACCAACCGCCTAACTTTTGGCAGCGGGGTAATATCCAAAACCGCTTCGGTAATAAAGGCTAGCGTTCCTTCTGAACCGGTTAAGATACGGCCTAAGTCAAACTTTCTCATATCGTCACTGAAAACATGGCGCAAATCATAACCGGTCAAAAAGCGATTAAGTTTGGGAAATTTTTCAACGATAAGTTCACGTTGTTCACGGCAACGACTAAGCACTGTGTTATAAATGCGACCGGTAACCGAATCTTCTTGCGCAATCGATTCCGCCTGGACTATATCCATGGCGCGGGTGTCAAGTAATTCCCCCCCTAATAGAACTGCCCGTAGGCTAAGAACATGATCAGAAGTTTTACCATAGACCAGTGAGCCCTGACCGGATGCGTCGGTATTAATCATACCGCCCAATGTTGCACGGTTACTGGTTGAAAGCTCCGGTGAAAAGAAATAACCATATGGACGCAAATATTGGTTCAGTTGGTCTTTAATCACCCCCGCTTCAACTCTGACCCAACCTTGCTCCGGGTTAATCTCAAGGATTCGATTCATATAACGAGACATATCCACCACAATACCATCATTAAGCGCCTGACCGTTTGTGCCTGTACCGCCACCACGTGGAGTAAATGTCAAATTCTGATATTCTTTTTCACCTGCAATTCGAGCCAGTAAAACCACATCTGCACTGGATCGAGGGAAAACGACAGCCTGTGGTAAGAGTTGATAGATACTGTTATCCGTCGCCATTGTCAGACGATCGGCATAACTGCTGGCAACATCTCCGGTAAATCCTTGTGCCTTTAATGTATCCAAGAATTTCTGTGCGACCTCACTGACGTGCGGTGCTTGTGATATGCGTGGGATCATTATCGTTTTGACCCTTTTAAAATGAGTGTCCACATTGCTTTATTTATACTATCTTTGAATCAATGCCTTAATCAGCCGTAACCATTTACTACCGTTAACTGATTTGTCTGAGAAGGCAAGCGTTTACCTTATCATAATATTCACCTATTTTGAGTAACCCGTAGATAACATCCTATGTATTCATTATCTTTAGCGCCACTAAATCCCTGAGAGAAATTAACTTATGGACAAATCTCAACCGTATTATGACCTACCAAAACTATTATTTACTTTAATTTTCCTGTCACTGTTAATTGTTACCAGCTTTTGGGTGATTAAGCCCTTTATCTTTGGTTTTGTCTGGGCCGGCATGGTTGTTATCGCCACCTGGCCATTATTAGAAAAACTACAGAACAGTTTATGGGGTAAACGCTGGATTGCTGTCTCCATCATGACGCTACTGCTAATTCTATTATTTGTGATCCCTATTGCATTACTGGTCAGTAGTTTATTGGAAAACAGCGCGCCATTAATCCAGTGGGCTAAATCCCCCTCTCATTTTCAGATACCGACAATGACCTGGCTGAATAGTATTCCTCTGGTTGGCGATAAACTTTACAGCGGTTGGAACTCACTCATTACTGATGGTGGAAATGTTCTGATAGCTAAAGTCCAGCCTTATGTTGGAGAAGCAGCAACCTGGTTCTTTACTCAGGCGGCAAATGCCGGGCGTTTCGTATTCCATCTCTGTTTGATGGTGCTATTCAGCGTGCTCTTATATCTAAAAGGCGAACAGGTGACGATAAGCATTCGCCATTTCGCTATTCGCCTGGCAAGTAAACGCGGAGATGCCGCCATTCTGTTGGCAGCACAATCCATCCGTGCCGTAGCGCTCGGCGTGGTGGTTACCGCATTGGTTCAAGCCATTATCGGTGGTCTTGGCTTGGCTGTTTCAGGCATTCCTTATGCTACGTTGCTGACAGTACTCATGTTTGTCTGTTGTGTCGCTCAACTCGGTCCATTATTGATTTTAGTTCCCGCTGTTGCCTGGCTTTATTGGACAGGTGATACAACCTGGGGAACCGTGCTACTGGTCTGGAGCTGTATCGTAACGACAATGGATGGATTTCTTCGCCCATTTTTAATCCGTCTGGGCGCAGATTTACCTATGGCGCTGATATTAATAGGTGTTATTGGTGGAATACTCTCATTTGGCATGATTGGCTTATTTATCGGCCCCGTTGTATTAGCCGTTGCTTATCGTTTATTAATCGCATGGATGAATGAAGTTCCAGAGCCTGAAAATGATTTAGCCGAAACTGAAAAATATTTGGAACAGGAATTTTCAGAATAAATTTGTATGATAATTAATCCTGACTTATGTAGCGAAAGAGAATTAGCTCTTTCGCTAAAGCATAATCTTATAAAGCTTATCACTCTTCTGAGATGCTCATTCATTAAATATCATTATTGTAAAATAATTGTTAAAAATTAGTTAAATTTGGCTCATTATAGCCGTAAATAATACGGAAATTAGGACAATTCTTAATGAATAAACTATTTAACTAAATTAATATAAGCGGGCTATGAACGAGACGTTTATTTCTCCTTTTAATGGTTCTACTTGTTAGAAACGCTTATATTGCTGTGTGTAGTCCTTGCCTATCACGCCCATGATAGGCTTTTTTTTTCGCTATTTTTATACTTTTCCGTAAAACTATAATTAACGACTCTAGTTGTTAGAAAGCCCGCCATTATTTTGACGGGCCTTTAGTTTCAATTGAGTATTATTCTCAATTAATTCACTTTCGCTAATCCTAACCAAGTTTTTACAACGGTATCTGGATTTAATGACAGGCTATCAATCCCTTCTTCCATCAACCAATGAGCAAAATCCTGATGGTCCGAAGGCCCCTGACCACAAATTCCCACATACTTGTTTTGACGCTTAGCCGCCTGAATAGCTAACGAAAGCAGAGCCTTGACCGCATCATTACGCTCATCAAATAGTTCGGATACCACCCCGGAATCCCGGTCCAAACCAAGAGTCAGTTGAGTCATATCATTAGAACCAATAGAGAAGCCATCAAAATGTTCAAGGAACTGTTCTGCCAGAATTGCGTTGGACGGAATCTCACACATCATAATGACTTTCAATCCGTTTTCACCGCGCTTCAACCCTTGAGATGCCAGTTCAGCAATCACGGCTTCAGCCTGTGCTACCGTACGAACGAACGGGATCATAATTTCAACGTTGGTCAACCCCATATCATTACGTACACGTTTAACGGCTTCGCACTCTAATGCAAAACAGCGACGGAAACTGTCGGAAACATAACGCCCTGCACCACGGAAACCGAGCATAGGGTTCTCTTCATCAGGTTCATAAATGTCACCACCAACCAGATTGGCATATTCATTGGATTTAAAATCAGACAAACGGACAATAACCCGTTTCGGCCAGAATGCAGCCGCCAGAGTGGCAATCCCCTCCGTCAAGCGCCCAACATAGAACTCAACCGGATTGTCATAACCTGCCATCAGCGATTTTATCTCTTGCCGCAATTCGGGAGTTTGCTGATCAAACTCCAGTAATGCACGGGGATGTACACCAATCATCCGATTAATAATAAACTCTAAACGAGCAAGACCTACGCCATCATTCGGCAAACGGGCAAAATCAAATGCACGATCTGGATTGCCGACGTTGAGCATAATTTTTACATCAAGCTCTGGTAATTGATCGACTTGAGAACTTTGTACAGTAAAATTCAGTTGATTCTGATAAACAAAACCCGTATCACCTTCCGCACAGGAAACTGTCACCGACTGATTTTCTTTCAGGCGCTCTGTTGCATCACCGCATCCAACCACTGCGGGAATGCCCAATTCACGAGCAATAATCGCGGCGTGACAGGTCCGGCCACCGCGGTTAGTCACAATCGCAGCGGCTTTTTTCATAATAGGCTCCCAATCCGGATCAGTCATGTCAGTGACCAGAACATCCCCCGGTTGGATACGATCCATTTCATTCAAGTTGTGAATGACTTTTACTCGACCCGCACCAATACGATGGCCTATGGCTCGCCCTTCCACCAATACCTGACCTTGTTCATTCAGTTGGTAACGCTCCATAACCTGCTGGTTTGAGCGGACAGTCTCAGGACGCGCCTGAACAATGTATAACTTGCCGTTATGACCATCTTTAGCCCATTCAATATCCATTGGCCGGCCATAATGTTTTTCAATTAATAACGCCTGACGCGCCAATGCCTCAACTTCTTCATCAGCCAAAGAGAAACGATGGCGTTGTGATGCTGGTACATCTTCGATACGTACCTGCTGACCATGTTCTTTATTGTCAGCATAGATCATATGCAGTTTTTTAGAACCTAGATTGCGTCGCACAATGGCCGGTTTACCCTTATTCAGGGTTGATTTATGAACATAGAACTCATCCGGATTCACAGCGCCCTGAACAACCATCTCACCCAATCCGTAAGCAGAGGTAATAAAAACAACCTGATCAAACCCTGATTCAGTATCAATAGTGAACATCACACCGGAAGAGGCGAGATCAGAACGCACCATACGTTGTATACCCGCTGATAGTGCAACCCCCCGATGGTCATATCCCTGATGGACACGATAGGAAATAGCGCGATCATTAAACAATGAAGCAAACACATGCTTGATGGCAACCATCACGGCATCAATGCCTTGCACGTTTAGAAAGGTTTCCTGCTGCCCGGCAAAAGAGGCATCAGGCATATCTTCAGCCGTTGCCGAAGAACGTACGGCAAAAGAGGCTTCGGGCTCTCCTTCAGACAACTGTTGATAAGCATCCTGAATATCTTTTTCCAGTTGTGGCAGAAATGGCGTATCAATCACCCATTGGCGAATTTGTGCGCCTGCTTTAGCCAGTTGATTGACATCATCAACATTCGTTTCATCCAGCAAGTCATAAATACGCTGATTGACACCACTTTGTTCCAAGAAATCATTAAATGCCTGTGCTGTCGTGGCGAAACCATTCGGGACAGAAACCCCCAACTCTGACAGGTGAGTGATCATTTCTCCCAGGGAGGCGTTTTTACCACCAACCCGGTCAATATCATGCATACCTAATTGGTTATACCAAAGCACATTACGCGGGGTGAGGTTATTATTGGGCATTAAAACAATCCTTTTAGCATTTGGGTACAAATCGGAAAATTGGCACTGCATAGAGCAGTCATAAATAGACTAACACAATGTTTTCGCACACATAGAAAGGTGAATCGATCAACCCAACATATTATTTTTTTCTTAGGTATACTTTGCAGAAAATCGATACTCGGTTTCATTTAACTAAACGATTGGAAAGATAAAAGGTCACTATAAATATCATGGCAGAATTCAGATTAGAAACATCAGCGGAACGTAATAGTCGTAATAGTGTTGAAAGTGTTGAACGCACTGTTTTTTTTATTTCAGATGGCACGGCAATTACCGCGGAAGTATTGGGCCATGCTGTTTTATCACAATTTCCCATCAAAATAACTTCTTATACTCTTCCTTTTGTTGCCAGTGAAACCCGCGCGGAAGAAATAAAGCAACAAATAAATCAGATATATCAGGATACGCGTATAAGACCTTTAGTTTTCTATTCCATTATCTCTTCTGGAGTGAAAAATATTATTACCAGTAGCGAAGGATTTTGTCAGGATATTGTACAAACACTGGTAGCTCCATTACAGCAAGAAACCGGGTTGGAACCCAAACCCGAACTTAATCGCACTCACGGCCTGACTGAAAAGAACCTCAGTCAGTACGATGCGCGTATAGCTGCTATTGATTATGCTCTGGCACATGATGATGGTATCTCTTTACGTAATCTTGACCAGGCACAAGTTATCTTATTGGGCGTATCCCGCTGTGGGAAAACACCCACTAGCCTCTATTTAGCCATGCAATTTGGTATTCAGGCGGCAAATTATCCTTTTACTGCGGATGATATGGACAATCTACAATTATCTGCGGCATTAAAACAATTTCAACATAAATTATTCGGTTTAACTATAAGCCCTGAACGGCTGGCAGCGATTAGGGAAGAACGTCGAGAAAATAGCCGTTATGCATCATTGAGGCAATGTAGAATAGAAATTTCTGAGGTTGAAGCTTTATTCCGTAAGAATAAGATTAATTATCTTAACACCACCAATTATTCTGTTGAAGAAATCTCAACCAAAATAATCGACATGATGAAGCTGAATCGCCGAATGTTTTAAAAATATATCAATAGGAATAATGGAAAAAAATTTATCATATGATTAATTATATCATTTGTTTAACTTAGTCATTTTCGTTTATTGTAATTTCAACTATCTATAGATATGCCTGTTAATGTGAAACGAACTTTGAGAAAATATATGTACAAAACAGATGGTTTAAGGACTCACCGTGTCGATAGTTTGGTAACACCTCAAACTCTTGCAATTCAATTTCCCGTGTCCGAAAAAATCGCTAATAATGTGACAGCGTCACGGAAGCGTATTGCCGATATTCTCTGCGGGAACGATCCACGGCTGATGGTCATCATCGGTCCTTGCTCTATTCATGATATTGATGCTGCTCTGGATTATGCTCAGCGACTGAACAGATTGCGTGAAAAATACCAGCACAGACTGGAAATTATTATGCGCACCTATTTTGAGAAACCGCGCACAGTGGTGGGCTGGAAAGGTTTAATTTCAGATCCCTATCTCGACGGCTCTTGCCAGGTAAATCGGGGTATTACTTTAGCCCGGAAATTATTGGTTGACGTCAATGAGTTGGGTTTACCTACGGCAACCGAATTTCTGGATATGGTGACCGGCCAATATATTGCCGATCTAATCAGTTGGGGCGCTATCGGAGCCAGAACAACAGAAAGCCAGATTCACCGAGAAATGGCATCCGCCCTCTCCTGTCCAGTTGGCTTTAAAAATGGGACGGATGGCAACATCCGTATCGCCATGGATGCAATCCGCGCAGCCGGTGTCTGTCACACATTGCTCTCGCCAGATCAGCACGGTCAGATGACCATCTATCAAACCGAAGGCAACCCATACGGCCACATTATTATGCGTGGAGGCAAACAGCCTAATTACAGTGCCAAGGATATTGCTACAGCTTGTACTCAACTACGGGAATTTAATTTACCAGAACATTTAGTTGTCGATTTCAGTCATGGTAATTGTCAAAAAATTCATAAACGCCAACTGACGATAGCAAAAGAGGTGGGCCACCAGATTCAAGAGGGTTCTACCGCTATTGTCGGTGTGATGGCTGAAAGTTTTCTGGTTGAAGGCACCCAGATAGTCATTCAGGGACAACCGCTAAATTACGGTCAATCGATCACAGATCCTTGTCTAAACTGGCAAGATACAGAACAGCTTATTGACATTCTCGCCGAAGCAGTAAGTTACCGTTTCTGAATCCTTATTCCGAGTTAGCCTTTTTCATTCATGAGGCTAACTGACAACACATTAATTAAATTTCATTAATGTGTTAATCCTGACCACCAAAAATATTGCTTGAAGTCACCTCTTTATATAACGATAATAATTCTCACTATGATAATAGTTAGTATTCGCAAAGTGGTTTTATGAGTAAAATATGTCACCAACATTCTTGCATTGCACTTGAAAAACAATGCAACACCTATCCTGCTGAAATTGTAGAAATTGGCTACATTGACAGTAAACAACTATTAGGTGAGCTAGGAATTACCAGAATTCGTCACCAAGGAGAATTCTACCAATTGCGCCAAACTAAAGCCGGTAAGCTGATACTAACTAAATAAACTAATAACTCAGCCAGCCACCCAGATCGCGTATCGGGGCAGCCAGCTATATCCATAACTCATAAAATATTATTATGGAGATTCGTCTGATGTCTCAATCTGCAAGATCAACACTCAAACTATCAGCCTTAAGCTTGGCAATGATCAGTAGTATTCCCGCTGTTTATGCAGCAACAAAATCGCCCGATGCCAACAGTGATAAATCATCCCGCGAGGTGATAACTGTTTATGCAACAGGTAATGAAAGGGATAGTTTCGAAGCTCCCATGATGGTGACGGTAATAAATAATAAGTCGCCACAAAGTCAGACAGCCGGTAATGCTAGCGATCTCATCAAAAAAATACCCGGCATTAATATAGCTGGTACAAACCGTGCTAATGGGCAAGATGTTAGTCTGCGTGGTTATGGCCCAAAAGGTGTTTTGACGTTGATTGACGGTATTCGCCAAGGTACCGATACCGGCCATATCAATGGTACGTTCCTGGACCCAGCACTCATTAAACAAGTCGAAGTTGTACGCGGCCCTTCTGCCCTACTTTACGGCAGTGGTGCCTTAGGCGGGGTTATCGCTTATCAAACCGTCGATGCCGCAGACCTTCTGCAAGCTGGTCAAGATCACGGATTCCGCGTTTTTGCCCGAGGTGCAACAGGTGACCATAGCATGGGCTTTGGTGGTGCAACTTTCGCAAAATCGGCATCCCTGGATGGTATATTTGCCTTCAGTACCCGTGATTCAGGCAACATCCGTCACGGTGGTGGTTTGGTTGGCGATAATGATGAATTTATCAGTAATCTGATGGCAAAAGGCAGTTGGAAAATTGATGACAACCAGTCCCTAAGCAGCCAATTACGTTATTACCGTAATGAAGCTAATCAACCTAAAAATCCACAAACACTCACCGGAAAAAATAAAGATCCTAATACTTGGACTGACCGCACGACAACTCAACGTGATGCCCAACTTAGCTACCAATTAAATCCAGCGGAATATGATTGGTTAAATGCCAAAACTGACCTTTATTATTCCGATATCACTATTGATGCCCGTACTAAGAAAAAGGGGTTCGAAGGTCGTAAGCAAAAAACCTATGGCGTAAAATTGGAAAACCGCTCCCGCCTGTGGACAGATAGCCCTCTGGCTCATCAATTTACTTACGGTGGTGAAACTTACAAACAGAAACAGACTCCAGACGGTAATACAGATAGCTTCCCTAACGCTGATATTCGTTTTTATTCCGGTTGGTTGCAAGATGAGATAACCCTACGAGACCTACCAGTCTCTATTATCGCCGGTACTCGCTATGACAACTACAAAGGAACGAATTCTAAAGATGATGTCAGCGCTGATAAATGGTCTTCCAAAGGGGCTATTAGTATTACGCCAACTGACTGGTCGATGCTATTTACCTCTTATTCTCAAGCTTTCCGCGCACCAACGATGGGAGAAATGTATAACGATTCCATGCATTATCCTGGAAACTTCTGGACCCCTAATCCAAATCTCCGTCCAGAAAGCAACGAAACGTGGGAGTCTGGTTTTGGATTGCGTTTCAATGATCTACTAGCAGATAACGACGAGCTGAAATTTAAAGCGAGTTATTTTGATACTAAAGCCAAAGATTATATTAAATCAGATGTCGTCAACCGAGGAAGGAACACAACATCTATTAATATATCTAGCGCCAAGATCTGGGGATGGGATGCTTCCATCAACTATGAATCCAATCTGTTCTCTTGGGAACTGACTTACAACCGCACAGAAGGCAAAGATGAAAAAAGCGGTGGATCTCTTGATAACCTCAGCCCAGATACTATCACCAGCATACTGGAAATCCCTATTGAACAAACCGGTTTCTCTGTCGGCTGGGTAGGTCAATTCACCAAGCATACTGATTTCAAAGGTAAAGATGCTAGAGGTAGAGATCCTAAACAACAGGCAGGCTATGGCGTTAATGATTTCTATATCAGCTATCAAGGTGAAGAAATGCTCAAAGGTGTGACTACTACGGCAGTTTTAGGCAATGCTTTTGATAAAGAATACTACTCACCACAGGGAACACCGCAGGATGGCCGTAACGCCAAACTGTTAGTCAGTTACCAGTGGTAATTAAATACATGTATTTCAAGGAGTTAAATTGTGAATTCTTCACTTTATGAACGTTTTCTACAAGCCAAATCTGATAACAAAGCCAAATATGCCCGTGATCTGGCTGCCTATCTGAATGTCAGTGAAGGTGAATTATTACATAGCCGCGTTGGTATCGATGCCAAACGCCTTAATGTTGACGCCCCAACTTTACTGGAAGAGTTGGCCGTTGTTGGTGAAATTAAGGCGATCACCCGCAATGATTTTGCTGTTCATGAACAAATTGGTCAGTATGAAAATATACGTTTCAGCAGCCACGCAGGGCTGGTCCTGAACCCTCGTGAACTCGACTTGCGGATATTCTTTGGATATTGGAGTAGTATATTTTATCTGGTTGAACCCGCAAAAAATGGGGTGCGCCACAGCATTCAATTTTTTGATCATCAAGGTGACGCACTGCATAAAGTTTATGCAACAGGTAATACTGATATGACAGCCTGGGAAGCGCTGATCGAAAAATATCAGGCAGAAGATAACCCCGCACTGGTCATCAAACCTATAGAAGAAACCACCTATTCAACTCTAACCAATGAACTGAAAGCACAGCTTGATGAAGAGTGGCGAGTAATGACTGACGTTCATCAATTCTTCATGTTACTTAAACGCCATAATCTGAGCCGTCAACAAGTTTTCAACGCGGTACAGGATGATCTCGCTTACAAGGTGGAAAATTCTGCATTGAATGATCTCATCAATGCCGCTTATAACGATCAGAATGAAATCATGATTTTCGTCAGCAATCGTGGTTGCGTGCAAATTTTCACCGGAAAACTGGAACGCCTGATGCCATATCAGGAAGAAAACTCAGATCAGAAATGGATTAATATCTTTAACCGCAATTTCACACTACATTTAATAGAGAGTGCTATTGCTGAAAGCTGGGTAACCCGTAAACCAACAGAGGATGGTTTTGTCACTAGCCTTGAGCTATTTGATGCTAATGGCAATCAGATTGCTCAACTGTTTGGTCAGCGTACAGAAGGCACTCCTGAACAAACTCAGTGGCGTGAGCAAGTGGCTGCTCTGCCAAAACTGCAATCAATACAGGAAGAGCGTGTAGCATGAAACAATGGCTTCTGACATTTGTCCTTGCGGTATCATCGTTCAGTGCTTTTTCCACTGAACGGATCGTCACTATCGGTGGCGATGTATCTGAAATTGTTTTTGCACTTGGTGAAGGTGAAAGAGTTGTCGCCAGAGACAGCACCAGCCAGAAACCAACCGAATTGCTTGCCTTACCCGATGTCGGCTATATGAGAATGCTTAATCCTGAAGGTATTCTCTCTATGAATCCGACACTGGTGCTAACCAGTGAGTTGGCAAAACCTTCACTGGCACTTAAGCAGCTCCAGGATTCTGGTGTAGAAGTGATTCAGATAACCGGAAAAGCAGCGTTAGAAGCCGTTCCTGAAAAAATTAAGACCGTCGCCAAGGCGGTCAATCAGACTGAACGTGGCGAACAACTGATTCAACAATATCAAAAAGCGCTGACGGAAATACCAACAACTACCTTGCCGACCCGTATTCTGTTTGTAATGAGTCACGGGGGTATCATGCCAATGGCTGCCGGCCAAAAAACCGCAGCGGACAAAATGATTCGCGCTGTTGGTGCCACTAATGCCATGCAAGGTTTCAACAATTACCGCCCACTTTCCCAGGAAGGTGTTATTGCCAGCGCACCAGATCTGTTATTGGTGACGGAGGATGGTATTAAATCAATGGGCGGTTTGGATAAAATCTGGCAATTACCCGGATTGAAACACACCCCTGCCGGCCAGAAACAACAAGTTTTAATTGTCGATGATATGGGGCTACTCGGTTTTGGCCTCAATACCCCCTCAGTAATGAAACAACTCAGACAGGCGGCGGAGAAGACTCAATGAGCCGTATGAAGTCTCCGGGATTGGGTTTGGCGTTTCTTTGTTTGTTATTGTCCGGGTTGGCTATTGGTTCTGCCAATATTGGTGCATTATCATTATCTTTCAAGACATTATGGGAATCCTCCCTTGGTGACCCCCAGTGGCAAATCTGGCTGAATATCAGATTACCTAGGGTGCTATTAGCCATACTGGTTGGTTGTGCTTTAGCTGCTTCCGGGGCTGTAATGCAAGGATTATTTCGCAATCCACTCGCTGATCCTGGCCTACTAGGTATCAGCAGTGGAGCCGCATTGATGGTTGCAATGGCAATTGTTCTGCCAATTAGCCTACCATCCGCAATTGCTGTGTACGGGCATATTATTGCCGCTTTTATTGGCAGCCTGTTAATTTCATTACTGATTTTTTCACTCAATAAATATAACTACGGAAATCTGGCCCGCTTATTACTAGCCGGGATTGCTATCAATGCCCTTTGTATGTCTGCTATTGGTGTCCTGAGCTATATCAGTGACGATCAACAGCTACGACAATTCTCCTTATGGATGATGGGTTCACTCAGCCAGATAGAGTGGCCGACGTTGGCAATTACAGCTTCTTTAATTATTCCCGCCACTATCCTAACTTTCAGCCAAGCCCGTAAACTGAATCTGTTGCAATTAGGAGATGAAGAGGCCCACTATCTTGGTATAAATGTCCAACGCACTAAATTCCAGTTATTACTACTCAGTGCCCTACTTATTGGCAGCGCTGTTGCACTAAGTGGTGTTATTGGATTTGTTGGGTTGGTTATCCCGCATTTGATCAGAATGCGATTTGGTGGTGATCATCATTGGCTACTTCCCGGTGCTGCTTTAGGCGGAGCTTCTCTTCTGCTTACCGCAGATACACTAGCAAGAACATTGGTCTCACCAGCAGAAATGCCCGTTGGCCTAATCACTGGTTTGATCGGCGGTCCATATTTTCTATGGTTGATACTCAAACAACCAGGGAGCCGCACATAATGGATGCCATAAAAAATAATATTTCTCTGCAAGCACAGAATTTAAGCTATTCAATTGGCAACCAGAAAATAATTGATAATGTTTCGCTCTCGGTAAATAAAGGCGAGATTGTCGCCATCATTGGACCAAATGGCGCAGGGAAATCCACATTATTGCGACTATTAACGGGATATATAAAATCTGAACATGGGCAATGTTATTTACATGGAATACCTCTTGAGCAATGGCCTGCTGAACAATTAGCGCGCACTCGTGCCGTCATGCGTCAACATAGCTCGCTCTCCTTCCCTTTCAGCGTGGAAGAAGTGGTCGCCATGGGGCGCTCTCCTCACGGTATTCGTCATAAACAGACAGCAATTGATACTGTGATTGAACAAACGGATTGCCAAGAGTTACGTCACCGTGACTACCGGCAACTCTCCGGTGGTGAGCAGCAAAGAGTACAACTCGCTCGTGTCCTTGCCCAACTTTGGCATCCAACACCAATAGAGTGTTGTTTGTTTCTTGACGAACCGACATCAGCCCTGGATCTCTACCACCAGCAACATACTTTGCGTCTGCTTTACCGACTGACACGGGAACAACCTATGGCTATGTGCTGTGTTCTACATGACTTGAATCTTGCTGCTCTCTATGCAGATAAAATCTTTCTATTACATAAAGGGAAGTTAGTCGCTGCGGGTACACCAGAAGAAGTACTGAATGATCATACTCTGAGAAAATGGTATCAAGCAGATCTTGGCATTACCCGCCATCCCGAGACTCAACAACCTCAGATTTATTTGAGGCAATAACAGCAAATCTGACAGGCAAATTATTTCAATCGATTGCCTGTCTTACTTTTCACTGACGAAATTTTATTGCATCAGGCAGATACCAAAAAGTTGAAATCAAGCACAAGCAATAACCCAGAAGTTCACACCCTTCTTCAACCATATTTTTTGCTGTTCGATCAAAATGTTCGAGCATCAAACCTTTCCATAATTCTCCCATACCAAACAAACGGGAAAAAACCAGTACACACAAAATACCTGCAACCATCATGCTGTAACTTTGATGGCGCGTAAAATGAACAAGCCCAACCAACGTATCCCTACCTTTATAAACAGCGTAAAAAATACAAATTAGCGCTAACGGAATAGCAATCCACGCCCAAGCACCATGAAATATTTCATCAAATATAGCATCTAGCTCTCTTATCAATAAACAAGCAAAAAAACCTGATATCAAGACTAATGCAGGACGTAATTGACTATTCTTTTTTGCTTCCAGCAGGAATACAGCAGAAATAACAAACAATATACTCTCCTGAGCAATTTCAGTTAATGAGTTCTCCTTCACTGCATTCTGCAAATAGATAACATCAATAAAGAGTAAACCTATAACCATGGCTAAAATAAGAGCATAAAGAACAAAAAACGCCAACTTTTTAGTTAAAAAAGCCAAGTCCGATTGCATTACAACCTCCATTAAATTAAATGACGAACGATGATACTGTTTTAAATAAATTAATGAAGATCATTTAATGCTACTTATTATTAAAACAAAGGAAATTTGCATCAATGATAATAATTATCAATTATAAATAGCACTTTTTGCCTATAGATATCCCGGATTTATTTTAAAATACACCTATTAATAACTATCGTTATTATCTTTATGAAAATAACTAACGAAATCTAATATTTTAGCAACTAGCCCACCATCAGTGGGAGGTGAAAATGTCAGAAAGTGTAGTAAATGATATTGTCAGATGGCTCGAAACTCAGCTCCAACGTAACGAAGGTATAAAAATAGCGACCATTGCTGACAGAAGCGGTTATTCAAAGTGGCATCTACAAAGAGTGTTTAAAGAAGTGAAAGGCTATACTCTAGGTGAATATGTTCGTAAGCGGCGTTTACACGAAGCAGCAAGATCTTTGCGCGAAGAAAACCTACCAATTCTTGATATTGCCTTACAGTATGGTTTCAGTTCTCAGGCAACATTTACCCGGATCTTCAAAAAGCACTTTAATACCACTCCCGCTAGATTTAGAGAAAATGGTAATCTACCTGAATTAAAGTACTTCTTAGGTCATAAGCAATAACCGAGAGCGCCTAATAACCTTATTGATAGTATTCCCTAATGGTCAATATTTTATTGACCATTTAACTCTTATACTATTTGAATTCACTAACACTATAATAGATCAAAAAACCAAATAAGGATTTTCCAGATAACTATTGGCTAGTCCCGTTTTATTCAC
The DNA here is from genome assembly GCF_003545805.1 of Photorhabdus sp. CRCIA-P01. GTDB lineage: Bacteria > Pseudomonadota > Gammaproteobacteria > Enterobacterales > Enterobacteriaceae > Photorhabdus > Photorhabdus antumapuensis. The sequence continues at coordinate 67,290 of NZ_NMQR01000014.1, read as the reverse complement.
TAGAAATAAAGAACAATTACCACATATACCAGCATAAGTGATTTCGGATAATAACTTTATTAAATGACAATAAAATCCATTCGATTTTATAATCCACGATAAATAAACTGATTAATATAATTAAAAAACAAAAATATTTTCATACAAATCATAACTATAATATACAGTATTCTTTATTCAATCAACAAGATCATTTTCACTGTCAACAAGCAGGTAAAAAACACTAAAAAAACCGATCATAAATATTAAAACACTGTTCCTAAAATTTAGGGTATGTTCAATTGTTAAAAAGTAAAAACCCTGAAGACTGAACGTCAGGGTTTCTATTTATAATTAATTCCAATTCACTATTTACCCCAATAGACGTTATTTTGCAAAAATCTTAAACACTACCCAAGTCTAAAATGGCAAATAAAATAACATAATGGGATAGGATTTTAATACCTTTAACGTAAATAATAGCGAATAATATTTTCTATAAGAATTCTCATTCCTATCATTCCTAATTTTTACCGTCCTTATCATCCCCCGGTTCTGCCTCCCGTTCCACCTCCTGAATTACCGCCTGAATTACCGCCTGAACTACCTCCTGAATTACCGCCTGAATTACCGCCTGAATTACCGCCTGAACTACCTCCTGAACTACCTCCTGAACTACCTCCTGAATTACCGCCTGAATTACCGCCTGAACTACCTCCTGAACTACCTCCTGTTCCCTTAATTAATACGCCATTGATATATCCATGTTTATTATATTCATATCCGGTAGTTCTAATAGTGACTTTCTTTGAATTAAGATGTGCAAGAATCAAAGTTATTAAACTACCATTCCCTTGATAACCACCAGCAGAGTTATCCAGAAGAAAATCCCGTGAAGCACCTTTATCATCAACAATGACGACATGAACATTGTTTCTAGCTATTTCTGGAGCAATTTGAATAGAGGATATAGTTACATCAGAGATCGATACATTAGAGATCGATACATTAGGGTTAACTATATTATTAGAATTGTTTTGATCAATCATAATATATTATTCCTTATAAGATTAAATTCACACCAAGTTATAAATATGGAAATTCATATTAAACCGAAAAACTCAACTAATTTACTGAACATCCATATTCAACCATCATAGCCCATACACTTATAAAAAAATTAAAACACTTTCTAACTTTAAAAATAGTGTAGAACCAATAGTGCGTCAATAAAATACCAAAGAAAATCAAAACTAAAAAAAATAAACATTCAACACTAATTTATAATAACAAATTAAATTACCGTATGTTTTTTTATTTTTAACCCAGTGCTAACATAACTCATATATTGTGTTATTTACACTAAACATACAGTAAAGAAAAAATCCTCCTAATAGTAGTGGTTAGTAATTATATTATCAACAGAAAATTCAAGATAAAAAATATAGCGGACAGATAATCAAAAAACTTACATAATCATAGCAGTAGAGCGAGATCCTACTATACATATATTTAACTGAACATCAATTCACTAAGCAGAATTAGTCATGAGATGTTCACTTCAAAGCAAAGTAATATCTGCGATTATATGGCCGATACAATAGATAACGGGGGAACTCTGTTTAGCATTGAAATCCGATCGGCCATTAAAAATCACTGTTCACTACTTCATAGTAAATTCAACTGACCATGCGTAGGTAAGATAATTAGTATAGGTGATGGTTGCATTACAAACAGCCCCACTACCGGACGTTGCTCCTTTATTCCATTTCGGAATTTTAACGCCATTAACATATGTGTTCACAAAAGTGGTCATAAATTCGCAGGTTTTAAAACCTATCTTATATCGCACCATCGCGTAGTTTACGTCAGGTGAAATTGGGCTTTGAACCTGATAACTATTAACTTCTCCTGGCCCTACGCTTGAACTAGGTTTAGGTGTTGCATTCACGTATGTACCGGATTCATTATTAGTAATGATGGTATAAACAGCATCCGCGCTACCAGGAACACCAAGATGCTTAAATGTCACTGTTACGGGCGGACCTGCATAAGCGACACCTGCGACAGTTAGGGAAGCAGTTGCAAACAGGGCCAACAACGACTTGCGTACTAACATGTTAGATACTCTCCTTTATGTTGTTTAGAATGGCTTACTGCGTTTTAATACAACTTTCTCTTCTATCTTTTGCTTCTAGAAAGTTATTGGAGCGCACGATATATGCGCCAATTCCATAAAGTAAATTTTCGCTTTATGTATCTATAATATAGACCACTTTGCAGAACTTATTTAAAAAGGTAAGAGGTTCTCCGCCATAAAATCTACAAATACTCTGACCTTAGGGGATAAATGACGGCTTGATGGCCAAAGTATACGAAAAACTGTGGAACTTTCGTTATATTTATCCAAAATAGTGACCAAAGAACCTTCTTTCAACTGTCGGTAAACAGCAATATTCGGCACACAAGCTATCCCAAGACCATGCTCGGCAAAACAGACTTGCGGTTCTAAACTATCCGTTACCATATTGCACGGTAAGTTAAGCTCAATTTTCTTACCATCACGATTCAAAGGCCATACATTTAATTTCCCATTTGTTGGAAAGCGATATAATAAGCACGAATGGCTAACAAGATCTTCTGGTTCTTCTGGAAAACCTGCGGCCGCAAAATAGGCAGGAGAGCCGACAATAACCTGACGGTAAGAACCAAGCACCCTAGACATTAATCTGGAATCACGTGGATCACCGGTTCGGAGTACAGCATCAAATCCCTCTTCAATAACATCCACTATTCGATCGGAACAACTTATATCAAGTTTAATCTCTGGATAAAGGCGATTAAAAGCAGCAAATTTCGGCATAAACAACATACCAACTGACGGTAGGCTAATCTTTAGCTTGCCACTTGGCATTTTCTGCATCTGAGATAGTTCAGTTTCCGCAGCCTCAACCTCATCGAGGATTCGCTTGCACCGCTCAAAGAATAATGTCCCTTCCGGCGTTAATGTGACGGTTCGCGTAGATCGATGGAAGAGGCGTATTCCCAGACGCTCCTCTAACCGAACAATAGCCTTACTAACCGCCGACGAAGAGATGCCAAGTTGTTGACCTGCAACTGTGAAGCTACGGGCATCCGCCGCCCGAACGAACACGTTCAATGATCCCAAACTATCCATATTTCCCCCATTGCTGACAGATTGGTCATAAGTGTTTTGAACATCATCCTACTGTTCACTGGTCTATGGTAGCAAGTAGTATAGGCATTAGGAGAAATTATCTTATATCTACATATTTATTAATAAAAAAAACAGATAACTCAGGTTTGCTAAATACAAGAATCATCAAATCGATAGAGATAATTTATCCCAGATATTTGATAAATATACCTAATAGATTTCGAGCCGCAGCGCGGCGGCAAGTGAACGAATCCCCAGGAGCATAGATAACGATGTGACTGGGGTAAGTGAAAGCAGCCAACAAAGCAGCAGCTTGAAAGATGAAGAGTATAAACGTCAAAATGGAAAAAGAACAAAAATGATAGTTAATAATATTGAATTACCGCAATTTATTGAATAGCCCCTTCCTAGAGGAAGGATTTATAAGACCAGGAAATGATTTTCCTAAGTTGGAATATTTTAATTTTATTCCACAGGAATATCAGCCAGTTAAAGAAGAAGCCAATATGCCCCCCTTTTGGCTTCTCTCCTTAAATAAAGGTATAAAATAAGATGCAATCAACTCTCCCAATAATCAAATGGCGAAAAATATTAAAAACAGAACAGTATCGAAAATACGATATCTCCAGCGCTCAACCGGAAAATGAAAATTGGACAACGTTAAATAACATTAAGTTACCCGCGAGTTTTCAACGAAAAGAGTGCCTACCGGGATTACTCTTTTCACACGTCCGGTCAACTCCTTGGGCTACAGCAATCATCCACGGTGAAGAACGACTCAGTTATTTGGAAATGGCAATTGGCAGTGTGCATCTGGCCTGCTATCTGCAAAACCTGGGATGTTTAGCGGGTGATTGCGTCGGTATCTTTGTTGAACCATCGATTGAACAGATGATCGGAGCTTGGGGAATTCTTTTTGCTGGTGGTGCGTACCTGCCATTGTCTCATGATTATCCAGAGGAACGACTTCGTTACATGATCCACGATAGCAATCTGAAAATTATATTTACCCAAGAAAAATTAAAGGAAAAATTGGCCAGGTTGGTTGCAGAAAATATCCACATCGTAACGCTTGAAGGCGTGGAGCAATCATTAGAATCCCGTGCCATTACCTGCAACATCCTCCATGACTACCTTAGCCCGGATAGCTTGGCTTATGTCATTTATACCTCTGGAAGTACAGGGAAACCGAAAGGTGTAATGATTGAGCATCGCAGTATCATTAACCAAATGTGCTGGTTAAATGAAAAATGCGATTTAAACATTGAAAAAACAATTATTCAGAAAACGCCCATCAGCTTTGATGCAGCTCAATGGGAAATATTATCAGTCAGTTGTGGTAGCCGGGTTGTTATTAGTTCATCTGGAACACACAGGAATATTCCCCAACTCATTGACCTGATTATTCGCCACAACGTGACCACGTTACAGTGTGTTCCCACGCTACTACAAGCACTGATCGATAATCACAAATTCCGGGAATGCCACTCCCTTCGGCAAATATTCATCGGAGCAGAGAGCCTATCAAGAAAACTCGCCACTCAATGTATCCATGCACTACCAAACTGTCTACTGATTAATATGTATGGCCCGGCGGAATGTACAATTAATGCTTCCGTTTTCTTTGTTAATCACTACCCAATATCTGACGAAGTTAATTCCGTCCCTATTGGTAAGCCGGTATCCAATACGGAATTTTTTATTCTCGATCATCACTATCAGCCCGCCTCGGAATATGAAATTGGAGAGATTTATATTGCAGGCACTCAAGTCGCAAGAGGATATCTGAATCGTCAGGATCTCACGGAAAAGCACTTTCTTGAAATTGCGATACCACCCAATACGCAAAAAATTCGGCTTTATAGAACCGGAGACCTGGCCTATTGGGATAAAGATGGGAATGCCCACTTTGCTGGCCGGAAAGATAATCAAATTAAAGTGAGAGGGATGCGGGTCGAATTAGAAGAAATAAAAAATGCAATAGAGGTTATCGATCAAGTGAAACACGCTGCAATTTTGGCAGAAAAAGACCCCCAACACCGTTCGACACAATTAACCGCCTGTATTGAATTAGCAGATGAAACAATACGCCAGCAAGCAAAGTATGACATCACTTCAATTCTGCGGAGTGAACTTAGCAAAACATTACCGGACTATATGTTACCTGACAGATTTTTGTTCCTGGATACCATGCCTCTCACTTCCAGTGGAAAAATCGATTTCGACACATTGCAAGCACTGGTCAGCACAGTACCACACAGTCCACAGGTACTCCCAAGCACCTCGACAGAAACACGGATCGTAAAGATATGGGAAGAAGTACTAACGCGAGAAAGCATATCTACCGAAGATGACTTCTTTGCTTTAGGCGGAAATTCTCTGATAGCCGTCCATCTGATACAACGTTTAAATGAAGAATTTGCGTTATCGCTACCTCTCCATACTCTATTTGAGGCCGCAACGGTTAAACAATTGGCAAAAATCGTTGAAGGTGAAGTAACCAGATTACCTTCACGATTGGCCTGCTTACAGGCAAAAGACGCTGGATTACCTGTCTTTTGCTGGCCAGGATTGGGTGGATACCCAATGAATTTACACTTGCTAGCTACACAGATCCGCACTGATCGATCATTTTATGGCATCCAGGCTTACGGAATTAATGAAGGAGAGGTTCCATACTCCACCATAGCCGAAATGGTGATTCAAGACATAACAGAAATCAAAAAATTACAACCTACCGGCCCATACACGCTATGGGGATATTCTTTTGGCTCTGTATTGGCTTTCGAAGCAGCTTACCAATTAGAACGAGCCGGAGAACGTGTCGAAAAGGTTGTTCTCATCGCGCCAGGGCTCTCGAAGATAAAATATCACGTTAATTCCACGGGAACAGAAAACGGGTCTACTTATCAGAACAGTGAGTTGGTATCACTATTATTCTCTGTATTCGCGGGCACTTCTCACAGCTCAGCTTTGAGTGAATGCCTGGCTAACGTTATCGATGAGCAAAGCTTTGTCTCTTTTGTTCATAAGCACTACCCAAACCTGGACCCTACGTTAATTGTTCGAATTGCCAGGATAGTTATTCAAACCTACGGACAAAAATATTCAGCGGCAGAACTGCAAGAACGAATAATCAAGGCACCAATTACGGTGTTTAATGCACGTGATGATGCCGTTTCTTTTATCGAAGAAGCAACACCATACCTAAAACATCCCCCAGAAAACATCAATCTTAACGTTGATCATTTCGAGGTACTTAAGGAGTCAGGTGTTAACGAATTAGCTCGATTCTTGAGTTGATTGCTTCTGCAAACAACACAATGAAAATTATTTAAGGGGGTTCCATGATTAACGAAAAAACTGCCACTCATGCGGGCAGTACCCACTTTCCTCTCGTTGCTCTACTCGCGTTAGCAATGACGGGATTCCTTGCGCTTCTCACAGAGACATTCCCGGCAGGCATTCTATCCCAAATAAGTCACAGTTTGGCCGTTTCTGAAGCATTGGCTGGTCAATTCGTTACACTCTACGCAATTGGCTCACTTGTCGCAGCGATTCCACTGACGACAGCAACACAAGGTTGGCACCGTCGCCGATTACTCTTGATGGCACTTACTGGTTTGTTAATCTTTAATACGCTCACCGCGTTAACATCTAACTACATAGTGGCACTTGCGGCCAGACTTCTTTCAGGTATGGCCGGCGGCTTAATCTGGGGAATGTTGGTCGGCTATGCCCGACGGATGGTACCTGATCATTTAAAAGGACGTGCGTTGGCTGTAGCCGGTGTCGGGGCACCACTGGCACTCTCCCTTGGCGTGCCATTAGGAACATTCATTGGTGGAATTGTTGGCTGGCGTACAACTTTTGGTTTGATGTCTATTCTAACATTAGTCGTCATCGCATGGGTCATGTTGAAAGTCCCTGACTACCCAGGACGTACCGCCGAAAAACGTATACCGATCAAAAAAGTTATCATTATTCCAGGAGTACGGCCGGTATTAAGCGTTCTTGTTTGTTGGGTACTGGCTCACAGTATTCTTTATACCTATGTATTGCCTTTTGTGACACAGGCGGGACTTGCTACCAGGATTGATCTTGTGTTGTTAGCCTTTGGTATGGCGTCGTTGCTTGGAATATGGATGACAGGGCTGTTAATTGACAAAATGTTACGTTCGTTGGTGCTGATAAGTCTTGCCCTATTTACCTTCGCTTCTCTCATACTGGGTGTTATCGGTACTCTTCCTGTCTTTGTTTTTCTTGCCGTGATCTTATGGGGGTTAACCTTCGGCGGTGCCGCCGCCCTACTTCAAACTGCATTGGCTGAATCTGCCGGAGAAGGTGCGGACGTTGCTCAGTCGATTCTTGTTACCTTATGGAATTTAGCTATTGCAGCCGGGGGCATTATTGGCGGGATATTACTTGAAACACTTGGCGCCAGTTCGTTCCCTTGGACCTTACTTGTTCTGTTAGTGCTAGCTTTGTTGATCGTCTGGAATTCAGGCAACTATGGCTTCCCTGACAAAGGAATCAAAGGTCAGTGAGCAATATCGGGGTTTGTTTGTGTTTAAATGCAGTTCAAGGCAACTAAGCCTATGAACTTTACTTACTCTCAAACAAATCCCTTCACTCAATAATGATAAAGGGGATAACATGCCCGGCGAATTCACCTCTTCAACGCAAGAGAAAAAAAATAGCACCGATAACAGATTAAAAATTGAAAAGTGCAAAGTTGTAAACCTCTCCACTGGAGAAGATCGGTCTTGTGTCGTCATCGGTGGTACAACACTTGCGATACGTTGTACCCAACAACTTCAAGCGGCCGGATACATAATCGTGGCTATTTTTCCCACGGAATCTCTGTTTTCTGAATGGGCAACTTCTCAAAATATACACTGTGTTGAAGCACTAGAAGATCTCCTGACACTCTCCAAAACTCAGTCAATATGCTGGCTTTTTTCCATAGTCAATCCCGTTATTCTCCCTGCTCTATTAATCAATCAGTTCTCTCGAGGTGCTTTCAACTACCACGACGCACCTCTGCCACGCTATGCCGGCACTCATGCCACTTCTTGGGCGATCCTTACCGGTGAGTCTCAGTATGCTATTACCTGGCATTTAATCGGATCCATGGTCGATAGTGGCGATATTGTTGTGCGGCGTCATGTTGATATTAAAAATACCGACACCGCACTTTCATTGAATCTTAAATGTTATCAGGCGGCTGCCGAAGGATTTACCGAACTATTAAACAACCTAGAGAACGGTGACATACCCCGCCGCCAGCAAGATCCTGCTAACCGCATTTTTTTCTCGAGACGTCGCCGACCAGACGCTGCTGGTTGTCTATTGTGGAATAAAAAAGCTCAGGAATTGTCATCTTTGGTCAGATCTTTAACTTTCGGAGCTTACTATCCTAATCCACTAACATTACCTAAAGTTCTGCTGAGAGATCGCCTGGTATCGATAGGTACACTACAGGTGATGTATACACGTTCCGATCATAAACCAGGTACATTGTTGGGTATTGACGAGGACCATTGGCTAATGGCCACAAGTAGTGAAGATATACGTATTTCGTTTGTTGATAGCCGGGGCAAACCAATAAATGCACTCATCTTAGCCAATCAATGCAAACTTGAAATTGGTGATCCACTCCCCACAATTGAAAGATCAGATATTAAGACGCTAACAGATATACATGAACGACTTACCGAACAAGAGCTATTTTGGCAAAAAAGACTAGCGCGTTTTTCAACACCAATGCTGCCTTTTAGATTACGGGCAACGATAGATAAAGTACCGAATTGGCATGTGTCTGAATGGAAAACAGTACTCAATCAGAACTCCCTTATTTCAACTGAGCTCGTTCAACACATTATATGCGCTTGGTTTATCTATTTGGCTCACACATCAAATGATACTCAATTTCAAGTCGGATGGGCGCAAGCGGGAGATGCTGTTCATTCTTCAAAATGGTCCGCCTTTTTCACCATGATTGTCCCAATGGAGATCCATATCGATTTACAGCAACGTCTTACAGAGATTTTAAATTCAATATTGTCTGAACAGCAATTGCTTGAACAACATAGAGTTTATCCCCGCGATATGGTCTCCAGACAGCCTGTATTGCGTGCAATCAATCTGTTACATAACAATCGCCCGTGGCCGATTGGGATTTCCATCATCTCTGGTTACCGTGAAGATCTAACGAACAAAAATGCCATACAGGAGCACGCAATTGTCGGCGAAATAATGACATTACAGATTGATCAAAATAAAGGAAATTTCCGCTTCATATATAACAACAAATTGGTTGCAGTAGATGATATTGAACATGTGTCATCTGATTTAGCACGATTTTCGAATGTCATTGCAGACTCGAAAAATTTAAATATTGTGGCAAATGCACTGCCAATATACGAATTTTCACGGTGAGATATTGCACCAAAATTAGAAAAAACTACCGTGAACTCTTGCTCAATGCGAGGGTGTCGCAAAAGATCAATGAGGTTGAGTCAGTTACTTCCGCGCAGGAACTTCAACATAGCCAGCCTCTAACCCGATCACCTCCACACCTTGAGGAACGGCATGCCCCGGTGTCACCATAATCTGCTGTGTTTGTGCGTTTAATTCACGGCGATAGGTGATGAAAATTCGTCCATCAGGGCCGGTATGTAATGCCTCGGCTGGCACGGCCAATCCACGCTCATTGCGATACGTGACAATAGCCAATTTCGCACTCATACTCAGCCGGATACGCTGCCGCTGTTCGGGAATAAGAGGATCAATCGCCACTAATAGATCATAGGTTACACCCGCTCCCTGCATCTCCTTTGAACTCCCCTGTACACCAATTGTCTTAATTTGCCCCCGTAGAGATAGCCCGGCAAAACCATCACCGGTGATCTCAACCGGCATTCCTTCATACACTTGATAAAGGTCAGCCTCTTCAATACGCGCTACCGCCTGGATTTGTTCCAAATTGATTACCCCTAACAGAGGTGTTCCCTGAGTGACACGAGTCCCCTTTTGAATAAATAACTCCTTATCTGATTCCGATACCTGTGGGCGAATAACAATGCCATCAAAAGGAGAAACCAATTCACGTTGGGCTTGCTGGGTCTCAAGCGCCTGATAACGCGATTGGGCATTAGCTAATTCCATATCAGCAATCTGGCGATTCTCCCCGGTGCCTTTCTCGAGGACAACACTCAGTTCCGCCTTAGCGGCGGCAAGATCGAGCTGTTGAACTCTGACCTGTTGCTCCAGTGTATCAATCTCCATACGGGGAACAATGCCACGCTCGAACAAAGCCCGGGTATCGATTAGCTTACGTTCGGTATCGCTCAAACTTAACTGAGCATTGGTTAAAGCTCTACGTACCCTAGCGACATCCTGACTGTTCTCCCATCCCACCAAATCTTGTACGGCTTTTTGGGCTTTCAACAGTTCCGTGAGCGCCTGCCGCAACTGAATGTCCAACTGTGTCGTATCAAGGCTCAACAGGGGTTGCCCACGCTTAACGCGCTGGCCTTCGGTTACCATCACCTCAGCAATAACACCATCAAATGGCGCGGCAATCGTCAAACTGGTTGCAGCCTGAATACGGCCAACTAACCCAAGACGATTTTCCAGTCGTTGAGGTTCAACATGCACCCACCGTTGCGGTGATGATGTATCAGTTGAAGAAGAGAGGAAAACATAAGCAATGGTAACCCCAATGACTAATACAACAGCAAGTGTCACGAGCCAACCAGTCTTATACCTGAAACGGGCAACTCCCCTGATCTTAGTCGTTAAGTGCAATGTCCCAACTCCCTAATGTAGTACCCAATGTTTCGTCCAACTCCGCTTGTGCATTTAAGTAGGTGATCAACGCATTGAGACGAACATTCTCCGCATTACGCAAATCAGTTTCAAAACTCAAGACTTGAAAGTTACTGGAGCGGCCCACCGTCAATTTTTCACGTTCAATCTCCAGCTTGCGCAGGGATAGATCCCTGGCACGCTGTGCGATCTCATATTGACGCCAACGCGTACCAATATCGCGTACCGCATTACCCACATCACGTTCCAGTGACTGTTTTGCCTCATCAAGACGAATGTCCTGGTTCTGAACATCAACCCGCGCCCGCACTTCCGCCTGACGCCGACTCAAATCGCCAATGGGTATCTCTACCTGAACACCGGCGTAATTTTCCCAATTACGAGAATGGTTTGACCCTGTTCGATCACGTACCTGACTGGCACCACCAACTAAAGAGACATCCCATAAACGTTCGTTACGGGCAACTGTCAGGTTAATTGCAGCCTGCTCCGCCGTAATCAATTGAGTGAGATACGATGGCTGTTGCTCTTGTGCCAAATGTTGCGCCTGGAGCAGGTTAATATCTACGCGTTTAGCTTCCAATCTGTCAGTAGCCTTTATCTGAGTTTGTAAGTCTAAAGCGAGCAATCGCAGCAATTCTAAACGACTCCTATCCAATTGATTAGCAGCTTCCTCCGCAGCCAACTCCTGCATTGCAACATCAGCCTCCGTCTGGACAATCTCAAAAGCGGCCATTCTACCTGCGGAAATCATAGCTTTGTTAACCTCCAGCAGTTGACGCGAACGTTCAAGAGCATCACGTGCGATTTGTAATTGTTCTTGAGCTCGCAACAATTCACGATAAGCCATAATAACTTGCTTGATAGTCTGGGATACCGTCGCTTTTAGGTTCAAACGATTTGTCTGCTCCATCAATTGAGCAAGACGCACAGGTGCTGTAGCCACATCTTTGCCAGCACCACGCAACAGGGGCTGAATAACTGAGAATGAAACACCATCATTACGGCTACGACCTGCGTTGTCTGCCCATGTCGTCCGATTGGTCCAAGACAAACTGAATCGAGTACCGTATTCTCCAAGCAACGTAGATGTGGGTGTAATCTCGCTCTGGCGATAGCGATCGCTTTGATTACGGGCAGTGACATAACGGCTATTAATCAACAATTTTGGCGTAAAACGATCTTCAGCAACGCGTAAATCGAATTTCTGCGCAATCCGATCCAGATAAGCACTGCGAATCGAACGATTGTTTCGTAACCCTAAATAGATTGCATCACTGAGTGTCAGACCAATAGTTTGCTGATTAAGCGAAATTGTATCCGTTGCAGACATGGTTGCCTGTGATGGATTCAACTGCTCCGCTAACGCTTGTTTGACAGATGCAGCTATTATCAGGGCAATGATGATGCCAATAGCACGTTGAAAAACTTGGCTAATCATCACGCAGTGCCTCTACAGGTTGTAATTTGGCAGCCGCTAATGCCGGATTGATACCGAAAAACAGACCAATCACTAATGAACTAGCGATACCCAGAGGCAAAGAGAATAGGGATAACGTAAATACCCAGCCCGAAAATTTTACAAATAGGTATCCCGCCGCTACCCCCAACAATGAACCAACCATTGCACCGGCAATTGCCAGAATGGCAGCCTCCAACATAAACAGCATACCAATATCAACAGGCCGAGCTCCCAAAGCCATACGAACACCAATTTCACGCCTGCGTTCCGAAACATTCATCAGCATGACATTCATCACGCCCACACCTCCCACCAGCAACGAAATTCCCCCTAAGCCCGCGAGCAAATAGGAAAATGTTTTTGCTTGACGCGTCAATCCATCAAGCAATTGTTTCGGGATCTCAACTTCGACCTGACGACCTTTTGATAATGAGACAAGGTAGTCACGTAACGACACCGCGTCACTGTTTAGCGTTGTTGTGTCACGTGCTCTGGTAACGACGCTTCCAATTTCTGGCGCAGGCCGCAACCGCCGCATTGCTTCAATAGGCAGTATGACCGAATTATCAATCGAGCCGGGGAGTAAAGGGTTCGGTCCCTGAACAGCGAGAATTCCTATAACTTCAAACAGATATTCCCCAATTTGCAATTGACTACCTATTCGAATAGGTTGATTGGCTACTTTTAATTGTTTGGCAATATCCGCTCCGAGCACGGCATAGGTCGTTTGACGATCATAGTCCGATAGAAAACGTCCCTGCTCAATCTGTAAATCCAGCACCGCAGCCAGATCAGAGGATGTACCGGTAATATTCGTATTTATCCCTTGCCCTTGGAAGCGTATACGGGTTGAGTGTAACGTGATGGGCGCAGCATGGGTGATAGTCGGTATTGTACGAGTCAATGCCTGAGTATCCAGTGTAGATGGCGCGGGTTTGACAACGGCACCTGGAATAAAACTAAAATGAGCAACCAAAATATTGCTGCCCATACTTTTAAAAGTGCTGATAGCTTCATTAACAGCATTATGACCGATGTTTAAAAGTGCAATGACGGAAGCACATCCGACTGCAATACCAAGCAAAGCAAGCAAGGAGCGCCTTCCTAGCAGACGCAGACTACCCAGTGATTCACGCAGGGCTTGCGCGAAGGAAAAACCGTAGCGGCTAGAATTCACCTTAAGCATTGAGGCTATCCAGCCACAGATCGGTTTCGGAAAGCCGCCCGTCATTAACATAGAGACAGCGCTGCATATTTTTGGCTATTACTTCATCATGTGTAACCATGACGAGCGTAACACCTTGCTCACGGTTCAATGACAGCAGCAGTGCCATAATATCACTTGCTGTAGCACTATCGAGATTGCCTGTCGGTTCATCCGCCAGAATCAGAGAAGGCTTACCGACCAAAGCCCTGGCAATAGCAACACGTTGCCGCTGTCCCCCGGAGAGATCAGCGGGACGATGGTAAATACGACCAGCCAGACCAACCAACTCAAGCTGGTATTTCGCCTCCTGCCGAGCTAGAGAACGAGAATATCCACGATATAACAATGGCAGCGCCACATTATCCAACGCCTGCATTTTGGGAAGTAAATTGAAACTCTGAAACACGAAACCAATTTCCTGATTTCTTATTCTCGCCCGCTCATTAGGAGTAACATTTGTTATATTAACGCCACTAAACTGAAAATATCCAGAAGTGGGTTGATCCAGTAAACCAAGAATATTGAGTAGAGTACTTTTACCTGAACCGGAAGCGCCGACAATAGCGCAGCTTTGTCCTCGCATAATGGTGAATGATATTTTATCAAGTACTGGGTAATATTTTTCCCCCATACGATAAGATCGACAAATATTTTCCATGTAAATCAGGGCTTCCTGACATGGGGAAGTTGTGATTGTCATGTCTGATTTATTCATCGTTTTTGACATCCATTAAACGTGTCACGGCTTCCATTTGATCGTTTAGCAAGCTTTATATCATGGGAAGATCCCCTTGTAAAAGACTACGGTCTAAGTAACAGACAAAAGCATCGAACAGTAAAAATATATCAGATTTACTTAACATAAATTCAAATTGCCTATTGCATCTGGAAGATAATCCACCCAAATTGTTCCTGCCTACTTTGGCATTGCGTACAGGCTTTTATAAGAATTCGGAGATAAAGGGTGCGAGATCAAAATGTATATCTAAGCTCTCGCAATAGAAAATTATCAGATATTGGGGTAATGGCTATGAAATTAAAAAAAATCTTAGGAATTGGTAGTGCACTATTGTTAGCCATATTTTCACAAACAGTACCTGCGGCAAGTGGAAGCTATCACTCTTCAGTTGTTCTGCCCACACTGTATTCCAAAAATTTCTTAGAAACTGCTAACGTTCCTATTGTCGGTTCTCCTCCTGCAACAGGAAAGATTACCAATGTATCTTGGACTTGGAACGTTGTTGGATGGCCTCAGAATTTATCGGTTTATCTTTGTCAGGGAGATACCAGCAGTTGCATAGATATATCACGCACGCGAAGAATGTCGACAGCCGCATTCAATAATAGAAGTCCGGCACAACAGTTCCTTTTCGCCTTAAAGGTTGGAAACGGTAACGTTATGCCAATAGCAGGTCAAACCGGAGAAATTACTGTCAGTTGGCAATAACATTTTAATAACTCTCCAAAGATTGCCGCTAATATTATAGGCGGCAATTCTGATTTGCTTTGAATATTGGTATAGCTTGAGAAATATAAATATACCCGTTATCTTTCAAGTTGCCTCTATGAAATAAATACGAGTTTTAATATTACCAGTGCCACTCTTTCAGATTGATTCAGCATGAAATAAAAGCACTGTTAATGAGTATTAAACTCAGACCAAAAATAAAACTCTTCAATTTCTGTATTTGATAGGAATTTATTATTTTTCAATCGAGTACTCATATTAGGGTGCTCCTGACTTCTATGCAAGTTTTGATGGGTAGCCACATTTCAAGGCGTGAATTATCGTTAGGATCGGCTGGCAAAAATCCATATTGCTGATAAAACGGAATGACCTCTGAAGTCATAGGATCAACAAACAGCCCAATCGCTGAAACTTGCTGTGCGACCAACACTGTCCGATAAATGGCATCAATCAATAGCTGTTCACCTATCCTTTGCCTCTTGTATGAACAATCCACAGCAAGTCGGGCCAATTTTACCGCACTAAGTGGATGAGGATATTTTTTGTAATCCCTGTGGGCAAGCGGAGTTGTCACTGAATATCCGGTAAGTGTGTGATATCCGATAATAGTCATGGGCACGGAATCTCGGCAGGCCACATAAGTTTTTGAAATATGCTTTACGGTTTTCTGCCGAGCTTGCTGTTGTAAAAACTGATTTAATTCACTGACGCCGCAATCAAACGCCCTACGACCATGCTGCTGAGTGATTTCTTCAATGATTACGGACATTCACCCTATCCTTATAGTACTCAGCGGCTTTAAGTAGTTTAGAGTTTGCTTTTGGCGGATTTTCCAAAGCTGCCAACAAAGCATCAGCCCCCTCCATCGAAAGATGTAAGGTTTCAGTCCGTTCAATTACGTTACGCGCTTTCTCCATTGCTGATTCAATAAGAAACTGTGAAAGTGTTGCGCCGGAGTAATCAGCCGCCCTTTGTATGATCTCTTGAATCTCTGAGGAGGCTCTTGCAACTAAACGGGTCTCTTTGCGTTCTGTATTAGTAGCCATGATTTCACCTACACTTTTAGTCTATATAAACATGGTGCCATTATGGCATACAAAATAGGCGTTTATCAATATGTATGCCAAAAAGGCACACATGAGCACCTAAGAATGTATTATTTTCTGCCTGATAACAGATGACAGCCTCAGCCGCCATCTTGATATCTCCTAGATGATTAATCCTATGATAGTTCAACCCCTTTATAACCAGATAAAATCAATTCCCATTCCTGTTGGGCAAACCATGTCTGGGTTTTACCATCATAATGAATACTATCAGGCAGAAAAACACCAAACTCAGTCGCCTTTCCGGTATAGTCGGGCGAATTCCGTGCATCAATCAATGTTCGGTATTGGGGATCATCAGCGATGACATTCTTGATTGCCTCAAGCACATAACTGGTGTTAATGGGATCAAACGCAACCGAAAGTGGATAATACAGCCTCCACGGTATACTGCGAGAACCCAAAGCATCACTGATACCTGTAATGATGCGGGTAAAATTCCACTCTGATGCCTGTGCTGCGAATAAACTTTCGGTTTCTGCTTCCCATTGGTTCCAATGGACAGCCAAAATGCGAGGATTTTTGCCTAGTTTACGCAACGATTCGACTGCCATGCGCAAAGTTCTGACCGCGCGGGGATAGAGCGATTCCACATCGCAGGGATCTCGTTCAGGAGCCCAACGGTTATACGGTGGATAACCCAGATACATACCCTGACCGCCCCAACCCATCAAAATGACATAAAGTTCAGGTAAATTAAGCGCATTACCTTCGTCAATATGGTCTTGCCAGAACTTGGCGAAACGATTGGCGGCATTGACTGCGTGATCCTGATTGCCAAGAGATAAACCGACAGGAGCGCCAATATTAGCATTCCCAAAACTAGTCAGCCCTGTCCAGTTAATTGCAGGAAAGTCAACGCTGTAAACTTCTGGCAGAGATAATGTGAATACGTTTTTTAAACCTTGGGTAATTTCTTCATCTTGTGGTAATTGTGTTCCATGACCATAACTATTTGATTGTCCAAGTATGATAAATAGCGGAACATCATTAGGCGCCCACGAAGAATATTTTATTTCAGGTGAATAAGATTGTTTATCTGTCATCAGTTTTCCTCTTACAATGATTTAAGTTATTAGGTCTGTTCTCTTCACCAAAATATAATTTATTTCTGGTAGATAAAAAGCCCCCCGGTTAATAAATAATATTTATGGCGCGCAAATGAAAAACTGTTTTAAATAATTGTGTTTCACAGAACAGTTATTTATATTTCACCTTAAAAAATACACTTATCAGTTTAATCAAGCAAACAAAAATATAACTCATAAAAACAAGTTGGATTAATAAATAATGTTTGAGTTTTTTATTGCACTTGGCATTGATGGCATTTTATTTTTTAAATATAAAACTTATTGAAAATATGCAAGAATATATTACTAAATTTAAAGATATCACTATAAGACAATAAATATTTTAATCCAACAATTCATAAAAAAGACGAGTATTATTACAAGTTAAAATAGTGCCACAATGAAAATAAAAACCAAATAATACCATTATAGATATTTTAACCAGACTCCTATATCTAAATAACTGGTTATTTATTTTTAAGATTTTTTAGCTAATATAGCTTAAATCAAAATCAGGTATTCTCTGACCAAGTTAAATGCAGTATGGATAATTTATTTACTGCCATAATTACTAACAATTAAATATAACTGCTATCCCAATTAACAACAATTTCTACAGATCATTGATAAAAATGTATTTAAATTCTACGAGCTTGCCAAAAAGCTTTTTTCCAGTAAACATTATTCATAGATGAACGAGTAACACCTTTATGGGTTGACGCATGAATAAACTGGTTATTGGCATCATAAATGCCAACATGTAACCCATGCTCACCACTACCTGTTCTGAAAAAGACCAAATCACCCGGCATTAAATCGCTTTTATCAATGCGGGTCCCTAATTTTATTTGCCCGCCGGTAGTACGGGGTAACTGAATATCAAACCGGTCACTGAAAGTACGGTAAACAAAACCAGAACAATCTACCCCCCGACGATCCATCCCACCATAATGATATGGTGTACCACGCCATTGATTAAGCTGCTCCTTAAGCTGAAAAATCACCATGATTGGATCAGAAAGCACCGTTTTTAACGCCGGAGCCGGAGTCCTAGGGAAATGACTGGAACAGCCAATAAGTAACAGACTGAGCAACAGGAGCAACTCTTTTGTTCTTATTATCATTATCCCCCTCCTCATAAGATCAGAAAAATAAGCTAACTCTATCCGGCACTCAATAAAAAAACAAGGCCGTACTTTAAGTAAAATAGCCAAATAGTTATTTTATTCTTCATTCTGGACGGCTAATCAACCAGACACCCCACAAAATAAAAATCACACCTGTGCTTTTCAATAATGTGATGGTTTCATCAAACCAAGGCAATAAAGCCGCCATTAAATAGACAAAGACATAACTTAAGCTTATTAACGGATAGGCTTTATTTAATGGTAAATATTTTAGCGTAAATAACCAGCACAGCATAGATAATAGATATCCAGCCAGACCCGCCATTACCGTCACCAGAGAATGGCGATGACTCCATAGCCACTCAATATCAAACCAATGCAAACCAAGATTCAACACTGGCAAATTGACAACACCCCATTTCAGTAATAACTGGGCTATTGTCACCAGTAATACGCTAACTAATCCCCAAATATAACCTTTCATCCATTCAAACTCATCAGCAAAATTCCCAACATGATAAACACAACTCCACTCCAATGTTTTCTGCCCGCTTTTTCCTGATAGAAAAATTTCCCCGCCAAAGTGACCATGATAAAATTTATACTCAACATTGGATAAGCAATTCCTAACGGCAATATCTGCAATAAACGCAGCCAAAATAACATGCCAACAGCCAATAGAATCACAGCTCCTATCAACCATTTCAGCGCAGATGCTCGCTGATAAATATCACTCCGCCAACACATCACAGCCTGTTTCTGACATAACTGACCAGCACATGTCAGCAAGCTAACCAGCAACAATAAAGCGAAACTTATCATGGTCGCTTCTCATAAACCAAAATAGCAAAGCGATAATTGCGACTAATTTGATCTGCTTTTGGCAAATCAGGTAATTTCTCATTTTTATATAAATGAAAGAGTACTGACACCCGCCCTTCTTTACGCGCTTTCTCTAACCATTGCGGAAAATCTTTATAGCTGATATATCGATATCGGCTATCTGGATAATTCAACCCATATTCCAGCTCTCCCCAACGTTCAAACATATAAATATCACTACGCTTCATCTCCCAAGCGACACTGGTCGCAAGACCAACACTTTCCGATAAGATATAGCGACTGTCTGCAAGTTCCTGATGGTGTAACTTAATAAAATTCTGAGGTAATTTGGAATTAACGGTATTTTCAGGCAAAGTATTTCCTATCACTAAACTGACAACAACGGAACAAAACGCTGCCCATAACCAGTATTTCCCATTCAACGCAAAACACAGATAACCGATAATTCCCCAAATACCAAAAGCAACAATCGCTAAAACCCATTTAGACCATTCTGATGGCTGATATAAAGAGTGTTTTGTCACTGCTTCCATAGCAAACAGAACCATTACCGCCAACAAACCAATAAATACGTTAACCATTCCATTGATCTTAAGTAACTTCACCTTGCCATTTTTGACGCAATCGACACCAAATTTAGCCATCATCATTGCTAATGGCGCCATACAGGGCAGGATATAAGTTGGTAATTTTCCCTTCGCAATACTGAAAAATAACAATGGCACGACAAACCAGCAAAGTAGAAAAAACATTTCAGGATTGGATTTTCTTTCTTTCCAACTTTTAATCACCGCCCCGGGTAATAATCCTAACCACGGGATCACACCAAAAATAAGAATGGGTATGTAATACCAGAATGGTGCAATATGCTGTGCATCATCGGAAGAAAAACGCTTAATATGTTCAACCCAGAAGAAATAGTGCCAATAGTCAGGCTCACGTAGCGCAATTGCAATCACCCACGGTAAACTGATTGCTATCGCCGAAATAATAGCAAGTGGGCCAAAGTAGACTATTTGCAGGACCCGTTTCTGATAAATGACAATGGGCAACATCACAATGACCGGAACAGCCAATGCCAGAAACCCTTTAGTCATAAAACCCATACCGCAGCACAAACCAAGCACCAAATATGCCATTATCCGCCGTCTGGTACAGTCTGTTTTTAGCGCCCAGAAGCTACACATCATGGCAGCCGTTACCCACAAAGAAAACATCGGATCGAGTACGCTATAAGTGCCAATGGCAAATACCAGAAACATTGAGATGTAGATAAGGCTAGTAGCAAAAGCAATATGCCGGTTATGCCACATCATCATAGCAAGTCGATATAATAAAATTGCGCTGATAAAAATACAAAAAACCGATCCAAAACGGACAGCAAAATTATTATCGCCAAAAATCCATTGGCTAATATTATTAATCCAATAACCCGCTACAGGCTTTTCAAAATAACGAATATCCAGCAAATACGGAACAATCCAATCTCCTCGTTGCAGCATTTCACGACTGATTTCTGCATAACGGGTTTCATCAGGCTGCCATAGCAGACGGCCATTAAGGGGTAATAAATAGGTAAGGACAAAAAAAAGAGCCATCAAAAAGGCCCCCACTTTACACGCCCGATTATTTAACATATATAAGTTAAACCTCTTGTTGGCATCCTAACCATCCTTCTCTGCCGGAAAATTCGGAACGAACAATTCTCCCGACAGGAAGTTGTTGTATATTTTCAGGCAGCAGATGACTCAATGCACAAAATTGTATGTTTTCCCGATGAACCATCTCCAACAGCTTTGCAAATTCTGTGGACTTGGACATCCCTTCTACTTCCGTATGGATGGTATATACCGGAACTCCATGGCTGTTTTTTATCTCATTAAGAATAAACTGGTTAAAATCTTCATCTTTAACCTGAATTCCTATCACTTCGTCATAAGTTGGCAATGTCACCGGAATTTGCACGGTACCAAGAGTACCATCAGGCAAAATGGGCCTGAATGGATGAATTCCCCGACAATCGCTGTTGTAATCAAAACCAAACTGTTGCTTTACCGCGAGTACGCGTTCATCCGCCCGCCAACCAGCAACAGCAGAACAAGTTACTCGTTGGCCAATTGCCTGTACCAATGCATCCACTCCCAGTTTAACCTGCTCTGTTAACTGAGCTTCAGACCAACGGCCAACTTTCGCCTGCCAACGCTGATGATCCCAAGCATGCAGACCCACTTCATGGCCTGCATCCAAAGTTTGCTTCATCAAGTAGCCTAAGTCTTTAGCAATCTTCTTACCCGGCCATGCAGTCCCCGCCAGTAAAATATCAAGACCATACAGAGACGCTGCATTTGACCTCAACATTTTCCATAAGAATTTTGGCCGCAAAAGACGCCACAAATGGCGCCCCATATTATCCGGCCCAACACTAAAGAAAAAACTGGCCTGAATCTGATGTTTTGCCAAAATTTTGAGCAATTGTGGTACCCCTTCAACGGTTCCTCGATAGGTATCCACATCAACTCTCAAGCCAATTTGTTTCATTAATTTTTCCCTAATTCTTCCACTGCACCACGCAAGAAGAAATCCAGTGTTTCATTTATCGTCTGTTTCATGTCAATGGTTGGTTTCCAACCTAGCAACCGCTCCGCATTTTTAATACTTGGCTTACGGTGTTCAACATCCTGATAACCTTTACCGTAGTAACTGCCACTTTCAATTTTTTTAAATCCAGCAAACGGAGGAAAATTATCTCTCAATTCATGGTTTTCAAAGCTATCAAGTAATATTTCCGCCAATTGACGAATACTGGCTTCATTAGTTGGATTGCCAATATTGATAATTTGACCGTCACATAACCCATCTCGGTTTTCAATAATACGAAACAGCGCCTCAATACCATCATTAATATCGGTAAAGCAGCGTTTCTGTTCACCACCATCTACCAGTTTGATCGGTGAGCCCTCAACTAAGTTCAATATTAATTGTGTGATCGCTCTGGAACTGCCAATACGTGCAGAGTTCAAATTATCCAAACGTGGCCCCATCCAGTTAAATGGACGAAATAGCGTGAATTTGAGCCCCTCTTTCTCACCATATGCCCAGATAACTCGATCTAATAATTGTTTGGAGACAGAATAGATCCAGCGCTGTTTATTAATCGGGCCAACAATCAGACGAGAATCATCTTCATCAAATTCTTTATCATCACACATTCCATAAACTTCTGATGTGGACGGGAATATAATTCGTTTATTGTATTTAACGCAATAACGGACAATCTTTAAATTCTCTTCAAAATCCAATTCAAATACACGCAGCGGATTACGGGTATATTCAATTGGAGTCGCAATAGCTACCAATGGCAAAACGACATCACACTTTTTAATGTGATATTCGATCCATTCAGTATGGATATTGACATCACCTTCAATGAAGTGAAAACGCGGATCGCCAATAAAACGCTCAATGGCGGAAGAACCGATATCCATGCCATAAATATCATAGTTGCCATCACGTAATAGACGTTCTGTTAGATGATTACCGATAAAGCCATTCACACCGAGAATTAACACACGTTTCCGGTGGCTAATTTGAGTGGTTGCCTTTGGGCCAACACGTACATCAGTCACAATGCTCATATCTACTGCCAGACGGTGGCCCTGAACATACAAACCCGATTCACTTTGCCCATTGATAATTTCTAACGCGCCTTTTCCACAGGCAATAATTAACGGATCTACCGATAATACTGTTCCCGGCTGTTTGTCATGCGTCTCATTCAACGGGGAGGCGCGCCAGATAGTAATCTTACCCTCACCCAAGAAAGTAAATGCCCCAGGATATGGCTCGGTGACTGCCCTGACAAGATTGTTAATTTCCATGGCTGATTTGTGCCAGTCAATCTCACCATCCGCAGCAGTACGGCGCCCAAAGTAAGTTGCCTGTCTTTCATCTTGAGGTATGGCAGGATAAGTTCCTGCTTTGATCCGAGGTAATATTTGATCAAACAGTTTTTCCGCTGCTTCACGAATTTTACCGTGCAAAGTCAACGCGGTATCTGTCTCTGCAATAGCAACCTTATGTTGAGCAATAATATCCCCTGCATCAGGTTTCAACACCATTTTATGCAGGGTTACACCTGTTTCCACTTCACCATTTAAAATCGCCCAGTTAATAGGGGCACGACCACGGTATTTTGGCAACAGTGAACCATGCAGATTAAATGCACCTGTGCTCGCCAGCGATAAAATATCTTCGCTCAACATATCTCGGTAATAAAAAGAGAAAATCACATCAGGTTTCAACTCCCGGATACGTTCAATCCACAGTGGATGGTTAACGTTTTCTGGCGCAAAAACCGGCAGCGCCAAATCTGCACTTAAACGGGCAACAGAAGAGAAAAAATGGTTTTCATTAGGATCATCTGTATGGGTAAATACCGCCTGAATATCAAAACCCGCTTTAGTTAAAGCATTGATCCCGACACAGCCGATATCATGATAGGCAAATACAATTGCTTTCATTTAGTACTCTTCCTGGTTGTCGTTGGTCTTTTGTCTCCGACCACTTTTTGAATAAAATAACGAGGGCGTGCACGAACATCGTTATAGATACGACCTATGTATTCACCTAATAAGCCCATCGCGACGAACTGCGCGCCAATAAATATGAAAAGGAGAGCAAACAGAGTAAATACCCCTTCCGCTGCCCATATGGCACCGAAAATCAGACGTAAAACCATCAATAATACAGCCAGCAAAAAACCAGAAACTGCAATCACACTGCCTACCACACTCAGCAAACGCAAAGGTGCTGTTGTCAGGCAGGTCAGCAAGTCATACATCAGATTAATCAGCTTCATGAAGCTATATTTGGAATCACCAAATTCACGCTCCGCATGAGCAACATCAATCTCAATGGTTTTACGGGCAAAAGTATTTGCCAGAATAGGAATAAAGGTGCTGCGTTCATGGCACTGCAACATGGCTTCCACAATATGGCGACGATAGGCACGGAGCATACAGCCATAATCACCCATAGAACGGCCTGTTGCTTTAGTAATCATAGTATTGATGATTTTTGAAGCTGTTTTACGAAACAGAGAATCCTGCCGATTAGCCCGGCGAGTACCCACAACGTCATAACCTTGTTCAGCCGTTTTAACAAGACGGGGGATCTCTTCTGGCGGATTCTGTAAATCAGCATCAAGCGTAATAACTAAATCGCCATTGACCTGATTAAACCCCGCCATAATCGCTGAATGCTGACCATAATTACGATTAAGTAAAATAGCAATAATATGATTTTCAGATTGTTCCGCAGCCTGAATCAGAATTTCCGCAGATTTATCACTACTACCATCATCCACCAGAATAAGCTCATATTCCTGAGTCAATTGTTTACAGGCTGCTAAGGTTCTCTCCAATAAAAGAGGCAAACTTTCTTCTTCGTTATAAATTGGAATAACAACAGAAACTTTTTTAATTTGTTCAAATGACACTTATCTGTGCTCCGAAATAATTTCTTGTAAAGCATTAGTGACACGATCTACATCGTCATCACTCATATCAGGAAAGAGTGGCAATGAACAAAGTGTTACTGAATTCCATTCTGATTCAGGCAATGACAACTGCGGATACCTATCCCGATAATATCTTTGTGTATGTGCAGCTCTGAAATGCAAACCTGTGCCAATGTTCTTATTTTTCAAACGTTCCATTAATGTGTCGCGATCAATGCCACAAACATCCTTATTAATCCGCACCATAAATAGATGATGTGCATGCATATGCTCATAATCGGGCACACTTAACATCTGCAAAGGCAAATCTTTTAATGCCGCTGAATAACGAGCCACAATTTGCCGGCGGCGAATATTCATTGATTCCAATTTACTTAATTGCACAACGGCAATCGCAGCATGAATATCAGATAAATTATATTTGTAACCCGGTTCTATGACTTCTGCCTGTGGTCTCCTGCCTTGAATCTGACGGTCAAAAGCATCAATACCCAATCCATGAAACTTTAGACAACGAATTCGTTCAATAAGTTCATTATTATCAGTAGCAATTAACCCCCCTTCCGCACAAGTGGCATTTTTTATGGCATGAAAAGAAAAAATCGCTGTGCCATGCTCACCAATCCATTCATTCTTATAACGGGTTCCTAATGCATGAGCCGCGTCCTCAATCAATGGAATGCCCGCATCCTGAGCAATCCCACGCAATGCATCTAAGTCACAAGGCGCACCAGCATAATGAACAGGAATAATCGCTTTGGTTCTGGAAGTCATCGCCTTTTTCACTGTCTGCGCATCGACCATTAAAGTATGACGATCAACATCAATCATGATTGGTTCAGCGCCAAGCAAACAGATCATATTTATTGTGGAAACCCAAGTTTGAGACGGTGTAATCACTTCATCACCAGGACCAATTCCCAACGCCATGAGTGTCAGATGCATACCCGCCGTTGCAGAGGCCAATGCAATCGCATGTTTGCAGCCAAACATGCGGCAAAAGTCCTGTTCCAATTGATGATTTCGCGGGCCTGTTGTAATCCACCCCGAACGAAGAACCTTCTCTACTGCCTGAATTTCTTCATCACCTATCGCAGGACGAGAAAATGGAAGAAAACTACCCATAAAACACAGTCCAATTCATTCATAATATAACGATATATTAGATGACTATATCTGAACGAATCGTAAACACAGGTATGATTTAGCAAATTAAGTGGAAATTACTATAAATCCACGATACGTACAGATTCACGGTAGGCACATAAGACTGAACTGTAATTTAAGGTAACGAAACCCACCAATATTTATCTGCTTTTTCTGGCACACATTTGATATCAGCGGCAAAAACGCTGGAGAGTGTATTTTCTGTCATTACCTCATCCGGTTTTCCATTCGCCACCAATGATCCATTAGCAAGCAGCCATATCCGATCAGCTTTATCATAGCTATGATTGAGATCATGACCACTCATGACCACGGTTCCGCCAAGTTCACAGAATTTCTTTACCAACAGATCAAGTACTGCTACCTGAGTGATATCAAGATTATTCGTAGGCTCATCCAAAAGTAATAATTTGCCTTCCAAATTGATTGATGGCCAGACTTGTAAAAAAACCCCGGTTAATCGCACCCTTTGCCATTCACCACCAGACAGATTTCCTACAGGTGTCTCTAGCAGCTTTCCCAACTTAAAAAAGGAACAGAGTTCTGACAACACACCCTCATAATTAACAAGATGGGCAGCTAAATGTAGTTGCAAATATTGAAAAACCGGCATTATTGGCACAGAAGAAATTTGCTGGCTAAGCCATGCTCTGTAACGTGCTAATTGGCAATGACTATATTGACTAAGACACTTTTGTTGCAAATCGATTGCACCACTATGAGGTAAGATACCGGCCATACAGGCCAATAGTGTACTTTTTCCTGAACCATTCGGACCAATGAGATGTATCTGTTCACCTTGTTGTACCAACGCTGTCAGCGGCATTAATCGGTTTCGTACTGATACTTGATTGAGAGCCATCAACTGATTGGTCACTTGCACATTATTCACTTTCTTAACCCCAGTCTCTGACTCTCAATAATAACCAAATGAATACTGGCGCCCCCAATGTTGCAGTCACAACGCCAATCGGTACTTCTGCATTATTCAAGCTAAGACGAGATAGCAGATCAGCCAGCAATAATCCATAACCGCCGGATAGAACACAGGCAGGCAGTAGCGTTT
Organism: Photorhabdus sp. CRCIA-P01; assembly: GCF_003545805.1. GTDB lineage: Bacteria > Pseudomonadota > Gammaproteobacteria > Enterobacterales > Enterobacteriaceae > Photorhabdus > Photorhabdus antumapuensis. The sequence continues at coordinate 40,266 of NZ_NMQR01000014.1, read as the reverse complement.
TATAATCTGTCAGGCCGCATAAACGCAAAATATGTGGAATAACCAAACCAATAAAGCTAATTGTTCCAGCAAGTGCAACACTTAACCCAACCAATAACCCAACAACAAAGACAAATAAATTACGCCAATAATAAAGTGAGATACCTAACTGTTGGGCCTGTGTTTCTCCCAGTGAAAGAAAATTAAGTACTTTTCCTTGTCTGCTCAACCAAATAATCAAAGGAAACAAAGCAACTACCAACCATTGCTGCCGCCAGTCTATTCCACTGAAACTCCCCATCATCCAATACATTAGCTGACGCAAGTCCAGGCTAGTACTAAAATAAACCATCCAGGTCATTAGCGCGCCAGAGACAACCCCAAAAGCAACCCCTACCAATAACAAACGGGCATTATTCAGATAACGATTTCTTGAAAAGGTCAGCAATATCATTGTGATAGTCAGTGCGCCGAGCACGGCGCCAATACTTAATAACCAGAATGGCGCAATGCCATGAAACATCAGCACCAAAAACACCACTACCACACCAGCACCATTACTGACCCCCAATAGCCCAGGTTCCGCCAACGGATTTTCAAACAGTGCCTGCATTACCGCACCCGCCACAGTCAGGCTCGCACCTACAGCAACGACAGCTAATACACGAGGAAAACGTAACTGCCACACAAACAATTGACCTGTTTCAGAAAACCATTTATTAGGCCAGATCCAATTTTCCCCAGCACAAAGCGAGAGAAAAAAAACCAATAAAAATAAACAGGTGAGAATTGCCAGAAAACGATAATCATGCCTTTTCTGACGAGTCACTAGTTCAGTGATGGAATGAGTGGATTGCATGGTAAATCAAGCTCATGAGGGAGTATCATTTAAGAAAAAGGCCGCTATTGATGCGGCCTTTTTGATTATTCTTTAGGTGTGGCTTTCTCAACCCTGCTTTTTAACTTCTGACCAGGACGGAATGTCACTACTCGGCGAGCTGTAATCGGAATGTCCTCACCAGTCTTAGGGTTACGTCCCGGACGTTGGTTTTTATCCCGTAAATCAAAGTTGCCAAATCCAGACAATTTTACCTGCTCACCATTCTCCAAAGAACGACGCACTTCTTCAAAGAATAATTCAACCAGATCTTTAGCATCACGCTTGCTAATTCCCAGTTTCTCAAACAGATTTTCTGACATTTCAGCTTTAGTAAGCGCCATAAGTTCAGTCCCTCAAGGATGCTTGGAATCGCTGTTTCAGCACCGCGACACATTTATTAATCGTCGCAGCAATCTCTTCTTCTTCCAGTGTACGCGCGGTATCCTGCAAGATAAAACTTATAGCAAGGCTCTTATGACCCTCTGCTACACCTTTACCACAATACACGTCAAACAAGTTTATGCCAACTATATGATTTACGCCAACTTTCTTGCATTCAGCCAAAACATCTTCTACAGCAACATTTTCAGGCACCACGATCGCAATATCACGACGGTTTGACGGGAAACGTGAAATCTCTTTCGCGTCAGGCACCACGCGGCCTACCAGCTTGTTCCAGAGTACTTCGAATACCACTGTGCGGCCATTTAAGTCAAGTTTTCGTTCCAATTCTGGGTGAACAACACCAATATATCCGATGTATTCATCTTCCAAATAAATCCCAGCGCTTTGGCCTGGGTGCAACGCCAGATTTACATCTGCTCTAAAAGAAATCTTAGATAATTTTCCGGTTAACTCCAGAACGGCTTCCAAATCGCCTTTCATATCGAAGAAATCAATGGACTGTTTTTCCAGTGACCAATGCTCTTCAAAACGATTTCCTGCAATAACACCCCCTAGCATCAGCTCCTGACGAATACCCTGTTCGGCATTTTCATCAGGAACAAAACGTAAGCCGGTTTCAAACAAGCGCACACGGTTTTGTTGACGGTTTTGGTTATATACCACTGTTGTTAGCAAACCAGTCAGTAAAGATAAACGCATTGCTGACATATCCGCTGAAATTGGATTAGGCAACATCAACGCTGGCTGCCGTGGATGTAACAGTGCCTGAATTTTGGGATCAACAAAGCTATAGGTAATCGCTTCTTGATAACCTCTGTCAATCAGCATGGTTTTAACACGTTGCAGGGAAAGATCCGCTTCATGATGTTTTTTCATAATAAGATCTGCACGCATCGGTACATCTGGAATATTATTGTAACCGTAGATACGGGCAACCTCTTCCACCAGATCTTCTTCAATCTCCATATCAAAACGCCAGCTTGGCGCAACCGCTTGCCAACAATTTTCCTGAATAGTGACTTTGCAACCTAAGCGAGTCAGGATGTCACCAACCTGTTCATCAGGTATATAGTGACCAATCAAACGATCCAGTTTTTCACGACGCAATGTGATTGTCGCAGATTGAGGCAATTGAGATTCATCAGTAACATCAATAATCGGGCCGGCTTCACCACCACAAATATCAATCAACAATTGAGTTGTTCTCTCTATTGCTTTGTGCTGTAACTGAGGATCAATACCACGTTCATAGCGGTGAGAAGCATCGGTATGTAAACCATAACGACGGGCACGACCAGCAATCGCTAAAGGAGCAAAAAATGCGCACTCAAGTAAAATATTTTGCGTTTCTTCATTCACACCTGAATGTTCACCGCCAAAAATACCTGCCATCGCAACAGCTTGTTTTTCATCAGAAATAACTAGCGTGTCAGTAGAAAGATTGGCTTCCGTGCCATCCAGCAGCACTAATTTTTCATCCTGCTTCGCCATGCGCACAGTGATTGAGCCATGCAAACGCTCCAAGTCAAACGCATGCAACGGTTGGCCTAACTCAAGCAATACATAGTTAGTCACATCGACAACCGGGTCGATAGAACGGATACCACCATGACGTAATTTTTCACGCATCCACAGTGGCGTTGCCGCTTTCAAATTAATGTTTTTAATTACCCGTCCCAAGTAACGTGGGCAAGCTTCTGTTGCTTCAACACGAATAGGAAAAACTGCATCTGTTGTCGGTTTTACTGCTTCAATTTGTGGCTCAGACAATGGCATTTTATTAGCAACTGCCACATCACGTGCAACACCTATAATACTCAGGCAGTCCGCGCGATTAGGTGTAATGCTGATTTCAATGACTTTATCATCCAGCTTCAGATATTCGCGCAGATCAACACCTAACTGAGCATCCATTGGTAATTCAATAATACCGTCGTGGTCCTCAGAAATACCCAGCTCAGAAAAAGAACATAGCATCCCTTCAGAAGGCTCGCCACGCAATTTTGCCGCTTTGATTTTGAAATCACCCGGTAGTACGGCACCCACGGTTGCTACTGCAACTTTCAGCCCCAAACGGCAATTCGGTGCACCACAAACAATGTCCAGTAGTCGTTCACCACCTACATTCACTTTTGTTACCCGTAGTTTATCCGCGTTTGGATGCTGGGCACATTGAACAACTTCACCAATAACTACACCATGAAATTGACCAGCAACGGCTTCAACGCCATCAACTTCCAGACCTATCATGGTGATTTGATCAGATAATGCTTCACTGCTGATGGCTGGATTTACCCATTCGCGTAACCAGAATTCACTGAATTTCATGAGATATCCCCGCCTTATTTAAACTGTTTGAGAAAACGCAGATCATTTTCGAAGAACGCGCGCAAATCAGTTACACCGTAACGTAACATTGTCAGGCGCTCCACCCCCATACCGAAAGCAAAACCAGAGTAAATTTCAGGATCAAGGCCAACATTATGCAGTACATTAGGATGAACCATACCGCAACCTAACACTTCCAACCATTTGCCGTTTTTACCCATAACATCAACTTCCGCCGAAGGTTCTGTAAATGGAAAGTAAGAAGGTCGGAAACGAACCTGCAAATCTTCTTCAAAAAAGTTAGTCAGGAAAGCGTGCAACGTTCCTTTCAGGTTGGTAAAACTGATATCACGATCAATAATCAAGCCTTCCACCTGATGGAACATGGGTGTGTGTGTCTGGTCGTAGTCATTACGATATACACGGCCTGGTGCAATGACACGAATTGGTGGCTGTTGACTGTGCATAGTTCGAACCTGAACACCGGAAGTCTGAGTACGCAACAGACGTTTAGCATCAAACCAGAAAGTATCATGATCAGCACGTGCAGGATGGTGGGCGGGAATATTCAGCGCATCGAAATTATGATAATCATCTTCAATCTCAGGGCCTGATTCTACAGAAAACCCTAATTCACCAAAGAAAGTTTCAATACGCTCTATTGTGCGGTTAACCGGATGTAGTCCACCATTTTCCATACGGCGGCCAGGCAATGATACATCAATCTTTTCCGCTGCTAAACGGAAGTTCAGAAGGTCAGTCTCCAATTTTTCTTTACGGATATTCAGAACTTCCAGAACCTCCTGCTTAGCCTGATTAATAACCGCCCCTGCTGCTGGGCGTTCTTCGACCGGCAGATCACGCAGCGATGACATTTGGAGCGTTAAATGGCCTTTTTTGCCTAAATATTCAACACGCACCAAATCCAACGCAGCAACATCCTGGGCATCTTCTATGGCTGCTCTTGCCTTTGCAACCAATTCAGCGAGATGTGGCATCGTTTTCCTCTTCCTTCGGCCTAACGGCCTGCTAGTAATGATCGTTAATGACCCTATATACCTATTTTTGTTTTTATTGTCATAAAAACAAAAAAGCCTCCACGACGGAGGCTCAGGCGCTACTTTTCGTTTCTTTTCTTACGCGCAAAACCCCCCTGAATTCAGGTGCTAAAGTAAAAAAAGATGCGAAAAAAAGCTAAAGACATAATGTTGGTTCTCTCGGGAAAAAATATGTTTTCTGACAACGACGCTCTAGTAAGCCACATTTTCAAACAAAGTAAAAGAGGGAGCATGCTCCCCCTCTCACTACTCTAACTTATGCCAGAGCGCTCTTCGCTTTCTCAACTAAAGCAGCAAACGCTACTTTGTCAAACACAGCGATGTCAGCCAGGATCTTACGGTCGATTTCAACAGAAGCCTTTTTCAGGCCATCAATGAAACGGCTGTAGGACAGACCATTCTGACGTGCCGCAGCGTTGATACGTGCAATCCACAGTTGACGGAACTGACGTTTACGCTGACGACGGTCACGGTAAGCGTACTGCCCTGCTTTGATTACTGCCTGGAAGGCAACACGGTAAACGCGCGAACGGGCACCATAGTAACCTTTCGCTTGCTTTAAAATTTTCTTGTGACGTGCACGGGCGACAACACCACGTTTTACGCGAGCCATATACTTCTCCTATCGTCTCTGAATTCTAATCTAAAAATTGCTTATGCGTACGGCAGACAAGCAATAACCAAGCCCAGATCACCTTTGGAGACCATGCCTTTTGGACGTAAATGACGCTTACGTTTGGTTGATTTCTTAGTCAGAATGTGACGAAGGTTAGCGTGCTTACGCTTAAAACCACCACTTGCAGTTTTTTTAAAGCGTTTAGCGGCGCCGCGTACTGTTTTAATCTTTGGCATTTTAATTTCCACTTCGCATTGTGAATTACAACGAATTAATCAGGCGAACAAGCCCCAACCAGATGAACCGACTGGAGCTTATTACTTGATTGCCTAACTATTTCTTCTTAGGAGCGAGCACCATTATCATCTGACGGCCTTCAATCTTCGAAGGGAAGGATTCGACTACCGCCAGTTCATCCAGATCGCCGCGGATGCGGTTAAGCATTTCGACACCAATCTGTTGGTGTGCCATTTCACGCCCACGGAAACGCAGGGTGATTTTGGCTTTATCGCCATCTTCCAGAAAACGAACCAGGTTGCGTAGTTTGACCTGATAGTCGCCTTCATCTGTACCAGGACGGAACTTAATTTCCTTAACCTGAATAACTTTTTGTTTTTTCTTCTGCTCTTTAGTCGACTTACTCTTCTCATAGAGGAACTTGCCGTAATCCATAATACGGCAAACCGGCGGCTCGGCATTCGGGCTGATTTCAACTAAATCAACACCCGCTTCCTCAGCTTTTTCAAGAGCTTCCCTCAGACTGACAATGCCAATCTGTTCGCCATCTAAACCTGTTAAACGAACTTCAGAAGCGCGAATTTCTCCATTAATGCGATTAGGACGCGCTGTTTGAATTCTTTTTCCGCCTTTAATACCTTATTCCTCCAATTGATGAAGATTACGACTGCGTATTTCTATAAGCAGTTTTTCGATGAACTCGTTAACATCAATGCTGCCCAAATCTTTACCACGGCGGGTACGAACGGAAACCTTCCCCGATTCGACCTCTTTTTCACCACAGACAAGCATGTAGGGAACACGACGTAGAGTGTGTTCACGGATTTTAAAGCCAATCTTCTCGTTTCTCAAGTCTGCTTTTGCACGGATGCCTGCATCTTGAAGTTTTTTTACTAATTCCTGTACATAATCAGCCTGATTATCGGTGATATTCATCACCACTACCTGCTGTGGAGCAATCCATGTTGGGAAAAAACCCGCATACTCTTCAGTTAGGATGCCGATAAACCGTTCCAGTGAACCCAGAACCGCACGGTGAATCATTACAGGAACTTTACGTTCATTATTTTCACCTACGTAGGACGCATTCAAACGGCCTGGTAGTGAAAAGTCGAGTTGCACAGTACCACATTGCCACGCACGATCCAAACAATCATGCAAAGTAAATTCAATTTTCGGTCCGTAGAAGGCACCTTCACCTGGCTGATATTCAAATTGAACACCATTTTCTTGTAGTGCCGCCGCCAAAGCCTCTTCCGCTTGATTCCATTGTTCTTCAGTACCAATGCGCTTTTCCGGGCGGGTTGACAGCTTAACTATGATCTTTTCAAAACCAAAAGTGCTGTAAACGTCATACACCATCTTAATGCAACTGCTGACTTCCCGGTGAATTTGCTCTTCTGTACAGAAGATATGAGCATCATCCTGAGTAAAACCACGAACACGCATCAAACCATGTAATGCCCCAGATGGTTCATTACGATGACAACTACCGAATTCAGCCATACGTAACGGTAAATCACGGTAAGATTTTAAGCCTTGGTTAAAAATCTGAATATGCCCTGGGCAGTTCATCGGTTTAACGCAATATTCACGGTTCTCTGAAGAAGTGGTAAACATATGCTCACCGTAGTTTTCCCAGTGACCCGTTCTTTCCCACATGACACGGTCCATCATAAACGGACCTTTAACTTCCTGATATTGATATTCTTTCAGTTTGGTCCGGACAAAAGTTTCCAGCTCACGGAAAATAGTCCAACCATCATTATGCCAGAACGCCATACCTGGAGCTTCTTCCTGCATGTGGTAAAGATCTAATTGTTTACCAATCTTACGATGGTCACGTTTGGCCGCTTCTTCCAAACGTTGCAGATAAGTATTGAGCTGTTTCTTATCAGCCCATGCGGTACCATATATCCGTTGCAACATTTTATTGTTGCTATCCCCACGCCAATATGCCCCTGCGACTTTCTGCAATTTAAAATGATGGCAGAAACGCATATTTGGCACATGTGGGCCACGGCACATGTCAATATATTCTTCATGATTATAGAGACCAGGACGATCATCTCGACTGATGTTTTCATCCAAAATTTGTACTTTATAATCTTCACCACGAGTAACGAAAGTATCGCGCGCTTCTTGCCAACTTACTTTTTTCTTGATGACGTCATAGTCTTTTTTGGCAAGTTCCAACATACGCTTTTCGAGCAGTTCAATATCTTCCTGCGTCAGAGCACGACCAAGATCAACATCATAGTAAAAACCATTATCAATAATCGGACCAATAGCCATTTTAGTATCTGGCCATAATTGTTTAATCGCATGGCCTAGCAGATGAGCGCATGAATGGCGGATAATTTCCAGCCCTGCATCATCTTTACTGGTGATGATGGCAAGATTCGCATCTGAATCGATTAATTCACAAGCATCCACTAGCTCACCATTTACGCAGCCAGCAATACATGCTTTCGCTAAACCTGGACCAATATCACAGGCAACATCCATTACAGAAACGGCATGGTCAAACTGACGTTGGCTACCGTCAGGAAGAGTAACAACAGGCATTTAAAATCCTTATCTACAGTGGTGACCCACACGAAAGATCACTTGAAGGAGTTTGATATTCAACTAAAATAACGATTTAAATTATTATCTCGTCAATCCATTAAAGTTTGGTACTAAAATTGGCACACAATGTAAAAAGTGACTGCCTTCAATACCGAAACATCGCGAAAATATACCACCAACAACCATTCAGGTCACGGCGATGTTTAGTTAGAAAATCAAAGGACATACAACCTTAATAATCCACCATATCAATAACACGATGATAGCGATGACAGACAAATGCGATTTCTGTTTTTATTGTAAAATTGGATAAAATGCCGCAATCTAATACTGAAATCAATGTAAGCCTTGAAAGGATTTTATAAGAAACATGAAAAAATGGTGGCAATTCGTCCTAGTTCTTGCTGAATCTCAGTATAATAAAATAGATATTTTGGCAAAATCGGTTAGAAATGGAATCGTCATTTCTATCGACACCTCAATCTGCCATTACTAACGAACGATAAGCCTTTTTCACCTTCCACAAATAGCGTGGGGCCTGGGGTGCTGGATGATTATCCTGAACATACTGATAAAACTCATCCGGCGTCATACGGTTTATTTTATTAACGGCTAATTGACGATCTACACTAAAAGTACGTAAAAGAGCACCCGCGCCATTTACGTAAGCAACAATAGTGGCATAGTAGAGGATCTCAGGGTTATCAATACCTGCCAGATGCTGCTCTTTCAAGATACTGATATAAGCAGTGCCAAGATCGATATTAGTTTTAGGATCTTTCAACTCACGAGTTGTTGGCTGACCAAAACGCCCCTTCCGTCGATACACATCCCGCCCTGCTGTCGATGCTTTTATCTGCATAAGACCAATTGCATTCGATTTACTGACTGTATCAGAGCGAAAACCAGATTCAACTTGAATAATCGCTCTGATCAGCGTTTCATCAACGCCGTACCGATTGGATGCCTGTTGAATAAAGGTATCAAAAGGTGTCGGCGGGAAAGAAGAAATTCTAGCGGCGTTGGCAGTATTGTTAAGCATACGTTGCTGACCGGATTGCTTACCAACATTTGTCTGCTGAGCATTTCTCTCAGCACAACCGACTAACAACACGACCAGTGCCACAAAGCTCAGTCTTAATTTCACCCTATAATCCTCTGGATCAAATTTTGCTACAACGCAGCATATACAATTTCGTTTACAATCTAAAAATATTTTTACTTAACTTTTCACTGTATTCGTGTTCATATCATATGGAATAACGATTGCAACAATCGCTATTCCCAAATTTTATAATCTTGACTTTACTTAAATGATATTGATAATCGTTATCATATATATACTTATAACAAGTAAGGCTTGAATTGATGAAGAAAAAACTTTCTCTGCTTTTGCTTTCCCCCCCAGTACTGGGAATTACATTGATTCTCTTATCTATAATAGTTTTATTTAGTCAGAAGGTATCTGCCGCCAAACAATTCAAAGTTGTCACGACCTTTACTATCATCCAGGATATCGCACAAAACGTAGCAGGTGATGCGGCGATTGTTGAATCAATTACTAAACCTGGTGCCGAAATCCATGATTACCAACCCACCCCCAAAGATATTATAAAATCTCAACATGCTGATTTGATCCTTTGGAATGGATTAAATCTAGAACGCTGGTTTGAACGCTTCTTTGAAAATCTTAAAGATGTACCTGCCGTTGTTATTACTGACGGCATTAAACCACTACCTATCCGTGAAGGGCCTTACAACGGGAACCCTAATCCTCACGCCTGGATGTCACCCACAAATGCTTTAATCTATATTGAGAATATCCGCCAAGCATTTGTAAAATACGATCCTGAAAATGCAGAAACTTATAATAAGAATGCCAAAGCCTATGCTGAAAAAATCGCACAACTGGATTCTCCACTGAGAGAGCGTCTTTCTCGTATTCCACAGGATCAACGTTGGTTAGTCACCAGTGAAGGGGCTTTTAGCTATTTAGCTAAAGATTACCAATTCAAGGAAGTTTATCTATGGCCAATTAATGCGGAAGAACAAGGTTCACCACAACAAGTTCGTCATGTCATTGATACTGTAAGAGCAAACAAAATCCCAGTTGTGTTTAGCGAAAGTACAATTTCAGATAAACCAGCTAAACAAGTCAGTAAAGAAACAGATGCCCGTTATGGTGGTATTCTTTATGTAGATTCACTCTCTGGCAGTAATGGCCCAGTACCAACTTATATTGATTTACTGAACAAAACTGTAGATACAATCGCAAAAGGATTTAATCAATGAATAGCAATATGCTGTTTGAACGTCCTCATTTAGTCGTTGATGACGCCACAGTGACTTATAACAACGGTCACACAGCTATTTATGATGCAAGTTTTTCTATCACCGGTGGAACTATTTGTGCGTTGGTGGGCATTAACGGTAGTGGTAAATCCACACTGTTTAAGACTATCATGGGGCTGGTAAGCCCATCTCAGGGAAAAGTAACTCTGAGTAATATGCCAGTCAAAAATGCTTTGAAGAAAAATATTATTGCATATGTTCCTCAAACAGAAGAAGTCGACTGGAACTTTCCAGTATTGGTTTCTGATGTCGTTATGATGGGCCGCTATGGGAAAATGGGATTCCTGAGAATCCCAAGTAAAAGAGATCACCAAGCTGTTGATAAAGCACTTGAACGTGTCGGCTTAACGGCCCTACGTAACCGACAGATTGGCGAACTCTCAGGCGGACAGAAAAAACGGGTTTTTCTTGCAAGGGCTCTGGCTCAGGAAGGTAAAGTTCTATTACTAGATGAACCTTTTACTGGTGTTGATGTAAAAACAGAGAATGCCATCATTGACCTGTTGTGTGATTTACGTGATGAGGGCCATCTGGTTCTGGTTTCTACACATAACCTCGGTAGCGTACCTGAATTCTGCGATCATGTTATCCTAATCAACCGAACTGTTCTGGCAAGTGGCCCAACAGAAACAACGTTCACCCAAAAAAATTTAGAGATGACTTTTGGTGGAGTACTTCGTCATATTAATCTATCCGGCCCGGAATTACATGATGATGATGATCCACGCTCCTTGACGGTTATTACTGATGATGAACGCGCAGCCGTATTTTATGGTCATGATCATCATGTTCCGCCAAGGCAGGGCCAGCATAAGGAGAAGCGTCAATCATGACAGAGCTTTTGCTGCAACCTTTTCATTATAATTACATGGTAAAAGCCATCTGGGTTAGTGCCATCGTCGGTGCCGTCTGTGCCTTCCTTTCTTCCTACCTGATGTTAAAAGGTTGGTCATTGATGGGAGACGCGCTCTCTCACTCAGTTGTACCTGGCGTCGCTGGTGCCTATGCGCTGGGTCTTCCTTATGCAGGCGGTGCTTTTTTTACCGGAATGCTGGCAGCTCTGTCGATGACTTTAGTTCGTCATATCACTCGCTTACGTGAAGATGCGGTAATCGGGTTTATTTTTTCCACTTTCTTTGCGGCCGGCTTATTAATCGTTTCCCTCAACCCTACATCGGTTAACGTACAAACCATTATTTTCGGCAATATCCTTGGCATCGCTGATGAAGATGTTCTCCAAGTTGAAATCATTATTGCGATTTCATTTATCGTGCTCATGTTTATCTGGAAAGATTTGCTAATTGTATTTTTTGATGAAACACATGCCCGCTCTATCGGCTTATCTCCCTTGCGGATGAAAATCATTTTTTTTACTTTGTTGAGTGCTTGTACTGTCGCAGCCTTACAAACTGTCGGCGCTATTCTGGTGATTGCAATGGTTGTCACTCCAGGCGCAACAGCTTACTTATTAACAGATCGTTTTAAGCACCTGCTGATCATTGCCGTTACTATTGGTTCCCTGACCAGTGCATTCGGCGCTTACCTAAGTTTCTTCCTTAACGGCGCTACTGGTGGTGTCATTGTCACACTGCAAACCGTCATTTTCCTATTAGCGTTCTTCTTTGCACCAAAACATGGGCTATTCGCTTCACGTATACGTGCCAGAAAAGAATCCTCAGCCTTGGCTCGGGAGACACAACCATGAATGAGTTGACACAGTTACTCACTGAGCCGTTTATGTTTCCATTTATGCAACGGGCGGTATTTGCTGCTATTGTAACAGGCGCAGTATGTGCAATACTCTCTTGTTATCTGGTTCTTAAAGGCTGGTCGTTAATGGGTGACGCCATCTCTCACGCTGTATTACCAGGCATTGTGCTGGCTTTCGCTGCCGGTATACCGCTGGCTATTGGCGCATTCCTTTCCGGTATTTTTTGTGCTGTTGCAACAGGGTATCTGAAAGAACATAGCCGGATAAAAGAAGATACTGTCATGGGAATTGTCTTTTCAGGCATGTTTGCCTTTGGGTTAGTTCTTTTTGCCCAAATAGACACTGACCAACATCTCACTCATATTCTGTTCGGAAATATACTAGGGATCACTAAAGATGAGTTGAATCAAACATTATGGATTACCTGTATCACTATGGCGGTAGTATTGCTAAAGCGCAAAGACTTCATGCTTTACTGCTTCGATCCGAACCAAGCGCGCGTAGTGGGATTACCTGTTAAGCTTTTGCATTACGGTTTGCTTTGTCTATTGTCAATGACCATTGTCGCTTCCCTGCAAGCCGTGGGAATGATTTTGGTTATCGCAATGTTGATATCACCGGGAATTATCGCTTTCATGTTATGCCGCAGTTTTGACCGAATGTTAATTGTCGCTGTCATTGCATCAGTCAGTTCCTGTGTCCTGGGTACTCTGATCAGTTTCCACATTGATGGTGCAACGGGGCCATGCATTGTTATTGTCCAGGCTATCTTCTTTACACTGGCACTGGCTTACAGTCAGATAAAACTTGTAAGAACAAAATCCAAACGTAAAACGTATCAAGCAGCCCTACAAATCTCTAACGAGTCCAATCAATAACAAAAAGGGTTATATCTGTTTTGAGATATAACCCTGTTAATCATCTTTTTTACCTGATCATATGTTTTCTCTGACTATAATTGTTCATAAAGTAATTGACGACATAGAGAGGTGAACCATGTGGCAGACAGTAAATCGTTTGTTAAACGAACATTTCGGTGTTGCTGAAATTCACGATAAAACTGAGTTAGCCGGAGGGGATATCCACCAAGCTTGGCGAGTCACACATGGAAAACGACAAGTTTTCGTCAAATCAAACCTGCGGGAAATGCTCCCTGTCTTCAAAGCAGAATCAGAACAGCTTGAACTCCTGGCACGCAGCCAGACTATCCGTGTTCCAACTGTTTATGGTATTGGCAACACACGTGACCATAGCTTTCTATTGCTTGAATTTTTGCCTTTAAAATCTTTTGATCCTCACAGTGCCTATTGCTTCGGTCAACAACTGGCAAAACTTCATCAATGGAGTGAGCAGCCCCAATTCGGCTTTGATTTTGACAATATGCTGGCAACAACTCCACAACCTAATGGCTGGCAACGACGTTGGCACCAATTTTATGCGGAAAAGCGGGTTGGTTGGCAATTACAAATCGCAGCAGAAAAAAACATGATATTTGGTGATATTGATAATATCGTTCAAGCCATAAGTAACAAACTTCAACACCATCAGCCACAACCTTCTCTCTTACATGGCGATCTCTGGCCAGCTAATTGTGCTTCGTTGGATGATCAAGCCGTTGCCTTCGACCCAGCCTGTTATTGGGGAGATCGTGAATGTGATTTCGCTATGTTACCGTTATACCCTGATTTACCAATGCAAATTTTTGATGGCTATCAGAGCGTATGGCCACTCCCTGCCAACTTTATTGAACGGCAACCTGTGTATCAGCTCTATTATTTGCTTAACCGGTGTAATCTGTTTGGTGGTGATAATCTTATTGCGGTTCAAAATATTATCGATAATATTTTGACTGAAAATAGCTAATAAATGGGGAATCAAGCTGCGAAAACCTTTATTCCGCAGCTATAGCCAAACGGAGAATCTACCAGCCTAAGATTTTCAATAGAAAATAAAAAATTGCACCGATAATTACCGGTGAAATATATAAGATATAAATCTGACTGAACAGTGTATGACGAGGAAGTTTAATTTTTAACTCCATCTGTTCTCTTGTCAGGCCATCATTGCCTTTAGCTTTCTCAATAATAAGCTGATCTTCAATGTTCTCGCGTATAAACTTCACTTGTCTATACATCCGTTGACCTGACGCACTCATAGCAAGGCCGAAAAAAATAAGAAAATAGATAATCAGAAAACCAAGCGTTGATCCGGTAAAACCAGCCAGACGCTCAGGTGTTGGTGAATTTTTCCAGAAGAAATCCAGAAATGGGGTATTAAAACGCACCATTTCAGCCATCATTTTCAGGAAATCATCCAAAACCGCATTGATACCATCACCTTTAATACCATGCAACCAGGCAAGGTTGATCACAGAAACAATGGTCGATAAAAGTGCCGGAATAAAAATCACCCAACCTAAAACTCGCTTAATAACAGCGATGTATCCGGCTTTTTGGTAAGTCATCGATACCCCTCATAGCAATAAGTAGATTTTATTTTTGGCTAATCATAGCCCATCAATCACCAAATTTAACTTTATATTTAATTAAGCATTTCTTACCATGTTCCCGTTCAGGAAAGGATTTCATCTACCGAGATTGTTACAATCAGCTTTCGCCAACTGTCTGACCAGAGAGAGATACTTAAATGTCTTTTCATTTACCAATAAAAGCAGCTATTTTTGATATGGACGGTTTACTGATTGACTCTGAACCCTATTGGACCCAAGGAGAAAAAGAAGTATTTAGTGAATTAGGTCTGGATTTCTCTTTAGCAGAAAAACTACCAGATACTCTTGGGTTGCGCATTGACCAGGTTGTAGAGCTTTGGTACCAAGCTTCTCCCTGGCAAGGGGCATCAAAATCAGACGTGGAACAGCGAATTACCAACCATGTTATCGATTTGGTAAAAGAAAACCGTCCTTTACTCCCAGGTGTTGAATATGCTCTAAACCTTTGCCGCAAACAAGGACTGAAAATCAGCCTGGCCTCTGCTTCTCCACAATATATGCTGGAACAAGTACTCGAAATGTTTAACCTTAATCACTATTTTGATGCTGTTGTTTCTGCTGCCAAATTACCTCACAGTAAACCCAATCCTGAAGTTTATTTGCGCGCTGCCGAGCAATTAGATGTCGCTCCGATAAATTGTGTAACCCTGGAAGATTCATTCAATGGAATGATAGCAACGAAAGCTGCAAGAATGCGTTCAATCGTTGTGCCATCCGCTCATCATTTTGATGATCCACGTTGGGTTTTAGCAGATATTAAACTGCGCTCACTCGAACAACTCACTGTAATGAACATCATCTGATTATAATTTTAGCTGCCATCATCTGTGTCGATGGCAGTTTCTTATTGTTCACACAATAGCCATGGCGCTTATATCTTATTCTGTCAAATAAAAATTTGATTAAATATTAACGTTATATATTAATAAATAAAATATTTTTGCTTTTTACCCTCTATCTTACCCACATAAAACCCACTATACTTCGCCGACTGTATGGATAGACAGTTATTAGTCAGAGGAATTTATGACCGCAGAAGGGCATCTTTTATTTTCAGTTGCCAGCATTATCTTGGCACACAAGCTAGAAATAACACCAGAGATAGCTAATGGAGACTGGTTGCATATGCTACCAGGGGTGCTGCTTACTGCCTTGTTACCCGATATCGATCACCCCAACTCAACCTTGGGTAGATTATTCAGATTTATCTCCATTCCCGTAGCCAAACTCTGTGGTCACAGAGGATTTACTCACAGTTTACTTGCTCTCATATTAGGGATTACTTTATTTTGGCTAAAAATACCGGAAGAGTGGCTAATTCCAACTGATTTTTTCCATGCCATGATTGTTGGCTATTTGAGCCATCTGATTGCAGATATGCTAACACCTGCTGGTGTGCCGTTATTATGGCCAATCAAAATACGTTTCTGTCTACCTGTGCTTGGCAAACAAGGAAACAAGAAAGCAGAAAGGTTTATTTCTGCCCTATTAATCGTCATTTCTGTTTTCCTGCCAGAAGATATTGAATATTCTATACTTTTTTATATAAATCGCATCAAAGATCTCTATTTCTAATGCTCTGACTGACTAAAAATAAACCTTAAAAGTCATATTTATTATATTAAATTCTATATAGTTATAAATAAGAATAATTTTAACTGGTACTATATCCCCCAACTGCTTGTTGTAATGTGTTCGTTTACAACCTGACACGATTCGATACAGCTTATAACTTAACTAAATTGAATTCTGGAGTTTGGGAATGAATTTACCACTCATTTCGAATGTGCTCGTTTTCGTAGCACTGCTTTTGCTATTGTCAAAAGCTAGTTCACGGCAATGGAATCTGTCGAAAAAGGTTTTTGCGGGCCTTGCCATTGGTATTATTTTTGGCTTGGCACTGCAACTCATTTATGGCTCCGATAATATCATAGTGAAGGAATCAATATCATGGTTCAACATTGTAGGTAATGGTTATGTACAACTTCTACAAATGGTCATTATGCCTCTGGTATTCGCCTCTATTTTGAGTGCAGTCGCCAAATTACACAAAGCATCTTCTCTAGGAAAAATCAGCTTTCTGACTATCGGAACGTTGTTATTCACTACAATGATTGCCGCGCTTATCGGTATCATGATTATCAACCTGTTCGGTCTGACTGCCGAAGGTCTGATTCAAGGTCCCCAAGAAACAACACGTCTGTCCGCTATCGAAAACAACTATGTCAGCAAAGTTTCTGATTTATCTGTACCACAATTGATTTTATCTTTTATTCCTAAAAATCCGTTTGCAGATTTAACTGGCGCTAATCCAACTTCTGTTATCAGCATTGTTATTTTTGCAACCTTCTTAGGTATCGCTGCCCTGCAAATGTTGAAAGATGATCATGAGAGGGGGAAACGCATATTAGCCGCTATCGACACTATACAGGCATGGGTAATGAAACTGGTTCGTCTGGTTATGCGCTTAACGCCATATGGTGTTATGGCCCTGATGACCAAAGTTGTCGCCAACTCTAATATCCATGAAATTGCAAAACTGGGAACCTTTGTTATCGCATCCTACATTGCACTAGCGCTAGTATTTGTTGCTCATGGATTTCTACTCTCTCTCCTCGGCATCAATCCACTTAGATTTTTCAAAAAAACCTGGCCAGTGTTGACCTTTGCATTCACCAGCCGTTCCAGTGCAGCCAGTATTCCACTGAATGTCGAAACCCAGACACTCCGTATTGGCGTACCAGAATCAATCGCCAGCTTTTCAGCATCTTTTGGGGCAACAATTGGTCAAAATGGCTGTGCCGGGATTTATCCTGCCATGTTGGCCGCAATGGTTGCTCCAACAGTTGGCATAAACCCACTCGACCCGATGTGGATCGCAACACTGGTTGGCATTGTCACTATCAGCTCTGCTGGCGTTGCTGGTGTGGGTGGCGGTGCTACGTTCGCGGCATTGATTGTCTTACCCGCAATGGGACTACCTGTAACATTGATTGCTTTATTGATTTCTGTTGAGCCTCTCATTGATATGGGCCGTACGGCACTGAATGTAAGTGGTTCAATGACTGCTGGTACTATTACCAGCCAACTGATGGGACAAACTGATAAAACTATCTTCGATCAGGAAGAACACGTTGAATTAAGTCAGCTATAATTTAACTGTAAAAAAAGCCGGGATTTCCTCCCCGGCTTTTTATTTTATTCACAATATTATTTATTCAGGTATTGCCCACTACGCAGCGCTTCAATACGTTTGTCCAATGGTGGGTGAGACATGAACAACTCACTGAATGTTTTTGATTTACCATTAATACAGAACGCCATCATACTGCCTTCTTCCTGCGGTTCATAACTGGTTTTCAGACGCTGTAAAGCAGCGATCATTTTCTCACGACCAACCAACTTAGCAGAACCTGCATCTGCATGGAACTCGCGATAACGGGAGAACCACATTGTGATAATGCTCGCCAGAATACCAAATACTATTTCCAACACCATTGAAGCAACCATGTAAACAATCGGATTGCCAGAGGAGTTACTCTCTTCCTCGTCACTATTGCCAGACAGGAAACTTGATACGGCCTGAGCCAATAGACGGGAAATAAAGATAACGAAAGTATTTACTATCCCTTGCAACAAAGTCATCGTCACCATATCACCATTAGCAATATGACTAATCTCATGAGCAATGACAGCTTCTGCTTCCGCCCTACTCATGTTATCCAATAGACCGGTGCTGACAGCAACCAGAGAAGCATTACGACGTGCTCCGGTCGCGAATGCGTTAATATCAGGCGCGGCATAAATCGCAACCTGAGGCATGACAATATTGACTTGTTCCGCTTGACGGCGAACAGTTTCAACTAACCAATGTTCAACTTCATTTGCTGGCTGTTCTATGACCTGCCCCCCCACAGAACGCAGGGCCATCCATTTGGACATCAATAGGGAAACAAACGCTCCACCGAAACCGAACAGGCCAGCCATAATCATCAGACCTTGTACACTACTCCCCTGAATTCCTGTCAAAGAAAGTATTATCCCGAACACCAACATAACAGCGAGGTTAGTGAGGAGGAACAAAACAATTCGCATCATAAAAACCGGCTTCCTTTATTAATAATCAATGCAATTTCAGAACTACTCTATAAATAAGGCTGTTCTCGCTATATTCAAGGCTTTTAACTTGTTAAGCGATAAGATCAACACAACTTTACAAAATCACAGAAAAACCCGCATTAGCCTAACACCAATTGTTTAAACAAAATACTCTAATACCCGGTAGTGCTGAAAAAATGTGAAACAATTCATCCTTCCAGACTTCCAGACTTCCAGAAAAGAAAAAACACCTTAAAAAGACTGTTCATATTACTGAAAGCCCAACATCGTTCACTCAAAAC
The DNA here is from genome assembly GCF_003545805.1 of Photorhabdus sp. CRCIA-P01. Classification (GTDB taxonomy): domain Bacteria; phylum Pseudomonadota; class Gammaproteobacteria; order Enterobacterales; family Enterobacteriaceae; genus Photorhabdus; species Photorhabdus antumapuensis. The sequence goes on along the minus strand of NZ_NMQR01000014.1, from coordinate 21,220 downwards.
ATCCCAAGCGAACGATATTGGGCATTAATCGTTAACAGGCTTTAATCCATTATTTTACTTAGATTTAGCTAACATTTTCTCATCAGGTTGGTGCGCTAAATCAAGTGCAATCTTCACTGACTCATCAAGATAGGGATCTGGTCCTTGATAATCTTTAGGTAAATTATCCAGTAAAGTTAACGGTTTTTTACCCTCGCGTTTAAAGCGATCATTTATGCGATTCAACTTCAGAGCATCCGCTTCTTTATTCTCTTTCTCTCTTTGTGCATAGTTCAGAGAAACAATATTTTTATGCTCTTTCATCGCTTTATAGTGAACAATGTCCTCATTGATATACTTGAATTCTGGATCAGTTGTAATACGAGCATTGTGAACGGCATTCAACTGAGGAACCAATGTAGCAATAATTTTAGACCCTGTATAACGGGCAGGAGGAATACTATCCCAAGGCAAAGCATTATCTTCGAAACTTTCCCCGGTTTCCGCCGGATCAACCCCCGTAGGCATTACGATATCAGGAGTAACCCCTTTACGCTGAGTACTGCCGCCATTCACACGATAGAACTTCTGTATCGTATATTGGACAGAACCTAGTGATGGCCAATCAGGGCGCATCATTTGATCATAAATACGACTCAAAGAACGATATTGCTGAACTGTACCTTTACCAAAAGTCGGCTCACCGACAATCAACGCTCGCCCATAATCCTGCATTGCCGCGGCAAAAATTTCAGAAGCAGAAGCACTAAAATGGTCTACCAGAACAACCAAAGGCCCTTTATAGTACACCACTTCATCAGTATCAGAATCCTGACGAATTTTCCCATTATTATCTCTGACCTGGACAACCGGGCCACTTGGAAGAAACAAGCCTGATAAAGAAACCGCCTCTGTCAGTGCACCACCACCATTGCTACGCAAATCAATGACAATAGCACTGATATGCTGTTTGGTCAGTTTTTGTAATTGAGTTTTAACATTATCAGTCAAACCAACGTAAAAACCGGGGATATCAAGCACGCCCACTTTTTCCTGACCAATTGTCTTAACCGACATCTTCACAGCCCGATCTTCCAAACGGATCTGTTCACGAGTTAAAGTAACAGTACGTGGTTTTGCCCCTTTGGTGTCAGAAATAACCTCGAGCCGTACTTTACTCCCTTTAGGTCCTTTAATCAGCGCAACCACATCATCCAGACGCCAGCCAATAATATCCACCATGGACTTTCCTGACTGGGCAACGCCGATAATCTTATCACCCACGTTTAATGCTTTGCTTTTGGCAGCAGGTCCACCAGCAACCAAAGAATTTATAACCGTGTAGTCATCATCTATTTGCAAAACAGCACCAATCCCTTCCAAGGAAAGACTCATTTCTGAGTTAAACTGTTCAGTATTGCGTGGCGAAAGATAATTGGTATGAGGATCAATTTCACGGGCAAACGCAGTCATCATCAATTGGAAAACATCTTCACTCTGGCTTTGTGTCAGACGTTTTAACGCGGATTGATAGCGTTTGGTGAGCATCTCTTTGATTTTATTATCCTCTTTGCCGCTGAGCTTGAGGTTGAGCCAATCATACTTAACTTTAGCATCCCAAAGTTTATTTAGCTCTTCCACACTCTGTGGCCAAGGGGCTTTGGAACGATCAACATCAATTGTATCGTTACCATCAAAATTCATTGGCTGTTCAAGACGCGATAAAGCGTACTGATAACGCTCAAAGCGACGTTTCTGTAACAAATTAAACAGGTCATACGGAATTTCCAGATTCCCATTTTCCAATTCCCTGCCTAACGACTTTTTCTTATCGGCATACTGAGCAACATCTGACGCCAATAATATGTTATGGCTGTAATCCAGTATATTGAGGTAGCGCTCAAATATTTTTGCCGAAAAATCACCATTTAAATCAAATTGGCGATAATGAGAACGAATGAAGCGGGATGTTACCCGCTCGCTAACTGTTGAATGCTGAGGTTCTTGCTTCAATATAGGTAATTGTTCAATACCAACAGGAACAGCCACTGGACTGTTTGTATCTGCATAACAAGTACCAAAAATTGAAACACCTAAAACAAAAGCCAGTCTGACGAATTTGTTCATGCCCAGGTCGGCCTCCGTATCAGAACTGCAAATGTTCTGCGCGTACAATCATTGCCAAACCGGAAGGCAATTGTACCCGTACACCATCTTTGGCGACTTCAAGCACAGAAGCATCCACTGAACTTTTACCCACTCTTACTTTAATTTCCTGACCAATTTTCAGCGATGAAACATCGACAATCTGAATCGGTGCGGGTTGAACAGGTTTAGCAGCTGGTTTACGTGCTTGCCGAGGGCTCTTTTGTTGGCGTGGTGACTGCCGTTTTTCCCCCTCAGTATTATTAGCACGGCGACGAGGGGCTGGTTTCTTGGCTGTGGGCCGTTCATTTTTTTCACCCACAGCCACATTTTCAGCTTCACGTTTTTTAGCTCTTTGCTCCGCACGCTGTGCCTGAACCCGTGCTTTGGCTTCAGTCAGTTGCTGGAGAGCATGCTCAATGTGTTCCGCTTCCAGCTCACCGCATGAATTACCATCAAGATCAACACGCTGTGCGCCTTCTTTCACACCATATAGGTAACGCCAACTTGATGTGTACAAACGTAAGGCGGAGCGCAGTTGTGTTTTACTTAAACACTCTTCGTCCTGAATACGTTCAACGATATCTTGAAAAATACCGATCTTTAAAGGACGAGCTTCACCTTCGGCTACGAAACAGAGCGGGAAACGCTCAGCTAAAAAAACAATTATCTCTTTACTACTATTCAACTTAGGTTGATTTTCCATGAAATTTCCTGATTACAACGGTTTTGCCAACCAGCATAGGCATGAACTGGCGTCATTATAATAGCGTTGCTGATAAATGCCACGTTATCCATATGTTAAGTTACATTCAATTCAACATATTTCGGCACAACGCACTGTTCTAAATGAGCACAAAGTCCATCAATAAGGGCTTGTAAGCCAAATTCGTCTTTCTCGTCGAACCTATTAAAGACCGTGCTATCAATATCCAATACACCGATAATTCTATCGCTTACGATCAACGGCAACACAATTTCAGCGTTACTAGCAACATCACAGGCGATATGACCAGGGAACGCATGAACATCCTCAACACGCTGGATGCGATTTTCCAATACAGCCGTTCCGCATACCCCCTTGCCAACAGGTATTCTGACACAAGCAACTTTTCCCTGAAATGGCCCTAACACCAACGTATCACCATCAATTAGGTAAAAGCCAACCCAGTTAACGTCATGCAAACGTTCATACAACAATGCACTGGCATTAGCCAGCGTCGCTATTAAGTCATACTCACCAGACAACAGAGCTTTTAGATCCCCCGTAAGCTCCCGATAGAACTCATTTTTATTCATAATTGACCTATCCGATGAAATTCACAAAACGCATCTCTATTTTTATATCAAAAAAATATCAAATGCCCATAACAATAAGGTTAACAGTCTGTCACACTGACGTAAATTTTTTACTGTCTTTAATAGAATATTCTTATATTTATTGAATACTTGCAAAGGCTAGTGAGATATCACACTACTTACCAAAACATTATCAGAGGTACAACCAGTATGAGTATGATTCACTGCTAGTGCCTCTATGCCCTCATACAATAAAATCAAATTGAGTTTTTACACAATTATAAAGATCAATTATCTGATAACAGTGTCGCTCATTAGCCTCTTTCATTTGAGAGTTGACTAGTGGTGTAGTAAAAAACAAAACATTCAAACAATTTATCCATAGAATTATTACAGTTACCACACCATCACCAACATTTTGAGTCCTTAATACCACACCAAATAAATATTTCCTACTGAATGTATAAAAGGTCAAAGAATGGCAGAGATAAAAAAAGCAATATGACGAGAGTAAGTTTTAGAACAGATAATTATAACAGCAATATCATCTACCGATTATCCAACACGGAAAATATTATTACTGGAAATCTCAGCTATTTGATCTATTCTCAATGATGGCCCTACTGGTCTTACCTGTTATCTAAAAGTTAAGGAATGATTATGAACCAGACAAAATTAAGAATTTCCAGCTACGAAATTGATGACGCTATTCTCTCTTCACCTTCCCAAGAGGACGATATCACCATTAGTATTCCTTGTAATTCCGACCGCGAACTTTGTATGCAGTTGGATGGATGGGATGAACATACCAGTATTCCCGCCTTACTAAACGATAAACACATTCTTCTCTACCGAAAGCATTATGATAGACAAAAACATGCATGGGTTATGAGGGTGGTCTGATGTCCACAAAACTTGTGACAAAAAAAGGCCGAGTTGACTCCTCTACTCGGCCTAGGGAAAATGGCTCTTAAGAGCCGTGCGCTAAAAGTGTCATTAAGACGTAAAACAACTTACAATTTAAAGCGTAGCTGACATACTTGCATTTTACCAACTTTTTGGATGATAAATAATCAAAAACAACATCTTCCATTAAGCCAAAATAGACTCTATCGCTTACTCAATGACATTATCTTTTATCGCACAATGCTAAAGCTGCTTGTTGGAATGGTGCTATGCTCATTTTTTGAGTCGGATTTTTGCTATCATCCAATAGAATAATATCCAAAGACTTAGCATTCACTTTCCCTACCTTCACCATATCCGTGGCTATATCGTTTAATGGGTATTGCACTAACGTACTTGGATTAATCACAAACAGAGCCTTATTTGCTCGGCAATCCAACATCACCTCTTCCCGTGTAAATGCCCATTTATCACCAAATTGTAGCTTACTCACCGTTTCAACCGGTGCAGCAACATTCTGAAAAGAGAGACAAAACAAGGAAAGTAATAAAAGTAAACGTTTCATAATAGTTACCAATGTAGATATATAAAGCGAGCGGAATAGATCTTTTCACACACTATCTATACACTCCGGCTTCCTCCATATTCACTATACCCTTCATCTTTCAAGCTGCTGCTTTGTTAGCTGCTTTCACTCACCCCAGTCACATAGTTATCTATGCTCCTGGCGATTCGTTCACTTGCCGCCTCGCTGCAACTCGAAATCTATTAGGTATATACCCGTTATCTTTCAAGTTGCCTCTTTGTTGGCTGCTCTCGCTCACCCCGGTCACATAGTTAGCTATGTCGCTCCCTTGCCGTCTCGATGCATCTTGAAATCCATAGGGTATATATTACTGCCTATTCCTATTGGGTTATTAGAATAGGCACTTAGAGTCAAGAATAGACTACACCAATAACACCTATTGAGACAGATAGTTAGCTAAGTGAATTACCTGATTAATCTGAGCAAAAACACTTGTTATCCCATCATGCATTACCGAATGGCCTATAAAAGCATGATAGGAGAGTAAAACAGCAGAACCGATTAACATCAGAATATTTCTGGCTTTTTGTTTACCGATAAACAAAAACCCCGTAGTAGCTATTGAAATCAGTATTTGCCATTGCCAAACTTTGCCAAAAGTTATTCCCAATACTGCCAACCATCACCCATTATTCCCGATTGAATTGCCAACCATCCAATTGTTGTTACTAATGTCACAACTGTACTGATAATTACCCCTAAACGAAGGTGCGCATCAATCAGAACAGATAAACGCTCAGGAACCAATATGGCAGTAAATATGCTAAAGCCAAACACTAACATAACTGCCATAAAATGAGTGAAGCGACAAAGAATATACAGCGCCGCTAGAGACATAATTATTTCACTGTAAAGCTATAGACACCTTTAGTCTTATGCCCATCAACAGAGACCACGCTCCAGTTAACATCATATCTCCCTGTCGTCAGTTTATCTTCGATAGGAAGAATAAGTTTTGTATTAGTTGCCGGATCAAGCTTCAATTTTCCCGTTTTAATGAGTTTATTTTCCGGGCCAGTCACTTTTACTTTACTAAAATTCAGCTCAATACCTTCAGAAAAGCTTAGCGTGATTACCTGTGGTGTATTTTCTACTGTAGTATCTTCTGCCGGAATTTGTTCTGTTAAATGCGCATGGGCCAAAGCTTGCTGGCAAGATATGGCAACAAAAAGGACAATTAAAGCAGATAATTTTCGGCCAAAAGAGCGGATTGTGCTAATGGTCATCAATAACCTCTTAATTTTCAAATGAATCTCTATAAATCGTCATCATTTTATATCAAAAGAGTTATTTTATCTGCGATAACTTACAATAAGAATTTCGTCTTGTGAACTATCGCGCAAAAATAAAGGAAAACCGCAGCATTGACTTTAAATACCTAAAGTTATTGCGACTACTGCGGCTAATTAATTCCATTTCATTAGACAGGATTTGCAGCAGCCAGACCTTTCAGATCCTTATCTAATAGGAAAAGTGCTTTACCATCCTCACCAACCATATCCAGTTTATCAAGGATAGATTTAAACAATTTCTCTTCTTCATGCTGTTCTGCTACATACCATTGCAGAAAGTTAAAAGTAGAATAATCCTGCGTGGTTATCGCCAAATGAGCAAGTTTATTAATTTCGGCAGTAATAAATCTCTCGTGTTCATAAGTTCTATTGAGTACATGAGATAGAGATTCATAATCGGCCGAAGGTGCATCAATTTGCCCCAAACGTGGCATTGTGCCTGTATCACTCAGATACTCAAACAAGCGATGCATATGCTGCATCTCTTCCTGAGAGTGCGATTTAAAAAACGCAGCGGCACCTGGTAACCCTTGTTCACTACACCATGCACTCATTTGCAAATATAAATTCGCAGAATAGAACTCCAGATTCATCTGCTCATTTAATTCATTAACCATTTCTTGATTTAACATAATAGATACTCCAGTTATTAATTGAACTATATTATGCCAATTAAATTAAAATAATAAAACCCAATAATAAAAATAAATTAAAAATATGTATCACACTGAAATATAAATATATTTTTCAATAAAAAGATGAAAATGAATCTCATTTGATATATTTAAATGAAAATGAATTACATTTACAAAATAATCTTCACCAAGGAATTTTTATATTTAATGATAATGAATATTATTTATATTTATAAAATAATCAATTCAAACCTTGCCAGAAAAACCTGTCTGGATTAGTTTTATCACTTTGTGAATTAGAGAAACACTTATGAAACATAATCTGGCCGAACTGTCTACAGAGGATATGGACAAAATGAATGTTGATTTGGCAGCCTCTGGCGTAGCCTTTAAGGAACGTTACAATATGCCGGTACTTCCTGATGCGGCTGAACAAGAACAACCCGAACATCTGCGGCAATATTTTCAACAACGTTTAGTACATTATCGCCAATTATCCAAACAACTTTCCAGTTTACCCTACGAACCAAAAGGCCGCTAATCATCCAGTAAGAATGAGTAACCACCGGATAACCGGTGGTTATATCCGTTATCTTTCAAGTTGCCTCTTTGTTGGCTGCGCTCACTCACCCCGGTCACATCGTTATCTATGCTCCCGGGGATTCGCTCCCTTGCCGTCGCGATCCATCTTGAAATCCATTGGGTATATATCCAATTACTGATCTGCAAACCTATCTGTTGCACTAATAAGCTGATGTAAAATACCCGGCTCATCAAATGAATGTCCTGCTCCTTCAATGATATGTAATTCCGCTTCCGGCCATGCCTGCGCCAGATCCCAAGCATTTTGCACCCGGCAAGCCATATCATATCGACCATGAATGATAACTGCCGGAATATCCCGTATAACGTCAATATTATTCAACAGTTGCTGCTCCTCATTCATAAAACCCTCATTGATAAAATAGTGGTTCTCAATCCGAGCAAATGCCAAAGCAAACTCATCTTCCGTAAAACACTCCACACTATTTGAAGGAAGCAATGTTACCGTCTCGCCTTCCCACAAACTCCAGAGACGAGCGGCTTCTAATTGCACCCGAAGATCATGACTGGTCAGCCGCTTATTATACGCTCCGATCACATCCTTTCGTTCTTCCTCCGATAAAATAGATACCGTTCGTTGCCATTTATCAGGGAAGAAATTAGAAGCACCATCCTGATAATACCAGTGCAACTCTTGTGGCCTCAGCAAGAAAATTCCCCGTAGAATTAATTCAGAAACGTATTGAGGATGAGTCTGAGCGTAAACTAAAGATAAAGTTGAACCCCACGAGCCACCAAATACCAGCCATTTTTCTACTCCCATCAGTTGACGTAAGCGCTCAATATCTTCAACTAAATGCCAAGTGGTATTATTTTCCAAGCTGGCATGAGGTTTTGAACACCCACAACCACGCTGATCAAATAACATGACATGATATTTCTTCGGGTCGAATAACCGACGATGATAAGAGGCAATACCACCACCCGGTCCGCCATGAATAAATACAGCCGGCTTACCTACAGGATTACCACACAATTCCCAATAAATTTGATGACCATCGCCTGTATCCAAATACCCCGAACGATAAGCTTCACAAGCCGGATATAATTTTCTCAATTCTGACATAACATTTCCTTTACTGGCTAACACCAAATCTGGTATCCATCTAATGACGGGTAGAGATAACTATCAGAAAATGCTATTTCAACTCGCTATAGCTAATCGTATTTTGCTGACAATCAACGACAACACGGTAATCTTTATCACGCTTAGAACCACGAACAGTCAGCGGAATTTTTAATATATCTTTGTCGCCAGTGATATTTTCCGCCTTTACCCACACCACTGGTTTAGCAGTTCCCAATTGCTTTCTATCTTCTGACCAATGGTTAATGCGGTTTTGCAGGAAATCACGCTTTACTTGAGCGGCAATTTGCGATTTAGTTAAATTGTCACAAGAAATAAACTTATCAACACGTTTGTTCTCCGAAACAGCAGATACTGTGAATGAAACAGTGAGCAAAAATGCAGCACCTGATAGGCCAACTCTGTTAATGATATGACATGCTTTCATACTACCTCCCGTTAATATCTCAAAGTAAGAGATTAAATATGGAGCTAACCTAACATGCCAGGTAACATAAATGTGTGATTATTGTTAAATAAATAATTTAATTATGTTCATTTTTCATCATCAAACACCACATTAACCTGTTCTTTTTCTCGATGCTGTTCACGAATTTCTTGTGCGACCAACGCAATCGCTTCGCCACTGCTCATTCCTTCAACCATCAATTGCTGAATTTTTTCCACTGCTCGTTGCTGTTCCTGATGGGATAAAGTTGGCATACCTGAAAACATGATAATAACCTCTATGAAGTGATCCATGCCGAAGAGTATAGCGATTTTTAACTCAAGTAAGGAGTGGATTTCTATGTTAATCTGTAGGGATTAAAATCAAGATTAACTTTTGCCTTACCACTGCTAAACCAACATGATAATGAGTATTTCACTGCAAAAACGGCAATTACCATACCAACCAGACGCTGCCATCAACTATTTCGCGCCGATTTCAAACCAGTCTTGGGCAATGCTGCTCCATTCTGGTTCTGCCGACCATCCCCATAATCGGTTTGATATTCTGGTTGCAGAGCCACGGATAACACTGCTCAGTCATAATAAATCAACTGAAATAAATGAAGATGGTGATAGTTATATTACTGAGGAAGATCCCTTTTACCTGTTAAAAAGGCAACTAGAGAAATTAAATATCACAGCAAAGTTCGATCCTGATTTACCATTTCAAGGCGGCGCCCTAGGTTTATGGGGATATGATCTTGGGCGCTATATTGAAGAATTACCATCACAAGCCAAAAATGAGCTGTCATTTCCAGATATGGCAATAGGTATTTATGACTGGGCGCTGATTGTTGATCATCACAAGAAAGAGGTGATTTTATTCAGCTACAGTGATGTTGATACGCGCCTGAACTGGCTAACTTCTCACCAAATTGCGCCAAAAATGGCTTTTACGTTGACCAGTGAGTGGCGGTCAAATATGAGTGTTAAGCAATATAATGAAAAAATTAGCGGCATTCATCACTACCTGTTAAGCGGCGATTGTTATCAAGTTAACCTGGCACAACGATTTTGCGCTGATTACCAAGGAGATGAATGGCAAGCATTCATAAAACTTAATGAGAGCAACCGTGCACCTTTTTCCGCCTTTATTCGTTTACCGGAAAACAGCGTTATCAGCGTCTCTCCTGAACGTTTTTTACTCCTGGAAAATAGACAAATTCAAACTCGTCCGATTAAGGGGACATTACCGCGCTTAAGTGATACAGAAAAGGACGTACTGCAAGCTGCAAAACTGGCAGCCTCGAAAAAAGACCAGGCTGAAAATTTGATGATCGTCGATTTATTGCGTAATGATATTGGCCGGGTAGCCACACCGGGGTCAGTTAAAGTTCCCGAATTATTTGTAGTTGAACAATTCCCTGCCGTTCACCATCTGGTTAGCACAATCACCGCAACACTGCCAAATGAACAACATGCCACGGATCTATTACGTGCCTGTTTTCCCGGAGGTTCTATTACCGGAGCGCCTAAAATCAGAGCGATGGAGATAATAGAAGAGCTTGAACCTCACCGCCGACATGGATATTGTGGTTCAATTGGCTATATTAGTTTCTGTGGCACAATGGACAGCAATATCACCATTCGTACCCTCTTAACTGAGAAAGAAAAAATATATTGTTGGGCTGGTGGCGGAATCGTTGCTGACAGCATTGCTGAAAAAGAGTATCAAGAAACATTTGATAAGTTGAATCGTATTTTGCCACAACTAGGGAAAATAAAAGTAATATGACATCACTGTCTGATTTCGTTAACAGATTTCAGTTACAACTTCCACCACCCCCTAAATGGTTTTCATATAACAACCGCCATGCCGCAGTGTTATTACCGATCATCTGCAAACCAAAACCAACGTTATTATTAACCCAACGCTCCGCCACTTTACGATCACATGCCGGTCAAGTCGCCTTTCCAGGGGGGGTTGCCGATCCTCAAGATAAATCAATAATCGCGACCGCACTACGAGAAGCGGAAGAAGAAGTTAACATACCTCATCAGAAAGTTCAGGTTCTGGGACAACTCGCTCCTTTAAATAGCATCAGTGGCTATCTGGTGACGCCTATTGTCGGATTATTGCCCCCCGGATTATCCCTCCACAGTAACCCGGCAGAAGTTTCCAAAATATTCGAAGTTCCTCTATCTGAAGCGCTTTCACTTTCGAGTTATCATTATCTTGATGTTAATCGCCGAGGTCAGCAGCATCGAATCTATTTTTACTGGTATCAGCAGCATCTCATCTGGGGATTAACAGCAACGATAATTCATCAATTAGCTCAACAAGTTCAGGTTTGATCTAAATCATTTAAGGACAATTAATTTGTATTTTTTTTGCCCACCTTTATCACTATTGCTATCATAATTCAAAAAAAACTGTAAACTCCCTTATCAACACGACTAAATCACAGTAAAGTAGCGTACCTCAATATATATATAACTATACCCAATGGATTTCAAGGTGCATCGCGACGGCAAGGGAGCGAATCCCAGGGAGCATAGATAACTATGTGACCGGGGTGAGTGAGTGCAGCCAACAAAGAGGCAACTTGAAAGATAACGGGTATATATCTCTATCTTTTTTAAGGAGTCTTGCGTGATTAGCGTTTTCGACATGTTTAAGGTCGGTATTGGCCCATCTAGCTCTCATACAGTTGGCCCGATGAAAGCCGGCAAACAGTTTGTCGACGATCTGGTAAACCAGGGATTAATGCCTTCTATCACGCGTGTAGCCGTCGATGTTTACGGCTCACTCTCATTAACCGGCAAGGGTCATCATACGGATATCGCTATTATCATGGGTCTAGCAGGTAATTTACCCGCCACCGTTGATATTGATTCGATCCCCGGTTTTATTCGTGATGTAGAGCAAACACAGCGTATTAAGCTGGCCAACGGTTTACATGAAGTCGATTTCCCACGTGATAGCGGCATGGTTTTCCGAAGTGATAATCTGTCATTACATGAAAACGGCATGCAAATTCACGCATTCGCGGGGGACAAAAAAGTTTATAGCAAAACCTACTACTCGATTGGTGGTGGTTTTATTGTTGATGAAGAACACTTTGGTAAACCCTCTCAGGATACCAAACCCGTTTCATATCCATTCAATTTAGCAAAAGAATTACTGATGAATTGTAATAAAACCGGGTTATCTATTTCCGGTTTAATGATGAAAAATGAACTGGATCTCCACAGCAAAGAAGAAATTAATGCCTATTTTGCCGATGTCTGGGATACCATGCAGGCTTGTATTGAACGTGGTTTGAACACCGAAGGGGTTTTACCTGGCCCACTGCGTGTACCACGCCGGGCAGCGGCATTACATCGTATGCTGACCTCATCAAACAATCTATCTAATGATCCAATGAATGTCGTGGATTTGGTGAACATGTTCGCCTTGGCAGTCAATGAAGAAAATGCCGCGGGTGGGCGTGTTGTTACCGCACCAACCAATGGCGCTTGTGGCATTGTTCCTGCCGTACTCGCTTATTACAACCATTGCATTGAACCTGTAACACCAGAGCTCTATATCCGCTATTTCCTGGCTTCCGGCGCTATTGGCATCCTATATAAAATGAATGCATCGATATCTGGAGCTGAAGTGGGTTGCCAAGGTGAAGTAGGTGTTGCCTGCTCGATGGCGGCAGCCGGCCTTGCTGAACTGCTCGGTGGCAGCGCTGAACAGGTCTGTATTGCGGCTGAAATCGGTATGGAACATAACCTCGGCCTTACCTGTGACCCGGTGGCAGGCCAAGTACAAGTACCTTGTATTGAACGAAATGCCATTGCTTCAGTAAAAGCAATCAATGCTGCACGCATGGCTTTGCGCCGTACCAGTGAACCGCGCGTTTCTCTCGATAAAGTTATTGAAACCATGTACGAAACAGGTAAAGACATGAACGCGAAATATCGTGAAACATCCCGCGGTGGTCTGGCCATTAAAGTTCAGTGTGATTAATCAAATAAATAACCTGTTTTTTAATCAGTAAATGCTTCTGTCATGAAAATATCCCTACCTTATGGTTGGGATATTTTTTGACCAAAACTTAAAATGATCATCTTTTGATCTAAAAAGATGAATATATTTTTAATTTTAAATTAATAAGATGTTACCATAAACAGAATAAACATCTAACAATAAGCAAATTATAGATAATTATAAATTAATTTTACAATTTTTAGCTTATTAAATTGTTTTGTGGTTAACATTTTTATCTATTTCATTTTTTCTGACTGACAGCAATTTTCCTCCGGTATTTCTAATGTTAATCTAACAGCCGATTTTTACAGTCAATAAGAGATAAAGTCTAAATCAAGTCAAATATTTAGGTATCATATTGATAAAAGGTCACTATTTGTACAAATAAGATTTTTATTGGAGGAATGATTCATCAAAATTATTGCAGTAACTTTGTAGTAATCCTGCGTTTATACCTAATAGATTTCGAGTTGCAGCGCGGCGGCAAGTGAATAAATCCCCAGGAGCATAGCTAACGATGTGACTGGGGTGAGTGAAAGCAGCCAACAAAGCAGCAGCTTGAAAGATGAAGGGGATATATTATTAACAGAGGGGAAAACAGGTGAGTATAGCCATTATGATTGGCACACACGGGTCTGCGGCTGAGCAACTGCTTCGTACCGCGGAGATGTTAATTGGAGAGCAAGAAAATGTTTCTTACATTGACTTCGTTCCTGGTGAAAATGCCGATACCTTATTTGAAAAATACAACAGTAAACTGGAAACACTTAATACAGAGCAAGGTGTATTGTTTCTTGTCGATACATGGGGAGGAAGTCCATTCAATGCGGCTAGCCGTATTGCCGTAGATAAAGAGAATTATGAGATCATCACCGGAGTTAACGTTCCAATGTTGGTTGAAACCTTTATGTGTCGAGATGATGACCCATCTCTGGCAGAACTGGTTTCTATTGCTCTGGAAACAGGGAAAGAAGGCATCCGGGCCCTGAAAACGGAAGAACCTCAAAAAGCTGAACCAGCCAAACCCGTAGCATCCGTTGCGGCGCCTTCATTTGCACCATCAACCGGCGGTCATATGAAAATTGCATTAGCTCGAATTGATGACCGCCTCATTCATGGTCAGGTCGCTACTCGTTGGACAAAAGAGACCAATGTCAAACGGATCATTGTCGTCAGCGATGAAGTTGCTGCTGATACTGTCCGTACCACCTTGCTAAAACAAGTTGCTCCACCGGGGCTCAGTGCTCACGTTGTTGATGTTGCAAAATGTGTTCGCGTTTATAACAACCCGAAATATGCCAATGAACGTGTCATGTTGCTGTTTACAAACCCAACAGATGTTTTGCGTTTAGTCGAAGATGGTGTCGATATCACTTCTATCAACATTGGTGGAATGGCTTTCCGTCAGGGAAAAACGCAAGTTAACAACGCAATATCCGTTGATGAAACCGATATTGCAGCCTTCAAAAAACTAGATGAACGAGGCATTGAACTTGAAGCCCGTAAGGTTGCCAGTGATAGCCGCTTACAAATGATGGATCTACTCCAGAAGGTTAAAAACGAAAATCAGATCAGAGCAATTTAACTATTACTCAATGACAAAAATTACTCAATGACAAAAATTTCTTCCCAAATTTAATTTGGTTACAGGAGACAAACAATGGAAATTACCGTTGTTCAAATTGCATTGATATTCATCGTAGCTTGTATAGTCGGAATGGATTCCATTCTTGATGAATTTCAATTCCACCGCCCACTCGTGGCTTGCACCTTAATCGGGATCATTCTCGGTGATATGACAACCGGTATCATTATCGGCGGTACGCTAGAGATGATCGCCCTTGGCTGGATGAATATCGGTGCGGCCATTGCCCCGGATGCAGCCTTAGCATCAATCATCTCAACGATTCTGGTCATCGCGGGTGGTCGTGATATCGGTGAAGGTATTGCTTTGGCCATTCCGTTGGCAGCAGCAGGGCAAGTTCTGACTATCATTGTACGTACCATCACCGTCGCCTTCCAGCATGCGGCGGACAACGCGGCAGAACGTGGCAGTCTGCGGGCGATTAGCTTTATCCATCTATCCGCATTACTGCTCCAGGCTATGCGTATCGCCATCCCTGCCCTGATCGTTGCCCTATCGGTGGGTACCAATGAAGTTCAACAGCTACTTGCCTCTATTCCAAAAGTGGTAACAGATGGCTTGAATATCGCAGGGGGCATGATCGTCGTTGTGGGTTACGCAATGGTTATCAACATGATGCGTGCCGGTTACCTAATGCCCTTCTTCTACCTCGGATTCGTCACGGCGGCATTCACTGAATTTAACCTGGTTGCATTAGGCATTATTGGTATTGTCATGGCCGTGCTGTACATCCAGCTAAGCCCTAAATATAACAAATCTCAGGTCGTGGCTGCCCCTGGGCACACCGATAACGACCTTGATAACGAATTAGATTAAAAGGATGAGCAACATGTTAGATACAACAAAAACGACTGCTCAGACAGCAGGCCAGAAAAAACTGACACCCAGTGATATCCGTGGTGTATTTCTCCGTTCCAATGTGTTTCAAGGTTCATGGAACTTTGAACGTATGCAGGCTTTGGGTTTCTGTTTCTCTATGGTTCCAGCTCTTCGTCGTTTGTATCCAGAAAATACCGATGAGCGTAAACAGGCACTCAAACGCCACCTTGAATTCTTTAACACTCACCCTTACGTCGTCGCACCTGTACTGGGTGTCACTCTGGCAATGGAGGAACAGCGTGCTAATGGCGCAACGATTGATGATGGGGCGATTAACGGTATCAAAGTCGGTCTGATGGGGCCACTGGCCGGTGTTGGTGACCCTATTTTCTGGGGGACAGTCCGCCCAGTATTTGCTGCTTTGGGTGCTGGCCTGGCAATGAGTGGTAGCTGGCTTGGGCCTGTCTTGTTCTTCTTCTTATTCAATCTGGTACGCCTATTAGTTCTCTATTCAGGCATCTCTTATGGTTATAAGAAAGGAATCAATATCGTTCAGGATATGGGTGGCGGCTTCTTGCAAAAAATGACCGAAGGAGCGTCAATCCTTGGTCTATTTGTCATGGGGGCATTAGTTAATAAATGGACGAAAGTTAATATCCCGTTGGTTGTATCAGAAATTCCTAACCAACAGACGGGTGAAACGACAATAACCACGGTTCAGAATATCCTCGATCAGTTGATGCCAGGCTTGGTACCTCTTTTGCTGACATTTGCTTGTATGTGGTTATTACGACATAAAGTCAATGCCCTGTGGATCATTATTGGCTTCTTTATCCTGGGGATTATTGGTGCCAGATTTGGTTTCCTTGGTCTCTAGTACAATATCATTCGGGGAGGAATTCCTCCCCCTATTTTCTTTTTCATAACAATACAGGGATAAGGAATGGGCCTTAATGATATGGTATTAGTTGGTTTAATCTTACTAATGCTAGCTTTTGCTGTTTATGATGAATTCGTGGTTAATTTGATGAAAGGGAAAACTCACCTACAAATAAAGCTAAAAAGAAAACATAAAATTGATGCACTCATCTTTATTATCCTGATACTTATTGTTGTTTATAATAATATTACCGCTTATGGTAGCCGTTTAACCACATATTTATTGCTGTTTACTATCCTGGTGACTATTTATCTTGCCTACATACGTTCGCCTAAACTATTATTTAAAAATAACGGTTTCTTCTATGCAAATACCTTTATTTCCTATAATCGGATAAAAACCATGAATTTATCTGAAGATGGCATCCTGGTTATTGGTTTAGAAAACAAGAAATTATATATATCAGCAAGCCAACTTGATGATTTAGAAAGAATCTATAAATTTCTCGTCGAAAACAGATAGATAAGAAAAAATAATATATAAAAACATAAATAATAAAAGTCAGCCTCACGCTGACTTTTATTTTCCCTATAAAGAAGATAATGATAATTATTATCAACATCATACTTTAACCCTAAAAATAATATTATTTTCCCTTTTTGAATTATTGTGCTATCTTTTAAATTGTCATGGGGAGTAGCCTGTTTCAGAGAAACGATTTAGTTAACTTCTCTGAAAAGCCCGTATCAACACGCTCGTTACAAAATAAACGTGGTGCGGGTAGCCTTATTGCTATCTTAACAGGTATTATTGTTGCTCAAAATAGCAAATACAATAGCCTAATGGGATAGCTATTAATTCGGTTGGCAAGACCATTGCATATAACACCATCATTGGTTGGGGATGGATTATATGTATATGGAAACACCCAACCGAGGCTATATTAATGAATATGTACGCAACCCTTATCCTAGCTTTAGCGCTCTCAATGGATGCCTTTGCTGCTGCAATTTGTAAAGGGGCCACACTACATAGACCACATTTTCGCGAAGCAATCCGTACAGGTTTGATATTTGGCTTGGTAGAAGCCTGTACCCCATTGATTGGCTGGTCTATCGGGCTTTACGCCAGCCAGTATATTATGGAGTGGGATCACTGGATTGCCTTCACTCTGTTATTTGTTCTAGGTTGTAGAATGATTACAGAGAGCTTTAAAGCAAATCAGGAAAAAAAGTGTGAATCACCCTGCCGCCATAATTCAATAGTACTAATAACAACAGCCATTGCCACCAGCCTGGATGCAATGGCTGTTGGTATCGGGCTCGCTTTCCTTCAAGTCAATATCGTACATACCGCAATGGCTATCGGCATGATGACAATGATTATGGCAACATTGGGTATATTAATCGGCCGTTATATTGGCCCACTGCTAGGCAAACGCGCTGAGCTTATTGGCGGGTTGACTCTGATTGCAATTGGCTTCAATATCTTATTTGAGCATCTCGAATTATTTATGTACGCCAAATAACGCCACCAGCCCAAAATATTTATCTATTAAACGTTATATTTTGGGCTGAAATCTTAATCATTTAAGGCGTTGATAGACCCGCAGTATAAAATCAGTTTCACATTCAAACAACGCTCTATCCGCTAATCCTTTTTTCACATCTTCTGTTGCTCGCCAGGCAAATGGTGTCATCTGTAATAAATGATGCGCTTGTACGCCATCTAATTTCATTGGATAAGATAGCGATTCATCGGTTATCAATTCAAATCCTTCCAACGGTTCCGCCTTCAATGAATGAAGATGAGTATTTTGATAAATCAACTCTTTAAGCTGATAAAGATGGCGAGGACCAGGAGTGACTGTCAAAACAATTCCCTGTGGCTTAACCACCCTTGCCAACTCTTCCGCTTTGCAAGGCGCATAAATCCTTAATACCCCGGCAAGCGATTTATCGGCAAACGGCAAACGATGACTCGACGCAACACAAAAGCTAACAGCAGGATAGCGCTTAGCGCCATAACGAACCGCGACCTTAGCAACATCTAACCCATAGATTCCAAGATTACGTCTCTTGCTTAACTGTGCTTCAACCGCGGCAGTGTAATAACCTTCACCACATCCTATATCCAGCAAACTCACTGTACTTTCTGGCAGATACTTTTCCAGTAATTCCGAAACCCGTTGTTGTAATGGTTGATAATGCCCTGAATCCAAAAATGCTCTTCTTGATTGCATCATCTCTGGGCTATCACCTGGTTCCTTGGACCTTTTATGCTGAACGGGCATTAAATTGACATACCCTTCTTTAGCACAATCAAACTGATGATTATTCTCACAGCGCCATTGCTGTCGAGTGAGCAATAAAGCGTGATGACATAAGGGGCATTGATAAGACATAAAATTCCCAAAATATAAGAAAACTAGCCGGCACTATAGCATATTCTGATACTTTTCGTCGTAAATCATACTAATGAATAATTCTATATAAACGATTAATCATTATCTTGAATGAAATTGCATTCCATTATTTTCACTCCTTTCTTTGAAGCGTCTCGCAATATTTCTATGGCATAAGTATATTTATCAGGTATGATTCTTAAATCAAAATCCAATAAAGCATCATTGATGCTAAGTCATTTAACTAATAGAAACAACTAATAATACAGGTAATATAATGAACATTTTCATACAATACTTTCATAAATTAAGATCAATTTCACCGAAATTCTATATTATGCCCAATACAAACTATTTTGATCTTATCCCACAGAAAAGTGACGTTGATACTTTAGCAGATGATCTGGATAAAGTCCGCGCAGATTTTGCTGCCGTATTAAAGCAATTCAATGATGAAATCATATTATCTACAGGGAAAGAGACGATATATGACCAGAAGAATCACCGGAAAACATCCGAAAATAGCTAAACAATCTAATCAAGGTGATATCAATCCATTATATTATCAATTGCCTGATTCAGAGATATTAAGGCTCTATGAACAACATACAAAGGGAGCTGCTGACCGATTTATAACCCTAATCGAACAACAACAGAGGTATAGACACGAGATGGAAAAAGTCGCCTTAGAGCAAATGGTAAGAAAAAGTATCAGGGGGCAAAATTATGGATTATTACTCACTTTTATCTCTCTGTTTGTCGCTTTAATCTTAGGTTTAAACGGGCATAATTGGTTAGCCGGAATCATCGGAAGCGGTACGGTAACAACGATTCTAATTATTTATGTTTTAAATATAAATCCACAACCATTTATAAAATAAATCAATATAGATCAAGGTAAAAATGTCTTCTTTTATATTGTCATAAACTTTTACTCTACCTGATAATTAGGACTAGTAAAAGAGGAGCGCCATTAGTAAATTGTTGGTGGTTATATATCATTATCACTCTATTATCTCATCATTTATTAAAATGTTACTTCATAAAAAATCAATATAATGTCTTATAATAAATTTTTTATCATTAATTCCATCGTTTTCATTAGTAGAATAGTCACGAATATCAGATAAATTGATGATTGAAATATCTTAATATCGCTTGGGGAAGCTAAACCCTATCAGGTACGTGATGCCAGAACATTTCTTGAGGCTATAGGAATAACACTATGAATACCATGATATATAAAGGCTATGCTGCAAAAATTGAATATAGCGATGAAGATCAGTGTTTAATCGGTCATATTGCTGGCATCAATGATGTAATTGGTTTTCATGCTGATAACGTGAATGAACTACGCACTGCTTTTGAAGAGGCAATAGATGACTATTTGACTTACTGTGCTGAACATAGACTCAGCCCTCAACGCCCAGCCAGTGGTAAAATCAGCTTACGTATTCCTCTCCAATTTTAACTAATCCTTAATCTTCCATCATTTTTTCATAATGAGAATGAAACCCAGTTTCCTCAAATATTCTTCTAAATGTAGAAAAATAAAGCTGTGTACTTATTTGCCCATAATCATTAATATTGAAACCATCAGAGTGAGATCCTCTACTAACAAAACGATACAACGCTTTGTATTCAGGTTCTTTTTCACATATCTTATCGATTGCTTTTTTTAAGCTATCCTCTTGATGGATAA
Organism: Photorhabdus sp. CRCIA-P01; assembly: GCF_003545805.1. Classification (GTDB taxonomy): domain Bacteria; phylum Pseudomonadota; class Gammaproteobacteria; order Enterobacterales; family Enterobacteriaceae; genus Photorhabdus; species Photorhabdus antumapuensis. The sequence continues at coordinate 770 of NZ_NMQR01000014.1, read as the reverse complement.
AAGTAAAATAATACTCTAATATATTTCTCATCATATTAGGTACAATAACAGGAGATGTTACTCCTGCCTTTGCATCCTTCAATGCTTGCCAAAATGACTGATAATCATTTTTTATTTCATTGGGTTTTATTTTGGAAATTATACTATACTCATTCTTAGTCACTCTAAATAAATTATAATTTTTAGGACATTCTGAATTATGGCTTTTTATTTTAATTAACTCGTGAAAGAAGAATAAACTATGTGTTAAAATAAAAATCTGTGAAAAACCACCATCTATTATTCTTTGTTGAATTAAAGATGCTACATCATATACATGATTGTGTGAAAGACTAGAAATAGGATCATCTATTACAATAATTTTATCCGCATTCTGTGAAAAATTATCTTTCTGAACTGAACCACTACAATACTCACTAAACAACCACCTACTAAAGTAGGTGGGTTAGTGATTAACGGACTGAAAGTCCGGATACGCGTCGGCTAAACGACGCGTCAATTATCCATCCTGAAATTATCATTCGGATTGGGTTCAAAATGATGTTCTAAATAGCTTTTGATCATTTCCTCCGTTAACTGCCCCACCGTTGCACAAAAATAGCCTCGCCCCCAAAAATGTTGGCCCCAGTACCGCTTTTTCAAATGCGAAAATTCTTCAAACAGCTTACTGGCCGTTCTCCCCTTCAGCCTTCTCATGATTTCACTTGGCGCTAATGTTGGGGGACTGCTGACGAGTATATGCACGTGATCTTGACTCACAACTCCCTTTA
>NZ_NMQR01000139.1 GCF_003545805.1 Photorhabdus sp. CRCIA-P01 | reverse complement strand
CCCTTGCCAATACGGATATAACCGCCCCCACAGGCCAGCAGGATCTCTTCCTTAGCACTGATAATCACTTTGCCCTCATGGCTACTCACCGTGATATCTTTCAGCGCTTCCAGTCCCATCGCATCACCCTGCGCCTGAATTTCTACCCGCCCTTTACTGGCAAACAGTTTGATCCCCAGCTTTTCCGCAAACAGGCTGATCATCCCTCCGGCTGCCACCGTGAATTTTTTCAGCACGCTGAAATCGGTGTTTTTCCCACTGGTGGTGATCACATTTTCCCCGGCGGAAAATTGGAGACTTTTCGCCGTCGTCTGAGCGATACCCTCGGGGGCGGAAAGTAACAACGCCGATTTTCTCAGTTCGGTTAACGTGTCACTCAATAACGCTTTCTGGCGCTGCAAATCCGCCAGTTCAGCTTTGGCGGTTTCCGCCGCGCCGCGTAAGGCTTCGGTTAACGCCTGCGCCTGTTGCAACTGACTGATCGCCGCCTGCATTGCCAACACTTCGCCACCCGCGTTGACCTGTTTATCCGCACTGATAAACAACCCTTTACCGGCCCGAATCGCTCCCCAGTCATCGGTACGCAGCTCAAAACCTTCCCCCCGTTTATCCGGGTGCGGACGCTGACTGTCGACCAGATGTCCCAGATTGAGCTGGCTCTTACCCCCGTAGTCGGTGCTGAGTTTGATGTGCTCCCGACCGCGCTCGTCATCCATCCGCAGTTTGTTATTCGCCGGGGTACGCAGGACATTGCGTTTGTAGTTGTACAGGGTGACGTGATCCGGGTGTTTTGAGTCGTGCAGCGCATGGGCGATATAGGGCCGATCCGGGTCGCCCCCTTCAAACGCGATCGCCACCTCGGTCCCTTCCAGCAACGGCCAGTGAAAACCGTAGGTGTCGCCCGCGTAAGGACGAGCCAGCCGKACCCACAGGCTTTCGCCCCCCCGCGGCCATTCCGCCCGGTCAAAGTCAAACGCCACTTTATACAACCCGTCTTTATCAATATCCCCGTACRSGTCGTTCACGGTGCTGCTGCTTACCCTSGCCGGCAACGTGCCCGCTATCCGGGGTTTSGGGATTAATTCAGGCCGAAAACAGACGTTTTCCGCATAGGGGATCGCAGTGAACGCCATTTCAAAACTTTTATCCCGCCGCGCACTGCTGCTAATGCCGGTTATCACCACTCCCTGACGAAAAGCTGCCGGGGCCTCCCCCCTGACTTTCAATTCCTGGCCCGGTAACAGGGTCGCGGACGTTGTCAAACCCCGCAGCCGRGTCTGYCGATTCAGGTAACGTTCATGGTGCAGCCGRGCATAAAACACCCCGCTTTCCACTGCCGGCGCCGGCGCATAACGGTTACCCGGTACCCGGTAGTTATCCCGGTAATGGTACGCTTCGCCATACAGGGTCTCATCGCCCCGCGTCACATCCACGCCGGCATCCATCCCGTACCGCGGCAGGGCGTCACGGTAGTTGTAATCCCGGGTCAACACCTTCCCCTCGACTACCTGATGCGCGGTTTCCATGCCCCACACCGCGTCTTCCTCCCCGCCGTGCATGCCTGACGGCGAGCGGGCCGGCATATGGACATTAAACTGGTAGTGGCGCTGCTTGTCGTAAAATTCCACCACGTCAATGTTCAGCCGCTCGTCCGCGGTCAGTTTGTACCAGATCCCCACTTCCGCCAGCAGTCGCTGTATAAAACGCAGGTCATCCTCGTCGTATTGCATCACCTGTTCCCGCTTCGGGTAGGGGTACGCCAGGGTGAATAAGAAATCCTGCCCGCGAAAACCGTGCCGTTCACGCAGGATTTTTTCCACGATTTCCGGCACCGACATCTTCTGATAAATCGCGGACTGGCGGCTTCTCGACAACAGGGCCAGCCGGGGTTCCAGGGTGACTTCATAACGGCTTTCGTCATGCGAGGTGGACAACAGCTTAAATCCGCTAATCACCCCGTAGATCGTGCGCAACGGGGCGGGCGGTATCACCGGCATGCCCCGCATCCCCGGATTAATCGCCGGCGACGTCAGGGTAAACGCGGCGTC
>NZ_NMQR01000138.1 GCF_003545805.1 Photorhabdus sp. CRCIA-P01 | reverse complement strand
GGCACCTTTTTTCTCGATGCCGGCGGCCCGGATATAGCCGCTCACGGCATTCGTGATACCGTTCGGCTGCAACCCGTCGAGACCGTCCATTGCTACGAACAGTGACTGGATGTCCGGGGTGACCAGCAGTTGCGGGCGAACCTGTTGCTGATAGAACCGGAGCCAGTTTAAGGCCCGTTCGCCGAGGGGCAATACCCGGTCTTTATTCCCCTTGCCCTGCCGGATGGTCACSGTTTTGCGTGACCCGTCAATGCTGTAGATATCGAGCCGGGCCGCTTCACTGCGTCGTATCCCYGTTGACCAGAGCAGCTCCATCAGGGCCCGGTCGCGCGCGCCCTGCAACGTATTTGGGTCAGGCAGCGACAGGATATGCTCGATTTCATCAATGCTCAGGATATACCGCGGCAGGCGTTTTTCTTCCCGCGGCAACTCAATGTCCGCTGCCGGGTTCGCCAGTATCAGGTTCTGTTTCGTCAGCCATTTGAACCACACCTGTAACGGCTGCAACTGCGTGCGCTGGGTACGGATACTCAGCGGCTCTCCGTTGGTCTTGCGGTACTGGTACAGGTAGCGCTGGTAACGCTCCAGTATCGGCCGCGTGATATCTGCGGCATAGTACAGGCCCCGGTCCGTGGCCCACAGGATAAAGTGATAGGTGTGATGGGTCTGCACTTTCAGCGTGGTTTCCGACCAGTTCCGTTCCTGCCGCCAGGCCACGAAGCGCAGCAGCAGTGCATACAGGCTTTTTGGGTCATGCGCCGGCCCTACAGGCTGACGGTAGACGTCATTAACGGTCAGGAGACTTCCTTTGCGCGGTTTACGGTTTGCCATGATTGACCTCCGGTTGAGATTGAGGGGCGGGCGCAGACAAGGGGCGCGTTTTCTTTTTTCCTTTTATCACGGTGTCTTCCGTTACCCCGACTTGCGGTACGCTGAACCCGTGTTCTGCCTGCCCTGATGGGGATTTTTTCACCCCAGACTTAGCCCGGACCTGGCCCAGACTTGAGGCAGGCTTGCGTTCATTTAAGTCAGACTTGCTTTCATGACCTGTCGGGACGGCTGCCGGCGGTTTATTCCTGTCGGGTACAGGCAATGCGTCTCCGTGATTATTTTCCCTGATAACAGCGTTTTCATCTGCCCGGACTTGTGCCCCCGCTGGCTCTTGTGTTGTCCGGGCTGACGCGGGTTTTTCTTCCCCAGACTCAGGCCAGACTTGCCCCGGACTTGGGGAAGACTTACGACCTTCCGGGTCAGACTTGCGTTCACTGCTGGCGGTTTCTGAGTCCGCTTCTCCGACATCCAGCAGGCCGCACAGGTGGGCTGCGCCATTGTCTTCTCCGTCCCACAGCAGTTCATAATGCAGCAGGTGCCCCCGGCTGCCGCCATGCAACAGCAGGTATTCCATTTCCGTCAGCCGTTGACAGTGGTTTTTGAGCTGGCTGTCGCTCCAGTGGGTAAAGGCGCGGATATCCCGCCGGGTAAAGCGGACTTCGTTTGGCTGGCAGTGCTGGCGCTGCGCGATGTGGCCGACCATCTCCTGTATCAGCAGCAACAGCTTGCGGGTCTGCGGCGGCATTTCATCCAGCGTGCGACCCAGCACCTCATGCGCCAGCCGGTTGGCCAGAGCAATGTCCGCTTTCGTGACCTCGATATATTCAATCACTTGCCCGCGATGCGTCGTTTTCTTCACCTCCCGCTGGTACTGGTGCAGCAACGCAATGGCCTGTATCAAGGTGAGGTATTTCATGTGGTCGCGCCGCATCCGGGTTTTGTCTGACAGGAACGTCAGTTGGTGGGCGTAAGGATTGACCACTTTCAGCGGCCTTAACAGGCGCTGGGCGTTCTGGTGTAACTGCGTCAGATAGCCTTTCTCCGAGTCAGCCAGCAACCCGGCCAGCGTCTGGCGGTGCCGCTGCATGGCGTGGATAGCCTGCGTCTGCTCGCGCGATTCGTTGACCGTCAGCACCAGACAGCGGTTCAGCAGCTCTTCATCCACATCAATGGCGGTGGTCGTTAACATCAGCATCACCGGACCCTGTACTTTGTACTCCCGCGTCACCAG
>NZ_NMQR01000137.1 GCF_003545805.1 Photorhabdus sp. CRCIA-P01 | reverse complement strand
TATCTGGAATGACAAAAAAATCACGGCGCACCACGGTATCATTCCGACAAAACAGCCCTGTGATATGAATAAGATGACTGATGATGAGCGTAAAGTGTATCAGYTGATACGTCAGCATTATTTGGTACAGTTCCTTCCTCTGCATGAAGTGGATATAACCGAAGCGACTTTCGACATTGGTGGTCAATTGTTTCGTACCCGGGGAAATGTAGTGATTGTTCCTGGCTGGAAGGTCTTGTTTTCAACGGGTAAAGATGAAGCGGTATCCATCGGGAAAGACGATTCTTTAGGAGAAAGTTTGCCGTCAATGGTTAAAGGCGGTCAATGTCAGGTTAATGAGGCTACTTTACGAATGTTGCAAACTCAGCCACCCGCTTACTTCACGGAGGGCACATTGATTGCGGCGATGAAAAATGCCGCTGCTTTTGTCAGTAACCCACAACTTAAAAAGGTATTGAAGGAAAATGCGGGGTTGGGAACTGAGGCTACTCGGGCAGGGGTACTGGATACGTTGTTTAAACGGGGTTATCTGACGAAAAAGGGCGAGTATATCCACGCTACACAGATTGCCAGCGAGTTGATAGCTGCGTTGCCAACAGCGTTGACCAATCCTGGATTGACGGCATTATGGGAACAGGCGTTGGATGATATTGCTCAGGGGCAGGCAACGCTGTCGGATTTTATGAACCGTCAGGTCCAATGGACCCAATATTTAGTGGAGCAGGTTCAGGCGCAGAAGGTTGTTATCACGCCGCTGCCCTCATTGCCTTGTCCGGTGTGTGGAGGAGTGACGCGTCAACGTCAGGGAAAAAACGGTATTTTCTGGGGGTGTATAAAATACCCGAAATGTAACGGGATAGTGAGTACTGCCGATGGAGAAAGAAAAACCAGGACTACCAAGCGTAAGAAAGTGTTGAGTAAACCAGCAATGACAAGGTGAGTCCATTTTTATGCATTTGGACTGGAGATTTGGTGAGTGTTGTCTTCGGACCGCGTTTTTTTATTATATTCGCAAAATTATTTTCACCGTTGACGGTGTGGTCATCTGATTTAAGAATAAGCCGGTTAATGTGTTGTTTTTTAGCAACCGCCAATGTTCTCGTAGTCTGAGAGGAACGCTTTCGGGTGACTGCTCTTAATGTCAGAAAGGTCTGAGACTGACGCTTTCGAGTGACCTGCTTTAAATGCCACAGTAACCTGAAAAGTGGCGCCTTTGGGTGGTACACCCGTTTATCCTTTGAAAACGGGTATCATAGATAATGGTTATCTGTGATGAAGGTACATTTTAACTTCCAGACAGCCAATGCCTGATTCTGGCTTCCGGCGGGAAATATCATTTCCCGTCAGGGGGTGATGTGTTCTCCGTCGTTTCTTTTTTTACTCTATGGAGATAACACATCATGTCGACAACTCATGCCACGGAAAACAAATTCTTCAACCTGTCATTAAGACCCTTATTTATAAGGGCCTTAATGTTTTTGTTTCTTGTTTTTTATGTAAAAAATATATTGATGCATTTGGGTATGCTTGACTGCGTAGCTATGGCGTACGTGTGGATGGTGACTGAAACACGGGAGCAACGCTGGATAAACTTGTCCCCTGACTCAGACAGTGGGAGCGCGCAAGTATGCAGTAAGTGAACCTGAACGAGCTTCGTAAATTTCAGCCACACAGTGATACTGGGAAAGTGTGGTGTAGGGTGGTTCCGTCGAGTCTGTAGAACGGGGGCGAAGATCAGCGAATCATAACTGATTAACAACCAAATGAAGTCATGGCAGGGATCCGGGGTATTGAGGATGGGATGCATATATAGCACTGAATGGAACGAACGAGACCTCTACCTGTCATGGTCTAACCTATCGCGTAATCAACGATATAAGGTAACCGCTGAAATTCTGAGAGATGCAGGATAGAGGAGTCAGAGATCTTTCAATATCATTGAATTAAGACATTCGTCACGAAAATGGCTATTAAAACTCTCAATAAATTTGTTTTGTGTGAGCTTACCCAGCTGAGTGATTCTCAGTTCAACACTGTTCTGATAAGCCCATTGTTCGGGTGGTG
>NZ_NMQR01000136.1 GCF_003545805.1 Photorhabdus sp. CRCIA-P01 | reverse complement strand
TTCAGCGTGCTGAAAAAATTCACGGTGGCAGCCGGAGGGATGATCAGCCTGTTTGCGGAAAAGCTGGGGATCAAACTGTTTGCCAGTAAAGGGCGGGTAGAAATTCAGGCGCAGGGTGATGCGATGGGACTGGAAGCGCTGAAAGATATCACGGTGAGTAGCCATGAGGGCAAAGTGATTATCAGTGCTAAGGAAGAGATCCTGCTGGCCTGTGGGGGCGGTTATATCCGTATTGGCAAGGGTCAGGTGGAAAGTGGCGCGCCGGATCACATTATCCAGCGGGGCGCGGTGTGGCAGAAGTTTGGCGGGCAAAGTGTCAGTCAGGCTGTACAACAATGGCAAACGGCTAATTATGCCGTAACGCCGAAGGTTGTTCAGGGTTATAACGCTTCTCCGTTAGCCAGTCAGGATATGCAACTCCATACCGAAGATGACAGCGTGCAGGCATTATCAACTGCTCAGGATGGAAAAAGCCCTCTGCAAAAGCAGACGGGGGTAGAAATAGGCAAATTGAAAATAAAAGATGAGGAGTAAATGATGAGCGAGTCCACTGAAAATGAAATTTATATTCATCCTGAATATGATGAATACGGCCTTCCGTATTACAACGTGCCCAATGCCAGAATTGAAGAAAACCTGGTGGCGACCTGCCTGAAATATGCGACTAAAGTCATTCCGGTGATTTTCCTGCCGGGGGTGATGGGGAGTAATCTGAAATTTAAGGAGGGTGAGACAGTTTGGTTACTAAATGCTGAATTTAGTTATGCTGTTTTACGTTGGATAGCAATAGGGCCGACTTACAGAAAAAAAACATTAGATCCCGGCAAAACAGCGGTTGATGGTTCCGGGGCTATCACGTTTGACCACACCGAAAAGAATAAATTTCCCAGTTGTCGGCAGCGGGGTTGGGGAGAAGTGGCACATATGAGTTACGGGGGGTTTTTGCCCTGGCTTCAGGATGTGTTGGATGATGAGCGCCAGGTGTTTGAATATTGCATAGAAGGTAAGGGGAGGAAAACGCTCCGGCAGCAAATAATCGAGATGGATCTGAATGCGGAGCGGGGTGAAGAGCCGCTGACACCGGAGGAGGTTAAACACAGTTATCGTTTTATGTATCCGGTGCATGTGATGGGCTATAACTGGCTGCAATCCAATGCGGATTCGGCGAAGAGGTTGGCGGAATATGTTGATAAGGTTTTAGCCTTCTATGGTAAACGCTGTGCAACCAAGCAGGTAATTTTAGTCACTCACTCTATGGGCGGGTTGGTTGCCCGCCATTATTCAGAAAAACTGAATGGTCGGGATAAAATTTTAGGGATTGTGCACGGCGTGATGCCGGATACCGGTGCCCCGACAACTTATAAAAGGATGAAAACCGGTGAAGATGGTATGACAGGGCTGGTTGTCGGCAGTAATGGGGCGGAGATGACCGCTGTGATGGCCCAGTCGCCCGGTCCTTTACAACTGTTGCCGGGAAAGGCGTATGGTAAAGGCTGGTTACATATCGCCGATGGTAAAATCACGCATAAGCTACCGGAGTCAGACCCTTATGAGGAAATCTATCTGGAAAAGGATCGCTGGTGGGGATTATGTGAAACCCGGTTTTTAAACCCGGATAAAGAAGATAAATGGAAAGATAATGGAAGTTGGAATAATTATACGGCCATTATAAAGAAAAAAGTTAGGCCATTTATTGAAGAATTAACTGGTAATTATCACCCTAATACCTATGCCTTTTATGGTGCCAGTGAGAAACATCCATCGTATGGGATTATTTCCTGGCAAAAGGGGCATCGTCATTATTCTAGTTATAGCTATGATAATCTTTTAGAAAAACAGGAGGATTATTCCGGTATGACATTTAATCAGCCGCTATATGATCCTGCTAATCAGGAAGTCGGTGTAACTCGTACGGTTCGTTTTCTTGTTGGACCTTCCTCATGGGATTATAAAGAAAAATATTTTGTACTGGCATCACCAAATGAGAAAGGGGATGGTACAGTGCCGGTACAGGCGGGTCGTATTAAAGCCAGAAGTTTACGTAGCCTGCTGGCAACGGAGGTGGATCACGAAGGGGCGTATAAAGAGGATAAAGAAACTAAAGATAGCAAAGCCCGGTTATTTACCCTGCGTGCAATTGTGAAGATGGTTCAGGGGGTGAAAATTGAATAAGAA
>NZ_NMQR01000135.1 GCF_003545805.1 Photorhabdus sp. CRCIA-P01 | reverse complement strand
GTTTAACGTTGCCACTCAGGGCGCCGTACTCAATAACGCCACTCAGGTAGCGCAATCACAACTGGCCGGACAACTTAACGCCAACCCTAACCTGAAAGATAAAGCGGCGGAACTGATTATTAACGAAGTCACCGGCAACGGGCGTTCTGAGCTGCAAGGTCAGCTGGAAATTGTCGGCAATAAAGCCAACGTAATGATCGCCAACCCCAACGGCATAACCTGTGATGGCTGTGGTTTTATTAATACCGCCAACGCCACCCTGACCACCGGGAAACCCCAGTTTGACAAACAGGGGGCGCTGGAAGCATTAGAAGTTAAACAAGGTCAGATCACCATTGGCGGCAAAGGGCTGGACGGCAAGACGACGGATTATGTCGATATCATCAGCCGGGCAACGGAGTTGAATGGAAAAATTCAGGCTAACACCCTGTCGCTGACTCAGGGGGCCAACCGTATCAGCGTGAAAGACGGCACGGTTAAACCCATCACTGGAGAAGGCGCTAAACCGCAATTAGCCGTTGATACCAAAGCCTTAGGCGGCATGTATGCTAATAAAATCCGGCTGGTGGCTACTGAAAAGGGCGTTGGGGTTAATCTCACCCACTTAACCGCAACCCAAGACGCTATCCGTTTAACCGCTGAGGGTAAAATTATCCTGGGGGAAGTCCACGCCAAAACGGACATTAACATCAACAGCAAAGCCATTGAAACGGCGGCACAAAGCCATGTGCAAGCGGATCAACATCTGAGATTGACCACGGAAACATTGCACAATCAAGGTCAAATCCGGGCGGGGGGGGATGTCACCCTTAAAGCAACCAAACTGGATAATGTCAATCCGGCCGGGCAAAGCCACCCGATCATTACCGCAGGTAAAAACAGCCGCATTACCGTTGACGAGATAAACAATGTTGGCGAGTTAAGCGCGGCACAAAACCTCACCCTGACCGGCAACAATTTTTCAACGCAGGCGATAAAAGACCGTCAGGAAAATATCATCGGTAAACTGAGTGCCGGTGGGGATCTGACGGCGRYATTTAAACAGGGATTTCGTTTTGATTTGGATAAGGACCATTTTRAAGCRGGTAAGAAACCCACTGATCCGGCGTTAATCACCGGGAAAAACATTTCTCTCACCGCCAGAGACTTMGTCAATCGGGCGTCAATGAGGGCAGAACAAAACTTAATCGTTGATGCAGAAACACTCTATTTAAGCCAGGGGAATTTAACCGCCGGGAACCATGTCCTGCTCGATGGCAGGTCACATCTTGATGTGAAGGGCTATGATATCGCCGGTCGTGATATCACCTTGCTAGCGAGCCGGGGGCTGCTTTCTGTTGTCTCTGGAGACGACTCTACCTCGGAAGGAATAAGCGCATTAACCACGCTCTCTGCGGATAACCTATTACGCATTATCGCCGACGGTCCTATTAATCTTTCAAATATCCTGATTAATAAGGCGAAAAATATCTTCCTGGCGACCAACGGGATGATTGAAATAGCGGCCTATGCGGATTTTGATGATGAGGGGATTCGACCCAATGATGAAACTCAATACGCCCTTATCAACCGGCGTCTGCACCAACTCAGCCAATTGCAAGCGGATGAAAATATTGAGATCCATGCTGGCGAGGTTGCTGATCTGCGAACCCTGTCGTTGACGGCGGGGAAAGATATCACCCTGACCAGTGGTGATGCGCTGGATATCAGTACGGAAGACACCTATGAATATGAAAATGGCGATAAAAAATACACTGTCAATGAGGACGATATTGATGATGGGGAAGATGAACCCTCCGCTGCCCCATTTCAATTCCCGATAATAAAAAGCACCCTCACGGCCGGTAACAATTTAACCCTGAATGCCGGCGGTCAGATTGTAGATACTGACGCCACGTTGCGGGTCAAAGGGACGACGACCCTCACCCAAAACAACACCGAATTGCACTCAGCTGAAGGAAAGTATAATTCAGTTGAGGGGAAGTATACGCCGGTGACTTCTGCGCTGATTGAAAGGGCGTTAAGGCAGGGTCCTGAACTGACAATGAATTTCGCCGAAATAGAAGGAGAAGTCCCGGGAATTAAACTGGCGGATAAGCACACGCGAATAACCTCGAAAAACAATCGCCCGATTATTCATATTGCGGCCCCGAACGCCCGGGGCGTTTCACATAACCGTTATCAGACGTTTAATGTCGGGACCTCAGGACTGGTATTGAATAA
>NZ_NMQR01000134.1 GCF_003545805.1 Photorhabdus sp. CRCIA-P01 | reverse complement strand
ATAGTGGGGATGGCCAATAAGCTGGCTCGTACCGTTTGGGCATTGGTCGCCCATCAGCAGGAATATCAAAAAGATTACGTCAGTGTCAGACCTTACTGAGGTGTTTCACTGATCAACTTTCACTTTTAACTACAAGGATGAATGTAGAAAGATTGCTAAGGCAATGATAATGATGACAAAGACAGGTAAGACCGTGACTTGCTAAACCTGATTTATGCTCTGAGCGTAAAGCTCGTTAGGAGAGTGAGGAGTCAGTCAGCGGATTACATCGAGGCCCGCAGCTCTGGCTGTAATAAGGCCGGATATAGAGCTGCAACCTACCGTCGATGTCAGAGTAATTTTTGTCTTGCAAACGGGATGCGTTCATATAGAGCATAAAATCTGTGGGGCACTACATTGGCGTTTATGCCGCTATAGCTAATGTAAAACCATCAACCATATTCCGACTAGCTCATTAATTTTGATGCTGGGATACCAACGTTCAAATTGTGCTTTTTAGCTCGCCATTCAGAACTGCCGTCCGAGGGGAGCATTTAAATGATTGCCCCACGGTTTTTTACGCTCTCCATTATTCGTACCGAAAGATGCTACATTGACAAATTCGTAGCTTTAAAGATACAATAATTTATATGAACACGATCAAACATTATCTCACCTCCGATAACCGGGACTTGTATATGGAGTTCCTGAAAGGTATTCGTGACCCTATAGCGAAATCGAAAATCTCGTCACGGGTTAACCGAATGGCTACCGGAAATTTTGGTGATAATAAACCTTGTCGAGAGGGTGTCTGGGAGCTTCGCATAGATCAGGGGCCTGGCTACAGAGTGTATTACAGCTTAGTTGGTCGTGAAGTGGTGTTATTGTTAGTTGGGGGCGATAAACGAACCCAAGACGCCGATATAGATCAGGCGATTGAATGTCTGAAGGACTATTTGAAGAGGTAATTATGGCCAAAGCACGTTTACATGATGATGCAATGGTGCAGCTTCTCCGTGAAGATCCTGAGTTTGCTCAGCATTATCTGCATCAGGCATTTGTTGATATGGATGAAGAAGGCGGGCAGGAAGCATTTCTTATGGCATTACGCCATGTTGTAGAAGCACGAGGAGGAATGGCACAGATTGCAAATAAGGCAGGTGTTTCACGCGAGACTCTGTACCGAACGCTGTCGCCTAAAGGCAATCCGACTTTGAAAACTTTGCGTAACGTCGTTGCAGCAACAGGATTTCAATTCTCTCATATCGCATTAATAGCTTAATTCTGCCAGATAATTATAACCGTCAAACCTGTGATTAACGACGGTTTTCAACCCACATCAGCCTTATTTTTGCATTTGCCAGTCCTGATGGGAGACAAAGCCGGTATCCGCTTTATCAAGCCGTTCATGCAGCTTTTGCACCTCATCAGGCAAATGCTGGAATGATCCATTTCGCATCAATGACTGAAATTCCACTAACTGATGATGTTGCTGCCATATCACGAATGCCAGCAGCGCTATGCTGACAACAACAAGCAATATTGACAGATATCCCAGACATTTTTTTAACAACAACCTAGGTTGGGTCTTTTGAGAAACCACCTGCCGCAAGCTGTCAATTTCAGCCTCAGACGTCGGCGACAGAGGCGGTATTTCAGTTGTCATACACAACATCCTTGTTTGTTTTATTTAGCGCTGTGCCTGGCATACTTTTAGTATTATCGGGTTGCTTGACAAAACAACCGACACAGAAATGCGATTTATTCAGGTCGTGATTAGAGTCTAATCATATGATTACCCGATACAGGGAAGAATACTGGGCAAAACCAGATAGGATGACGATAAAAAATTCAACATGAAAAAATGAAAATTACCCCCCAATATAAGATGTTATTTTTCCTGTTTCACCACCACCATAACACCACGGGCAGCTGTCGGAACATAACGCCACTCATACAGTAAGTTTTGTAATGTAATTCCTACTCGTTCCCAGCGAGGGAGCACCACGTTAACCATCCGATAATGCCACTCCGGATAATTCGCCAGAACCGAACAGGCCAACTGTATCTGAGCAGATCGCATCAAATGAGAACGAAACAGAATATCCCTGTCTGCCCGTAAAAGTGCCCCTTCAAGTTCGCGAACAAATGCCGCATGAAAACACCGGGTTCGGCTTCGCGTCAGACGCCCTATCCTGTCAGTCGGAGAAAGATGAATGACGTAATACCGTTTTTTCCTGTGTCGAAAACCCGAACAGATAAATCCCCGCCAGGGCGTTAATCTGCTCACCAATGCAAAACAAGGACAACATAACACCAACAAAATAAAAATCAGATATAT
>NZ_NMQR01000133.1 GCF_003545805.1 Photorhabdus sp. CRCIA-P01 | reverse complement strand
ACCTGCCGCTAAAATTTCCTCCGTATGAGTACCGTTAATTTTCCGCTTCCCTTTCCTTATTGTCTTGACCCGCATAGCTAATAACATCCCTTCCATTCCACCAATACGATCCAGCATATTGTCTTTCTCTTTAAGATCATTCAGTATTTCAATACTGAAATTAAAATGGTTACTTTCATTTCCCTGATAGACAAAGGTTATATTCTCTTTCTCATTACTACTACCAGTAATAAATCCGTCCGGGATACAGGTTCCTGCCATTGTGGGGATTTCTGTATCCTTTCTGCCGCTGATTCTGGAAAGAAGTCTATTCATTCTTTCCAGAGTTTGATACAACTCATTATATTCTCTTTCAGAAAATCCACCTCGGATATAATCATCTCTGTCTGCTTTATACTTATCATCTGATAACTCAATAAATTTCATTGTGATGATAAAGGCAACCCCATTATTATATAAATGCGCTTCTAATATTCTGGCATAACCAGGAGCGCTGGTGTCCTGGTTCCTATCAAAAATCACACCCAGCAAATCCCCCTGGAGACGATAGACTTTTTTTAAAAATGGCATATTTTTTGGGTCAACATATTTAGTCGCTTTTAATTCCTGCTCTCTTAATTGTATCCGTTGTTCAAAGGCAGGCAGATATAAACGTTTGGTTTCTATTTTTGCATCACCAATAAATATCCCATCATGGAGGATATTGCCAAATGCTACGGGGATATCAACCAGATAACGGCCCACACAACGGGTTTGCATATTTGCTAACAGTTCGGTCGTCATTCGCTTTTCCTTCTCAGTTAAAATAGGGTGATGATAAGGGGTAGGGAAATACCACCACAGAATATAGGTAACCACTAAAATAAATAAGGCATTTTTCTTATTCAATTTTCACCTCTTTAACCATCTTGACGACTGAAAATTACTCATTATCTTTATATTTCCACCCTATTTTTTACCCTTATATCCCTATAAGGGAGTTAATTTAAAGCGTATTTTCATCGCTCGCCGAAAGCACCCGGTCTTTTACGAAAGGTCTTCGTTACCGCATCCCAAAATGCTACTAGTTCATTTTCACTATATGGCGTTGGCGACTCTCTGTCATTACTCAAACTAATACTAACAAAGGGGTTTCTATAATCCCCTACCGTTTCATTAGCAATTAATTCGAACATATATTGAGGAATCTTAGTGTCAGGTTCCGATAACATCCCTTCCGAACCTGTTGTTAAAAATTCTTCCCCGTTAGTACCGTTCATTTCCCTTTTTCCTTTCCTTATTGTCTTGACCCGCATAGCTAATAACATCCCTTCCATTCCACTAATACGATCTAACAAATTACTTTCCTCTTTAAGATCATTAAATATTTCAATCCTAAATTTAAAATGATCATTTCCATTCCCTTGATAAACAAAGGTTATATTCTCTTTCTCATTACTACTACCAGTAATAAATCCGTCCGGGATACAGGTTCCTGCTATCGTGGGGATTTCTGTGTCCTTTCTGCCGCTGATTCTAGATAATAACTCCTTCATTTTCACCAGAGTTCTAACTGTGGTATTTAATTCACTTTCACTAATCTGTGCTTTGATAAAGTCTTCCCTATCATCAGCATATTTAATATCAGACAGATCCAACATTTCCATTACAATTTTAAATGCGACACCATTATTATATAAATGCGCTTCCAGCACTCTCCCAAAACCAGGTTCATCAATATTTTCATTTCTATCAAAAATCACACCTTTTAGATTTCCTTCAAGGCGATAGACTTTTTTCAAAAAGGGCATATCTTTCGGATCGACAGTTTTAGTTGTCTTTAATTCCTGCTCCCTTAATTGTATCCGCTGTTCAAAGGCAGGCAGATATAAACGTTTGGTTTCTATTTTTGCATCACCAATAAATATCCCATCATGAAGGATATTGCCAAATGCTACGGGGATATCAACCAGATAACGGCCCACACAACGGGTTTGCATATTTGCTAACAGTTCGGTCGTCATTCGCTTTTCCTTCTCAGTTAAAATAGGGTGATGATAAGGGGTAGGGAAATACCACCACAGAATATAGGTAACCAACAAAATAAATAAGGCATTCTTCTTATTCAATTTTCACCCCCTGAACCATCTTCACAATTGCACGCAGGGTAAATAACCGGGCTTTGCTATCTTTAGTTTCTTTATCCTCTTTATACGCCCCTTCGTGATCCACCTCCGTTGCCAGCAGGCTACGTAAACTTCTGGCTTTAATACGACCCGCCTGTACCGGCACTGTACCATCCCCTTTCTCATTTGGTGATGCCAGTACAAAATATTTTTCTTTATAATCCCATGAGGAAGGTCCAACAAGA
>NZ_NMQR01000132.1 GCF_003545805.1 Photorhabdus sp. CRCIA-P01 | reverse complement strand
GAATACAACACGTCGCTGTAGTACGGTCGAAGATCGTCTTCGAGAAAACTCCCTGACGCCAGTTGCAGCGTTTCCAGATCACACACTTTGAGTAACGCCGGTGGTAGATGAAATTGTAGAAAATCCCTGGCGGTATCCGGATGTGTCAAGAACTGCTTAAAAATAGCATCATGCAATGTAGGCGTGGTGTTTTTCTTCATCGTTCATCATATTCCTAAAACTCCAAGCTCAACTTTAACACACCCTACAGATGTTCACATAGGGGTCTATTTTATTAACCTTTTCAATAAAAAAGCGTCAGCTACTATAGCCAACGCCCTTAATGGAATTCTTACTGGTGCCAGAATTAGTGGCGAATTTGCGCCAGTTCGTCTTCGGAAAGGCCGGTCATTTTCATAACGGTCATGCGATCAAGACCATTAGCCAACATAGTGCGGGCAATCTTAATCGCTTCCTCTTTACGGCCTTTTTGTTCGCCCAGCTGTATACCTTTTTGTTCACCCAGCTGTATACCTTTCTGAATCCCGCGTTGTTCGCCTTCAAGGCGAAGTTTTTCAGCGATAGTCATCAGAGCTTCCTCATGCTGTGGCATGCGTAATGCCAGAGTATTCAACAAAGCAGTCGGGTCGTGGGATTCTCCCGCCTGCAACATGTAGTTTATCACAGAAACCAGCTGTTCCTGAGTGGTGTATCCTTCAAGCAATAATGTGACCAATTGCTCAAGCAAATCAGCCAGGTCGCGCTGCCGAATATGTTTTTGCAGCAGCTCAAGCACGGCCATTCGTCGGTGTTTCATGATTTCGTCGTCGGCAATGACGGTGATATCCACCAACGGGAAATCTTTACTGTAGAGTTCGCCGGCCAGCTCAGGATCATCAAACTCCTGCAACCAGCTCATGGAGTACGGATATGGACTGACTTTTCCTTGGTAGAATAATATGGGTATCACCAGAGGTAACGTTTTATGGCCGGCATCAAGATGACGTTGCATCGCAGCGATCGCATAGCGTAGCAACCGAAATGCCATATGCTTATCCGGTGAACTTTGATGCTCAATCAGACAATACACGTAGCCGTCACCCTTACCTGCTTTCAACGAATACAACACGTCGCTGTAGTACGGTCGAAGATCGTCTTCGAGAAAACTCCCTGACGCCAGTTGCAGCGTTTCCAGATCACACACTTTGAGTAACGCCGGTGGTAGATGAAATTGCAGAAAATCCCTGGCGGTATCCGGATGTGTCAAGAACTGCTTAAAAATAGCATCATGCAATGTAGGCGTGGTGTTTTTCTTCATCGTTCATCATATTCCTAAAACTCCAAGCTCAATTTTAACACACCCTACAGATGTTCACATAGGGGTCTATTTTATTAACCTTTTCAATAAAAAAGCGTCAGCTGCTATAGCCAACGCCCTTAATGGGATTCTTACTGGTGCCAGAATTAGTGGCGAATTTGCGCCAGTTCGTCTTCGGAAAGGCCGGTCATTTTCATAACGGTCATGCGATCAAGACCATTAGCCAACATAGTGCGGGCAATCTTAATCGCTTCCTCTTTACGGCCTTTTTGTTCGCCCAGCTGTATACCTCTCTGTTCGCCCAGCTGTATACCTCTCTGTTCGCCCAGCTGTATACCTCTCTGTTCACCCAGCTGTATACCTCTCTGTTCACCCAGCTGTATACCTTTCTGAATCCCGCGTTGTTCGCCTTCAAGGCGAAGTTTTTCAGCGATAGTCATCAGAGCTTCCTCATGCTGTGGCATGCGTAATGCCAGAGTATTCAACAAAGCAGTCGGGTCGTGGGATTCTCCCGCCTGCAACATGTAGTTTATCACAGAAACCAGCTGTTCCTGAGTGGTGTGTCCTTCAAGCAATAATGTGACCAATTGCTCAAGCAAATCAGCCAGGTCGCGCTGCCGAATATGTTTTTGCAGCAGCTCAAGCACGGCCATTCGTCGGTGTTTCATGATTTCGTCATCGGCAATGACGGTGATATCCACCAACGGGAAATCTTTACTGTAGAGTTCGCCGGCCAGCTCAGGATCATCAAACTCCTGCAACCAGCTCATGGAGTACGGATATGGACTGACTTTTCCTTGGTAGAATAATACGGGTATCACCAGAGGTAACGTTTTATGGCCGGCATCAAGATGACGTTGCATCGCAGCGATCGCGTAACGTAGCAACCGAAACGCCATATGCTTATCCGGTGAACTTTGATGCTCAATCAGACAATACACGTAGCCGTCACCCTTACCTGCTTTCAACGAATACAACACGTCGCTGTAGTACGGTCGAAGATCGTCTTCGAGAAAACTCCCTGACGCCAGTTGCAGCGTTTCCAGATCACACACTTTGAGTAACGCCGGCGGC
>NZ_NMQR01000131.1 GCF_003545805.1 Photorhabdus sp. CRCIA-P01 | reverse complement strand
AAAGTGAGATGGGAGATCGGTCAAACCGACACCTGCAAAACCTGATATATCCGACGACCAAGAATGAATAAAGGTCTGAAGGCCGATAAGGAGCAGGTGTGCATATATCCATCATGGCTCAGCAGAAAATAACCTGCAAACACAGAAGCCGAATGTACGAACGCAGTTATGATCGTCATTCAACGAACTTATCTTGCACATAAGCGGGAGTTCATGTACGGATATAGAGCTGCAACCTACCGTCGATGTCAGAGTAATTTTTGTCTTGCAAACGGGATGCGTTCATATAGAGCATAAAATCTGTGGGGTTAATGGGATGGTCACCCTCACCCTGTAGGCGTATTTTGACAAGGTGATTTCTTTTACATGAGGCCATCGCCATGAATAACATGACACTTATCGGTATCGATCTCGGCAAACATACCTTTCATCTCCACTGCCAGGATAAATCAGGTAACGCCCTTCTCCGTAAAAAATTTACCCGAACCAAGTTAATGGAGTTTTTAGCCGGATGTCCTTCTGCAACCGTGGTGATGGAGGCTTGTGCCGGCGCGCATTTTATGGCAAGACGAATAAATGATTTAGGCCATGAAGCTAAATTAATTTCACCGCAGTTTGTCCGGCCTTTCGTTAAAAGTAATAAAAATGATTTTATTGATGCGGAAGCCATCTGCGAAGCGGCCTCACGTCCTTCCATGCGTTTTGTCCGACCCAGAACGGAAGCTCAGCAGGCTATGCGTGTATTACATCGGGTCAGGGAGTCACGGGTCAGAGATAAGGTTAAAACGACCAACCAAATGCAGGCTTTTTTACTGGAATTTGGTATCAGTATGCCGACCGGAGTAGCGGTGATAAAACGGCTTTCCCCCGTGCTCGCCGAGAATGAACTTCCGCCTTATTTAACTCAGTTACTTATGCGCTTGCATACCCATTATCTCTATCGGGTTGAACAGATAACTGAGCATGAGCATGAGTTAGCGCAAGCACTGCGATGTGATGATACGGGGCAACGGCTGATGACTATTCCGGGTATCGGCCCCATCACGGCCAGTATGTTATCCTCTCAGCTGGGTGATGGAAAGCAATATGCCCGAAGCCGGGATTTTGCCGCTTCAACAGGCCTGGTTCCTCGTCAATACAGCACGGGAGGAAAGAATACCCTGCTGGGTATCAGCAAACGGGCAGACAAGAAGCTCCGGCAACTATTAGTCCAATGCGCCCGTGTTTTTATACAGCGTATTGATCACCAATCAGGGCGATTAGCGGATTGGGTCAGAATTCAACTTAAACGAAAACATTCGAATATTGTGGCCTGTGCGCTCGCCAACAAGTTAGCGCGTATAGCCTGGGCCATAACAACACGACAAACCGTGTTTGAAAGATAACGATAAAGTGCCCCTAAACAGCCACGTTATCGTTGATTTAAACCGATTACCCATCTGGTTTTGCGAAGACTGATTATTGATGACATGAACGGCCTGATGATGAACCTAAGCATAAAAATGGCTCTTTGAAGCCGAACGGTTTTTTTAGGCGCATTAGGCGCGGAACTCATTGGGGCGCGGGCATCCTTGCCTATAATGACGCCGGATAGATTTAAGCAAGCCTAAAATTCATCAAAATGAGTGTTGCAAAAACGAGGGTGACCACAGATTTTTATGCTCTCCCGATATTGGGCGCGATTATTCATCATGTCGGATCGGAAATAGAACACCATCTGGATTGGGCCCTGAAATATCTCGCCAAAAATGCGTTGAAGTTGCCCCAAGGAAAATCCAATAAAAATAATGGGTTGGAGAGCATTTTCGAGAGGCTTAATACTTAAGGTTCAGTGTGTGAATGTGGGCTAAAAAAGCGGATAAATGCAAGCCCGCCATATTTTAAATGCGGGCCGCTATAACTATGGAGTTCATGCCAGTGTTGATGGACAAAATTCGGTACAAAATACAGTACAGTAGAATCTCGGTATTTAAAAAAGTATTTTGGATTATTAAAAGGGGGCGTTTTATATTCGCTTAATGCCTCTGTCTTAAAGTGATTGGAGCTAATGAACATGAATCACATTATCTTTTAGATATCATTGAAAGTAATCAGTCCGACGTTGAAACAGGGCGGGATTCCACTTTGTATTTAATTTAATCAAAGAGAAGCTGGCTACGAAATTCTCCTGACCAAGTCGCTCTTCGACGTTTCGCTGCTTGACTATCTTTTATACTCGTATTTTGTTTAATCACATTTAATGCTATTCGATTAAAAAGAGCCATTTGTGCTGCACCATCAGGATCTTTAAGCGAGATAGCATCTTCCCGAAAGATGACGTCTAAAACCCAGTGTAGCTCATTTTCCACTGACCAATGCTTTCTTATTGCCGTGGCAGCCCGCTCCACATCTAAAGGCAACGAAC
>NZ_NMQR01000130.1 GCF_003545805.1 Photorhabdus sp. CRCIA-P01 | reverse complement strand
GATTTTGATTTGGATGAGTGGCCGCTGGGAGGCGAAAGCCTGTGGGTGCGTTTAGCCCGCCCGTATGCCGGTAACASCTACGGTTTCCACTGGCCGCTGCTCCAGGGAACCGAAGTGGCGATCGCGTTTGAACAGGGTAACCCGGACCGGCCCTATATCGCCCATGCGTTGCATGACTCGCGGCATGAAGATCATGTAACCCGCTACAACTACAGACGCAACGTGTTGCGCACGCCGGCCAACAACAAACTGCGCATGGACGATGATCGCGGCAAAGAGCACATCAAACTGAGTACCGAATATGGCGGTAAAAGCCAGCTCAATCTGGGCCATCTGGTGGATGGACAGCGACCGCATCCCAACAAGCGCGGTGAAGGGTTTGAGTTGCGCACTGACGACTGGGGAGCGATCCGGGCCGGGAAGGGGTTGTTTATCAGCGCGGATCAGCAGGTTAAAGCGTCGGGTCAGCAACTGGATATGTCGGCAGTGATAGAGCAATTAGAAACAGCTCTGTCTATCGCTAAATCCTTATCGAAGGCAGCTGAAATTGGCCAGGGTAAACCGGGGGACTCGGCAGGACAGGCCGTTCTTAACCAAGTGCTGGAAGGGCTGAAAAAGCCGGGGATTCTGATGCATGCACCACAAGGGATAGGGATTATCAGCCCTGAAACGGTCAGAGTGGCATCGGGTCACCACAGTGTCGGGGTGATAGCGGGGAAAAATGTCGATATCAGCGCATTGAAAGACATTACTGCTGTTGGTGGTGAGTCAGTGAGTCTGTTTGCGCAAAGGTCAGGCATGAAATTGTTTGCTCATCAGGGAAAGCTGGAGATACAGGCACAGGATGATGAATTGTCAGTGCTGGCTAAAAAGGATATTGACATAACCAGTGCAGAGGGAAAGGTCACGATCAATGCCAGTCGGGAAATCGTACTGTCCAGCGGCGGTGGTTATATTCGGATTAAAGACGGCAATATTGAATTAGGTTGCCCGGGCAACATTCTGTTGAAAGCGGCCAATATACAAAAGATGGGGGCTGAGAATATTCATGCTCCAGCGTCGGTGCTGCCACGGGGATACAGTGGTTTTTTTACCTTAAAAGATCAGGACAGCGGGCAAATTTTACCTCACAGGCGTTACCGCATAACCACCGCAGATGGACAAGTGTTTGAAGGGATGAGTGATGAAAACGGTAAAACCGTTGAAATTCATACCGCCACGCCGGACAAACTGAATATTGAACACTTTTAACTTACTGAGAGGAAAACCGTATGGCTGTATCGACCGGAAAAACAGGGGTAAAACCGCAGAACACCGATGTGTATATAAAAGCGGAGCCCGCAATTTATTTTCACCCTGACAGTGAAACCTTGATTTTTGTGGATAAAGAAGATGTCCACTCCTTGGTGGAGGAACATAACTTTTTGAGTCGCTGCGTGGAACAGCGCATTGAGGCAGAACAGCGGTTAAGCGCTCTGACAGAACAGTGTATTCAGCAGACAATGGCGCCTGCTTGCGGGCAAGAAGTGCAGCTAAAAGCCGCTTATGACGAATTGAATGGGGCTTGTGAACGATTACGCAATCAGCTAACCACATTAAGTCCGCCGGAAAATTTACCCAAAACTACGTTATTGGATGAAAACGCTAAAAAAAGCGTGATTGGTATCACGGAACTGATAGCGATGGATAAAGGCTATCAGGGTTACAAATACACCTATGTTAGGTCGGACAAAATTAAAAGCCACTGGCGGCGCTATAAGCTGAATGATCAGGACAAGAAAAGCGGTGGTAAAAGCTTCCTGCGGGAAGTGGCGTATACCGACAAAGAGGGCAATAGCCGTACCCGTATGGAAATAGATGGGCAGAAGCTGGAATCGCAAATTAAAAAACTCAAACCTTCATTAACGGTACTGGATGTGAAGTTGATTGATGATCACAGTGGTGTTTGGGGGAAGTGGGCGCAGGACCTGAATAACAACCTGAAAACATCGCCGTATGAAGGGGAACATATTGCGTTTGATTCACAATCACAACTGATGCGCTGGTCTTACGGCGCGGGAGCTAAAGCTTCACTGAATCCGTTGGAAATCAGCAAGAATGGCCTGAAAGGGCTGTTGGATGGATCAGGGAAAATTAATTTTTATGCCAATTTTGCGTTGGCGGAGTCGCGAACCAGAGCGACGCTCTATCTGCCGGACAGAACAGGGGTGAAGCTGTGCTATCCGCGCAAGGATGGCAGCGAAGGCGTGTTGGGAATGTGGTGTAGCGGTCAAGAAATTCCGGACACCATTTTAGCCTTTTCCCATTGCTTCTCGTATTCAACGGGAGAAATGCCTCCATTAAAACTATGGGGGCGAATGTAATTATAATATCCACCCAGATATTGCGTGATATCTCTTATCGCTTCATGCATATCCTGATAGCCTTCTGGGGGAACCCATTCACTTTTCAGACTCCGGAATACCCGTTCCATCGGCGAATTATCATAGCAGCAGCCTCTGCGACTCATGCTTTGGATAATCTTGTTTCGCCAGAGTAAGCGGCGAAACTTTTTACTGC
>NZ_NMQR01000013.1 GCF_003545805.1 Photorhabdus sp. CRCIA-P01 | reverse complement strand
GTAAATAAGTAAATAAGTAAATAAGTAAATAAGTAAATAAGTAAATAAGTAAATAAGTAAATAAGTAAATAAGTAAATAAGTAAATAAGTAAATAAGTAAATAAGTAAATAAGTAAATAAGTAAATAAGTAAATAAGTAAATAAGTAAATAAGTAAATAAGTAAATAAGTAAATAAGTAAATAAGTAAATAAGTAAATAAGTAAATAAGTAAATAAGTAAATAAGTAAATAAGTAAATAAGTAAATAAGTAAATAAGTAAATAAGTAAATAAGTAAATAAGTAAATAAGTAAATAAGTAAATAAGTAAATAAGTAAATAAGTAAATAAGTAAATAAGTAAATAAGTAAATAAGTAAATAAGTAAATAAGATAAGTATAAACCAGAAACCATATAAATTAAACTTAAAGAATATAGAAAACCTTAAATTAATTTAAAATTACCTTCTATAAATAAATAACGTTTCATAATTCTGCTACACATGGCCTTCTTCAACCCATTGTTATACATAGAATTATGAGTGGTATAAGATGTAGCACTATTTTGGAATCTTATTTATCTCATAAATTGCTTCTATCAAGCTCTCCCGAAGGAGAGCCTGTATTATGTAATCGCGAAATTAATTAACGGATGGTATAACGAATATGCAAAACAATATCGCCTGAGAACACCCACAGGGCTGATTTATCCTCTAATTTGGTTGGTATGAAATAGTGAATACGACAAAATGCCACATAATAATGTCAAACATTATAAATATATTTATCAACCAATAAGGGAAAGCCACAAACATATTTTTTACGTTGCAATATTAAAAGTTAAAAAATAATATGGCAATGGTTAATATTAACCAGAGTGCAGAATTTTATACGAGATATAAGTCTGACGACTACAATTAGTTATCTGTAGAGTGACTTTATTTCCTAATAAAGAGATTTAGAGAGTAATAATTATGTGAAAAACATTATAACCAGAGTCATTATTTACTACAATCTACCTTTAATAATTTAATTAATAACAAAGTTTTATTTATTACTATTCTAACCCCTCCATTCCTTCAATTCTATAAAATTAGATTTCATAAATAGATTAAATAATTTTCCAAAATAGTGCCCCACTTCGGACAACGCCTTGTGTAGCAAGGGTTGTGCGCTATGTTAATTATCCAACTAGATAATAAAGATTTACACTTTATAAAAACATGCTCTTACTAAGAGATTTCCTTAGTAAGAGCCAAAGATTAAGGACGAACACCCAAAGTATGACAAATTGCATAACTCAGTTCCGCGCGGTTTAAGGTATAAAAATGAAAATCCTTCACACCTTCGCGGCTTAAAATCTTCACCATATCCATTGCAATAGAAGCACCAACCAGATTAGAGCTCTCAGGGTCATCATCCAGCCCCTCAAACATTCTGGTCATCCAGCTTGGAATACGAACATTGGTCATTGTCGCAAAACGTTTCAGCTGACGGAAGTTGGATACCGGCAAAATTCCCGGTACGATTTCCACCTCAATTCCGGCGGCAACACAGCGGTCACGAAAACGCAGATAACTTTCCACATCAAAGAAGAATTGAGTAATCGCACGGTTCGCACCCGCATCAATCTTTCGTTTCAGGCAAATTAGATCAGCCTGAGAATTTTTCGCTTCAGGATGAACTTCAGGGTAAGCAGCCACTGAAATATCAAAATCAGCTTCTTTCTTAAGTAATTCAACCAGATCAGCCCCATACATTTTGGGTTTTTCACTGTTATCAGGTAAATCCCCCCGCAAAGCCACAATATGACGAATTCCATTATTCCAATAATCACGGGCGATTTCACACAATTCATCGCGGCTGGCATCAATACAGGTGAGGTGCGGAGCAGCCTCAAGACCGGTTTTCTCTTTTATTCCTTTGATAATGCTATGGGTACGATCACGCTCGCCAGAGTTAGCACCATAAGTAACGGAAACAAATTTAGGCTTGAGGGTACTCAGGCGACTAATGGATTTCCACAGGGTTTTTTCCATCTCGGCTGTACGCGGTGGAAAGAATTCAAATGAAACACGGATCTGTCCTTCCAATTCAGCCAGATTCTGATTCAGCGCCTCTCGCTGATTTGCGTGAAAAAAACTCATACCCTGCACCTCGTTAACAAGCGGAATAATTTTCCATCTTAATAATTTGCCAGTTACTTTTATTTACACATCTAAACACCTATACGTTTAGACGTCTAAATAAGATGAGGGATCGGCATTTTTTAGTCAACAGAAAATTTGAGTTAAATCGGTGAGAAATATTCACCCTGAATCGGAAAAAAATTCATCAAGGGATCTTTGGCTTTGTTTATATTGGCTTAGCAGATCGATAGCTAAGGCAACAATGAGGAAAGATGCCCTGCTCAGGACATCTACCCTCTCGTTACCTCAAATATCAAACGAAGGAAATCACATTTGATCAATCAGTGGAGGTGTTAGAAAGCTTAAAGCAGTTGTGACAAACGGTTAAGATCAGACTGAATCGCTCCGGCTGTCACGTCACGACCCGCCCCCGGCCCACGGATCACCAACGGATTATCACGATACCAACGGCTCTCAATCGCAAACACGTTGTCGCACGGTAGCAAGGAAGCCAATGGGTGATCAGGGAGTACCGCCTCAACACCCACCTTTGCCTTACCATTCGCATTAAAACGAGCAACATAACGCAGCACCATACCCATTTCCTGCGCCGCAGCTAATCGCTGCACCATTTGCTCATTGATAGCACCGCTATTATCAAAGAGCTGTTCGATAGAGCCTGACTCTGCTTCTTTCGGGACCAGTGACTCAACACGCACCTGCTCTGGCTCAATCTCATACCCTGCTTCACGGGCAAGGATAATCAATTTACGCATCACATCCTGACCAGATAGATCAATACGCGGATCAGGTTCTGTCAATCCCTGTTGCCACGCCTGTTCGACTAAATCACTAAACGGGACTGAACCATCAAATTGCAGAAACAGCCAAGATAATGTGCCGGAGAAAATGCCACTAATGGACAAAATGGTATCACCACTCTCCCGTAAGTCCCTCACGGTATGATTGATAGGTAAGCCAGCGCCAACTGTTGCATTGTAAAACCAATGGCGACCGGTTTTGGCAAATGCGTCACGGATAAGACGATAATCACTGCTACTGGAAGCACCAGCAATTTTATTGGCACTGATAACATGAAAACCATAGCTGGCGAAATCGCTATAACATCGAGCTAGTTCTTCACTCGCCGTCACATCCAGGATCACCAAATCGTCATAAGGATGCGCTCGCATCCACAGAAATAATTCATCAACATCATATTCCGTCGCTTCATCATCAAAAAAAGCTAATGCTCGACTAGCATCAATCCCTTGATAGTCGAGTAAACTCCGGCGACTATCCGCCACACCGGCCAGAACAAATTCAAAATCACTGCGAGCCGAAATGTTTTTCTGCTCACGAGCGAATAACTCCAGCCAACGAGAGCCGATATTTCCTTTACCAAACAAAATCAGACCAATCCGCTTTTCAGCACGGAACAAACTCTGATGCAATCCCTGAATAACATGTTCAGTCTGATGAGTCCGCAACACAGCAACAAGGCTGATGCCATCCTCCGCATGCCAGATAAATTCTACCGGCTGATCTTTAAGTTGCTGATAAAAACGGTGGCAATGTAATGGGTTCTTGCATACACCAGCTCCAACCAGCGCCACCAGCGCCAAACCTTCCCTTAGGGAAAGTTTCCCCGGAAGCGTAGCATCTTCCAGCACGCCCAGTGCACTATTCACCACTTCGGAAGTGTAACAGAGCTGAATCAAATTACAGTCTAGATGGATACCTATCGCCAATGGGCGAATTTGTTCTCGCTTTAACAACAGATCAATATCTTTGTATATCTGTTTAAAATCATGATGAGCAGCCACATGCAACTCAATCAGGCAAACATCATCATGACTAGTAACAATTTTTGCGCCAGTCCCAGAAGCCAAAACCCTTTCAATACGCGTTGATCCTTGCTCCGGCTGGTAGCTGCAACGTAATAGCAAATCAATATCACTGAAGGAAACAGGCTGTAAGGTACGAGCATGCAACACAGGTGCGGCAAGACGAGCAAGCTCGCTGGCTTCATCCAGGCGTAATAGCGGTAACAAACAGGCATCTTTGACTTTTCTAGGATCAGCACTGTAAACACCAGCAACATCACTCCAGATGGTTACCCGTCTCGCCCCTGCCAAAGCCCCAACCTGAGTTGCAGAGTAATCACTGCCATTTCGCCCCAATAAAACCGTTTCTCCATCATGATTACTGGAGATAAAACCAGTCACCACCAATCGTTTATTTAGGTTTTGTGTTAGCAACTGATTTAGCAATGGTTGGGAAAGGGTAACATCAATTTGCGGCTGAGCCGCCCGTTCCGCGCGTAAAAACTGGCGAGCATCCACCCAAGCGCTAGGAATACCCTGAACTTCAAGCACAGCCGACATCAAACGCGCGGACCAGATCTCTCCGTGCCCCACCACTTCTGCATAAGTCACATCACTAACCGGTTTATCCAGTAACGCACCTAGCTTTTCAAGATCAGCAATAAAACGCTTCACCAACTTTTCAGCAACAGTTTCAGGTAGCAAACCTCTAATCAGATCCTGTTGATAACGGCGCAGAACCTGCTGCACCTGATGGGCGGAGATACGGTCATTCTGGCTAAGTTTAAGCCAATTAATTAACTGGTTAGTCGTGCTGCCCGCTGCGGATACCACCATTAAATCACCAGGTTGGCTGTAATTCGCCATAATCTTGGCTACCCGTTGATAACATTTCACATCCGCGAGACTACTTCCACCAAACTTATGTAATTGGCGGCCATTTTCCGCCACTGCAACTGTCAGTGCACTCATGGTTACTCCTTTACTACTGCCTGAAATGCATTTTCCAAATCAGCGATTAAATCCTGACTATCTTCAATACCCACAGAAACACGCAATAGTGAATCCGCAATCCCCGCTTCCGCCCTTGCCTGTGCTGACATTCCAGCGTGAGTCATGGTAGCGGTATGGGAAATTAAGGTTTCCACACCGCCCAGTGATTCCGCCAAAGTAAATAACTTTAACTCAGACAGAAAACGGCGTATCGCCTGTTCACCACCATCGAACTCAAAGCTTATCATTGCGCCAAAACCAAATTGTTGCTTACAAGCAATTTCATGCCCAGAATGATCTTTCAAAGCAGGATAAAAAAGTTTTTTCACTAACGGTTGCTGTTGAAGATAATTGACAATCTCCAATGCATTCTTTTGCTGTAACAGGACCCGTGGCGATAAAGTGCGCATGCCGCGCAACAGCAGATAGCTATCAAACGCCGCACCGGTTACACCAATATTATTCGCCCACCAAGCGAGCTCCGCTGCGACCTCTTCATCCTTTGCAATAATAGCTCCGGCAATCACATCAGAATGTCCATTAAGATATTTAGTACAGGAATGCACAACCAGATCCGCCCCCAACTCCAAAGGCTTCTGTAATACAGGGCTCAGGAAAGTGTTATCAACAATGACTGTCGCACCTACCTCATGGGAAAGCTGGCATATATGAGCAATATCGACAATACGCAATAAAGGATTGCTGGGCGTTTCAATCAATACCAACTTTGGCTTTTTGGACAAGACTTGCTTTAATGCCTGTTCATCACTTTGATCGACAAAAGCCACTTCATAAGCACCACGTTTAGTCTGGCTGTCAAATAAACGGTAGCTGCCACCATAACAGTCATGAGGCGCAACCAACAGATCCCCAGGTTGAAGGAAAACCGTGCATAACAGGTGAATAGCTGACATTCCGCTGCTGGTCATGATAGCACCCGCCCCTCCCTCCAGCTTAGCTAATGCCTGTTGCACCATATCGCGGCCCGGATTACTCCTGCGGGAATAATCATGTGTCCTTGGCTGATTAAAATCAGTAAAGTTATATGTGCTGGAAAGATAAATAGGCGGAACAACACAGCCATACTGTTCATCATTATTCAGCCCATTGCGAACTGCTATCGTTGCCGGTTTGCGTGTCATATCAGCTACCACTATCTGTCATAAATTAAGTCAGGGAAGAATATCCGCTACCACAATAGACGTCAACACATCTAGACATCTAAACCTCTTTACGGTTAGATTAGACAATGGGATAATTATTCATCATAACTAATGCTGCTTTATTTATTAGTAGCCATTAGTTTATCGCATATACTATAACTGTATAATTGATAAGGAAATCACGATAAAATGGCAATATGTTACAACGAAAGCTGGTGCTGTTATCTGGCTTAATTTTATGATTTTACGACTATTTAAGGTACCCCATGGCTGAGTGGAACGGTGAATATGTCAGCCCTTATGCTGAACATGGCAAAAAAAGCGAACAAGTGAAGAAAATCACAGTCTCAATTCCTTTGAAAGTGTTGAGAATCCTCACTGATGAACGCACTCGTCGCCAGGTCAATAACCTGCGTCATGCAACTAATAGTGAATTGCTGTGTGAAGCATTCCTGCATGCATTTACTGGGCAGCCACTGCCCGATGATGCTGATTTACGCAAAGAGCGTAATGATGAAATCCCAGAGGCAGCCAAAAAGATCATGCGGGAATTAGGTATTGATCCTGATACCTGGGAATATTGATAGCAGTGCAAAAAACTCCTGTAAAAAGTCAGGAGATTTTTAAATGCAAAACGCCCGATGCAAAACACCGGGCGTTAGTACCAGTCGGCCTGTCATCATGGACAGACGCAATTCTGCAATTACTTGCTGACACCTGGAACGTGGAAACGTTTATTGAAGCGATCAACACGACCACCAGTAGCAACATCACGTTGTTTACCCGTATAGAATGGGTGACATTGGCCGCATACGTCCAGGTTCAGAGCGTGACCAACGGTAGATCTGATTTGCATTACATTACCGCAAGAACAAGTTGCAGTAACTTCTTCATATTTAGGATGAATACCTTTTTTCATGGGATAACCTCTGTTAAGGCCGTGTCGCTATCCAGCCCTGTTGCCGCCAGACACCACACGTCGTGTTGATAAAATGAGTTTGGTACATTTCATACCAAAGGCGGCGGATCATACAGAATATCTGCCCATCCCGCAATGAAATCCACTCAACACCTATGGTACTCTATAATCAATTTTTGATTATACTCTAACTTACCCATTGATTTTAGGAATAATTCTATGGCTGTTGTTCAGGTTGCCCTGCCTGTCCCTCTTACCCGCTCTTTTGACTATCTGTTGCCCGCAGAGAGTCAATTACCTGTTGCGGGGATGCGGGTCATTGTCCCTTTTGGCAAACGTAAAGCAATTGGGATCGTCACCAGAATAACTGACAACAGTGATATTCCAGCAGAACAACTGAAAACCATAGAGTCTATTCTCGATACTCACTCCTTATTTTCAGAAAATCTTTGGCAATTATTGCTCTGGGCATCCAGTTATTACCATTACCCCATCGGTGAAGTCCTGTTCCATGCATTGCCAGTACTGCTTCGTCAGGGAAAACCCGCAGAATCAACTCCACTATGGCAGTGGCAAGTCACGCCAACAGGCGCTGAATTACCGCTGGCGCAACTGAAGCGCTCGCCAAAACAGCAGCAAGTACTGGCAACCCTACGCCGTAAAGCAATATATCGCCATCAGATGACAGAACTGGAACTGAGCGAAAGCGCTTTCCAATCGCTCAAAAAGAAGTCACTTATCGATTTATACCCTGTGCAACCTGAATCTGAGAACTGGCGAAATCACTTCCAAATCACCGGCGAACGCCTGAAATTGAATACCGAACAAGCCACAGCAATTGGTGCTATCCGTGCAGAAGACCAGCAATTCTCTCCCTGGTTACTGGCTGGCATCACCGGATCAGGTAAAACAGAAATTTATCTCAGTGTACTGGAGAATATTCTGGAGCAAGGTAAACAAGCGCTGATACTTGTACCGGAAATTGGCCTGACACCACAGACCATCCGTCGCTTCCGTGAACGTTTCAACGCACCGGTTGATGTTCTTCATTCAGCCCTGAATGACAGTGAGCGTCTTGTTGTATGGCTACGAGCTCAAAAAGGTGAGAACGCAATTGTTATCGGTACACGTTCAGCCCTATTTACCCCTTTCTCCCACCTTGGCATCATCATTATTGATGAAGAACATGACAGTTCTTATAAGCAACAGGAAGGCTGGCGTTATCATGCCCGTGATTTAGCGGTATTCAGAGCAAAAAAAGAGAATATCCCGGTGATCATGGGTTCTGCCACTCCAGCGCTGGAAACACTTTACAATGTGCAACAAGGCAAATACCGCCCGCTAACATTATCCAAACGAGCAGGTCATGCTCAGCCAGCGGCTCAACATCTATTGGACTTAAAAGGTTTACCACTCAAAGTCGGGTTATCTCAACCACTAATAAAGCGTATTGAAGAACATCTACAAGCCAATAATCAAATCATACTTTTCCTTAACCGTCGCGGTTACTCACCTGCCCTACTCTGCCATGAATGTGGCTGGATTGCAGAATGCCAACGCTGTGACCATTATTACACGCTGCATCAATACCATCGTCAGTTACGTTGCCATTATTGTGACAGCCAACGCCCCGTTCCCCGTCAGTGCCCGCAATGCGGTTCTACTCATCTTCAACCCGTTGGCCTTGGCACAGAACAGCTTGAAGATGGTATCTCGGCCTTATTCCCTGATGTACCCATTACTCGCATTGACAGGGATACCACCAGCCGCAAAGGAACACTGGAGCAACAACTGGCTGACATTCACGCCGGAAATGCCCGTATATTGATTGGCACCCAAATGCTGGCAAAAGGTCACCATTTTCCTGATGTCACACTGGTTGCTTTACTCGATGTTGATGGTGCTCTGTTTTCAGCAGATTTTCGAGCAGCGGAACGCTTCGCACAACTTTATACACAGGTTTCTGGTCGAGCTGGTCGAGCTGGCAAACGGGGAGAAGTAGTTCTTCAGACTCATCATCCTGACCATCCATTACTGCAAATTTTGCTAAATAAAGGCTACGATGCTTTCGCTATTCAAGCTATGGATGAACGTAAAAGTGTGTTTTTGCCGCCATTTACCAGCCATATTATCTTGCGGTCAGAAGATCACGATAATCAGCAAGCACCTGCTTTCTTACAACAATTGCGCCTGCTTTTTGAACACCACCCTTTGCGGGATGATAACTTATGGATCATGGGCCCGGTTCCTGCATTACAGTCAAAAAGAGGTGGTCGCTATCGTTGGCAACTATTAATTCAACATCCATCCAGAACTGTTTTACAAAAAATCATGGCACTGGTTTATCCACAGATAACAGCTTTACCGCAAACCCGAAAAGTGAAATGGAATATCGATGTTGATCCAACAGATAGTTAGTAATTAATCGCCTCTATTTTAAAACAGATAACCTGAGCAGATTAAACATACTCTTATTTACTATTTAAAAAATCATACTCGACAATCAGTAATCAATGAAAAATTACTCACTA
The DNA here is from genome assembly GCF_003545805.1 of Photorhabdus sp. CRCIA-P01. Taxonomy (GTDB): domain Bacteria; phylum Pseudomonadota; class Gammaproteobacteria; order Enterobacterales; family Enterobacteriaceae; genus Photorhabdus; species Photorhabdus antumapuensis. Next base: position 106,110 of record NZ_NMQR01000013.1, on the reverse strand, counting down.
ATTTGCGAGCCATATCGAATAAATGATTTATATCACACTTTTTTACAAACTAAGGAATAAACGAATTTGCCAAACTGTTTAGAATGATCCCTTAATAACATTGTCATAACCTTAAACCGCATGTCGTAACTTTCCTTAAAGTCACTGACGGTTTCCCGGCAACCAGAAAATGACAATCGTTTAACTAATCAGTCAGGAAATGAGGAGTGAGTTTTGGAGCAGAAAAAGAATGGCACCTCCGCAACGATGAAAGATGTCGCTGAAGTGGCTGGCGTTTCTACCGCAACAGTATCAAGAACACTCATGAATCCAGAAAAGGTTTCTTCCCAGACCCGACAAAAAGTGGAACAAGCTGTACTGGCTGTGGGTTATTACCCCAATAACTTATCCCGTAATCTTAAACGCGGTGAGTCAAAAACTATTTTAGTGATAGTGCCAAATATCAGTGATCCCTTTTTCACTGATGTGATTTGCGGCATTGAAAAGACAGCGGCACAACATGGCTATTTGGTTTTAATCGGTGATTGCCAACATCAGCAAAAACAGGAACACACGTTTCTCAACCTGATTGTCACTAAACAAATTGATGGTCTGTTGCTACTGAGTTCGCATATCCCGTTTGATGCCAGCAAAGAAGAACAAAAAAACCTACCACCCATGGTAATGGCAAACGAATTTGTACCAGAGCTAGAACTGCCGACTATTCATATTGATAACCTAACCGCCGCATTCAATGCGACTCATTATCTGCAAACATTGGGGCATAAACGCATTGCCTGCCTTTCCGGTCCAGAAAACATACCGATTTGCCGCTATCGCCGTCAGGGATATATCCAAGCACTACGTCGCTCTGGCGGAACAATTCGTGAAGATTATATTGTCCAAGGTAATTTTACCCATGAAAGCGGCGCAAAACTGACCGAGCAGCTACTCTCCCTGCTAGATCCTCCTACAGCCATCTTCTGCCACAGCGATGTTATGGCGATTGGCGTGATGTGGCAGGCTAAAAGAATGGGCTTAAAAATACCGGAAGATTTATCAATCATTGGATTTGATAACTTAAGTCTCGCCATGTACAGCGATCCACCATTGACTACCGTTGGTCAACCCCGTTATCAAATTGGTCATAAGGCAATGTTACTGTTGCTAGATAAAATCCAGGGCCACACAATATCTGGCGGTTCTCAGTTACTGGAATCGGAATTAATTATTCGGCAAAGCACCTGTTCGCCTAAAAGCTAGGCAAATAACCGCAGGTTAAGTAACATATCGTTTATTTTCTTTTACTTAAATTACTCAGCGAATTAGACAGTGGCACAACGAGATTATGTGAGTCGCGGGCGTTCAAACGCCCGCCGTAAAAATACCGATAAGAAAAAATACCAAGCCCAAGGGCTGCCAAAAATAACGCTGGCCGTCGCAGTAGCCTTAGTCGTTATCTTTATTGGTGGCCTTTACTTTATTACCCACAATAAACAGAAAAGCGAACCAGAAACACTGCCAGAACATTCCAGACAAAACAATGAGTTACCACCAAAGCCAGAAGAACGCTGGCGCTATATCAAAGAATTGGAAAATCGCCCCGTTGGTATCGAGACACCACGTGATCCCTCATCCAGGGGGCAAATCAATTCACAAACTCAGCTGACCTCAGAGCAACGGCAGTTACTTGAACAAATGCAGGCGGATATGCGCCAACCGGCGACTTCACTGCCAGAAGTACCATACAATGGTGTTCAAGTGCCGCGTTCACAAGTGATCATCAAACCATCAGCGGAGACACAACAACCGCTGGAAACAAGACCACAACCACAACCTCAACAAACGTTACCACAACAACCAATGCAGACTCAGCCAATTCAGCCAAAAACTCTACCACCGGCTGAAACCAGTAAACCTAAGCCCGTAGAAAAGGCACAGCGTATGATTTTACAATGTGGTTCATTCCGCAATATGGACCAAGCTGAATCAGTACGTGCCAATCTGGCATTCGCGGGTATTGAAAGCCAGATCACAACGGGAGACGGCTGGCATCGTGTTATTCTTGGTCCCTACAGTAAAAACACCGCAGAAAAAATGCGGGAACGCCTAAAGGGCGTTGGCATATCAGGTTGCATTCTCCGTGTTACTGGGGGTTGAAAAATTATAATTCTCCCCCATCTATACTGCTAACACCGTGCACACGGTATTTTCGATAGCCGTATACACTGTCGAAAGTACCGTGCGTCACATTTATCTATTTTTGTAACCAAGGGCTTACTCGTGACTACAATCGTAAGTGTTCGCCGTAATGGCCAAGTCGTAATCGGTGGTGATGGACAGGCAACGATGGGTAATACCGTCATGAAAGGCAATGTCCGTAAAGTTCGCCGCCTCTATAATGACAAAGTAATCGCGGGTTTTGCCGGCGGTACAGCAGACGCTTTTACTCTGTTTGAACTGTTTGAACGTAAACTTGAAATGCACCAAGGGCATCTGACCAAAGCAGCGGTTGAGCTTGCTAAAGACTGGCGCACTGATCGCATGCTACGCAAACTGGAAGCACTACTGGCAGTTGCAGATGAAAATACCTCCCTGATCATTACAGGCAACGGCGATGTCATTCAGCCAGAAAATGACCTGATTGCCATTGGTTCCGGTGGCCCGTACGCCCAATCCGCCGCACGGGCAATGCTGGAAAATACCGATCTCAGTGCCAGACAAATTGCAGGGAAAGCGCTAACAATTGCCGGTGATATCTGTATTTACACCAACCATAATCACAACTTCGAAGAACTTCCTTCAAAAGCGTAAGGGTAGATAGTATGTCTGAAATGACTCCACGCGAAATTGTCAGCGAACTTGACAACCACATTATTGGTCAGGACAAAGCGAAACGCGCTGTAGCTATCGCACTCCGTAACCGCTGGCGGCGTATGCAGCTAGATGAAACGCTGCGCTACGAAGTAACACCTAAAAATATCCTGATGATTGGTCCGACTGGGGTAGGTAAAACCGAAATCGCCCGTCGTCTGGCAAAACTGGCAAATGCGCCGTTTATCAAAGTCGAAGCGACAAAATTCACCGAAGTTGGCTATGTTGGTAAAGAAGTCGACTCTATCATCCGTGATCTGACAGATGCCGCAGTTAAAATGGTTCGCCTGCAATCCATCGAAAAAAACCGTTATCGGGCAGAAGAATTAGCAGAAGAGCGTATTCTGGATGCCCTGATCCCACCAGCAAAAAATAACTGGGGACAAACGGAGACACAAGTTGAGCCATCAGCCGCACGCCAGGCATTCCGTAAGAAACTACGTGAAGGTCAACTTGATGATAAAGAAATCGAGATTGATGTTGCTACTACACCTGTGGGCGTCGAGATCATGGCACCTCCGGGCATGGAAGAGATGACAAATCAGTTGCAATCTATGTTCCAGAACCTTGCCGGTCAGAAACACAAATCTCGTAAGCTAAAAATCAAAGATGCTTTCAAGCTACTGATCGAAGAAGAAGCCTCTAAACTGGTTAACCCGGAAGAATTGAAACAACAGGCTATTGATTCCGTTGAACAACACGGTATTGTCTTCATTGACGAAATCGACAAAATCTGCAAACGAGGCCAGACTTCAGGCCCTGATGTTTCCCGTGAAGGTGTTCAGCGTGACCTGTTGCCATTGGTGGAAGGTTGTACGGTATCCACTAAACACGGCATGGTAAAAACAGACCATATCCTGTTTATCGCCTCAGGTGCATTCCAGGTTGCCAGCCCTTCCGATCTGATCCCTGAATTACAAGGGCGTCTGCCGATTCGGGTGGAGTTACAGGCACTAACTACAAAAGATTTTGAGCGTATTCTGACTGAACCGAGTGCATCCCTGACGGAACAGTACAAAGCACTGATGGCAACGGAAGGTATGAGCATCAGTTTCACGGCTGATGGCATTAGCAAAATTGCAGAATCCGCATGGCAGGTAAATGAATCAACCGAAAATATCGGGGCCCGTCGCCTACATACTGTGCTTGAGCGGCTGATAGAAGATATCTCCTTCGAAGCCAGCGAACGTCGTGGCCAGTCAGTTGATATTGATGCCGACTATGTTAAAAAGCATCTAGATGAATTGGTTGCGGATGAAGATCTGAGCCGCTTTATCCTATAATCGGTATATACGATTCCTGATCCACTATAATTAATAATGGGAGGCTTGCCTCCCATTATTAATTATAAATTTACAGGAGTAAGTAAACACAGAAATGAACTCATCAACTTCCATCAGTCAAACTCAAGCATGGCTGGAAAGTCTGCGTCCTAAAACGCTACCACTCGCCCTTGCCGCCATTATTACTGGCTCAGCTCTCGCTGCCTGGACAGGGCATTTCAAGCTACCGGTTGCCTTACTGGCGCTATTGACAGCAGCTATACTGCAAATTCTGTCCAATCTCGCCAATGATTACGGTGATGTTATCAAAGGCAGTGATACTGAAAAGCGTATTGGGCCACTACGTGGGATGCAAAAAGGCATTATTACCGTATCACAGATGAAAAAAGCACTGAAGATTATTGTCCTACTAGCTTGTCTGTCTGGTAGTGCCCTGATTGCCGTTGCCTGTGAAGAACCCAGGGATATATTCGGTTTTCTGGTCCTTGGCCTGCTAGCAATTATTGCTGCAATTACCTATACAGTCGGTACAAAGCCTTATGGCTATATGGGACTTGGCGATATTTCAGTACTGATTTTCTTTGGCTGGTTAAGTGTTGCCGGTACTTATTATCTTCAAGCAGGTTTTTTTGACTCGGTTATCATACTCCCGGCAACAGCCTGTGGTCTTCTCTCTGTTGCTGTTTTAAATATCAATAATTTGCGTGATATTGAAGATGACAAACGGCATGGCAAAAACACCCTAGCTGTCCGTCTCGGCCCTAAAAAAGCCCGTTATTATCACGGATGTTTAATAATCACAGCAATACTTTGCTTGGTATTATTCACCGTACAAAACCCGTCTGGTTGGTCAGGCTGGTTGTTCCTGCTCACTCTGCCTTGGTTGTTCAAACATATGTGGTATGTACTTAATGAACCCACACCGGAAGGAATGCGTCCAATGTTGGGACAGATGGTTAAAGCGGCATTATTGACTAATATTCTATTTTCAGTTGGTCTTATTTTTAATTAGACAGTATTTGTGCTGTTTTTCCGAAGGTGTTGTAACTTAATCATTCTGGATACCTGTTAACAATATCAATTTAATAATTGATGATTTTGCTAACATCGGCCTGAAAGGGATATACTTACTGTTCCATACCTTAACCAGACGTAAATCCTATGAAATATGATACTTCCGAGCTTTGTGACATCTATCAAGAAGAAGTAAATGTGGTAGAGCCTATGTTCTCCAATTTTGGCGGGCGTACTTCATTTGGTGGTCAAATCATCACGGTTAAATGCTTTGAAGACAACGGGTTACTTTACGACCTGCTTGAAGACAACGGTCATGGACGCATTTTACTGGTAGATGGTGGTGGTTCTGTACGCCAAGCATTAATTGACGCTGAGCTGGCACAACTCGCCGTGCAAAATGGATGGGAGGGCATTGTTATTTACGGTGCTGTACGTCAGGTTGACCAACTAGCAGAGTTAGACCTCGGCATTCAAGCTATAGCCGCTATTCCTGCTGGCTGTCGTGATGAAGGGACCGGCGCAAGCGATATCCGGGTGAATTTTGGTGGTGTCACCTTCTTCTCTGGCGATTATTTGTATGCCGATAACACCGGTATCATTTTGTCTGAAGAGCCACTGGGACTTGATGATAACGAAGAAGATGAGATCATCTGATGATAACGTATAGTAAAACTAAGGGCGATTTTTCAGATCGCCCTTCTTTTGTCTGCTGGAAATTTTAATTACTGAACATCTTCCATTTTGCCTAACAAGGCACGCAAACGTTCTTGCCATACTTGTTGCTCTTGTTTTAATTGCTCATTTTCATGAGCCAGAGACTCGCGGCCGCTGGTTGCATTCTGAATTTCCTGAGACAAAGATCGATTTTTTTCTTTTAATTCTTCAATTTCCATTTGTAGCAGGGTAATAGTATCAATCGCCTGCTGAACCTTGGCTTCCAGCTTTTCAAAAACTTCAAATGACATTCTCGGTTCCCCCTTATAAGCAATGGTCTGATTGTATGTAGCCAAAGCGCCCCTGTCTAGCAACATCCCCAACACATGAAAAATAACTATCAAATAAAAACCCCAAAGTACCTCACACTTTGATTTTTAGCAAAATAGCGGATAAATGCGGATTCGCTCATTTTGTTGACACAACACACACATTTCAATTTCGCTATTTCTCGTTTCCGCGCATTAACGATAAATTTACATAATCCCCTTTTCAATTTCTGAAAGGTGACAATAATAATTACGCCTCTAAAATCTTCTTTGTAGGATAGAACATATGAGCCAAACCACTAGCACGACATTAACCGGACAATGTATCGCTGAGTTTCTTGGTACCGCACTATTGGTTTTCCTTGGAGTAGGTTGTGTTGCCGCTGCACGTATCGCCGGCGCACAATTAGGCTTGTGGGAAATCAGTATTATTTGGGGTATGAGCGTTGCGTTGGCTGTTTATCTCACCGCAGGTGTTTCCGGTGCTCACCTTAACCCGGCGGTGACGATTGCCTTATGGTTGTTTGCCCGTTTTGATGGCAAAAAAGTTATCCCTTTTATTATTGCCCAGATGATTGGTGGCTTTATCGCCGCCGCTCTCATTTACATGATGTACTACAGCGTATTCCTTGATTACGAACAGGTACACAATATCGTTCGTGGTACGCCTGAAAGCCTGTTTACAGCAGGTGTATTCTCTACTTACCCAATGGCGCCACTGTCCATTTCTCAGGCTTTTATGATAGAAGTTATCATTGCCGCCATTCTACTCTGCTTAATTCTGTCGCTGACTGACGATGGCAACGGTATTCCCCGCGGTCCTCTGGCCCCGTTACTGATTGGTATTGTGATTGCCGTTATCGGCGGTGCATTTGGCCCATTAACCGGTTTCGCGCTGAACCCGGCCCGGGACTTTAGCCCCAAATTAGTTGCTTATCTGGCGGGTTGGGGAAATATTGCCCTGACGGGTGGGCGTGAAATCCCTTACTGTCTGGTTACTCTGACCGCCCCCATTATCGGCGGTATTGTGGGAGCATTTGGCTACCGCAAACTTATTGGTCGCAATTTACCATCTGATGTTCATAAGACTGAAGACCAGAAGAAAAAGAATGCCTAAAGTAGAGCATCACCAGAACAGGTTATTATCATGACAACAGAAAATATGATTGAGAAAAAGTATATTGTCGCCCTTGATCAGGGAACCACCAGCTCCCGAGCAATAATTCTTGATCACGACGCCAATATTATCTCAATTTCCCAAAGAGAGTTTACGCAAATTTATCCTAAACCGGGTTGGGTAGAACACGATCCAATGGAAATCTGGGCAACCCAAAGCTCAACGCTGGTAGAAGTATTAGCGAAAGCGGATATTCGTTCTGATCAGATTGCCGGTATTGGTATTACCAACCAACGTGAAACAACGATTATTTGGGAAAAAGAAACCGGTAAACCTATCCACAATGCCATCGTTTGGCAATGCCGCCGTACCGCGGACGCGTGTACTAAACTAAAACAAAAAGAGGGATTGGAAGAATATATTCGCCAGAATACAGGGCTGGTAGTAGATCCTTATTTCTCCGGCACCAAAGTGAAATGGATCTTAGATAACGTCGCAGGCGCCCGGGAACGGGCTGAAAAAGGTGAGCTCCTATTCGGTACTGTGGATACCTGGCTGGTATGGAAAATGACTCAAGGCCGAGTCCACGTTACCGATTTCACAAACGCCTCCCGAACAATGCTGTTCAATATCCACAATCTGGAGTGGGATCAGCATATTCTTGATGAGTTACAAATCCCTCGTTCCCTACTGCCTAGCGTTCATTCATCTTCTGAGATTTATGGTCAGACCAATATCGGTGGTAAAGGTGGCACTCGGATCCCTATCTCAGGTATCGCAGGTGATCAGCAAGCTGCTCTATATGGACAACTTTGTGTCCAACCGGGTATGGCGAAAAACACCTACGGGACAGGCTGTTTCCTGCTGATGAACACGGGTACAGATGCCGTGCGCTCCAACCACGGCCTACTGACAACCATTGCCTGTGGTCCTCGCGGCGAAGTGAACTATGCACTTGAAGGTGCGGTTTTCGTTGGTGGTGCCTCTATTCAGTGGTTGCGTGATGAACTGAAACTTATTGCAGATGCGGCTGACTCCGAATACTTTGCCACTAAAGTTAAAAATAGTAACGGCGTGTATGTAGTCCCTGCTTTTACCGGCCTTGGCGCCCCCTACTGGGACCCCTACGCCCGAGGGTCAATTTTCGGCCTAACCCGCGGTACCAACAGTAATCACATCATTCGTGCGACGCTGGAATCTATCGCCTATCAGACCCGTGATGTACTGGATGCCATGCAAGCTGATGCAGGCACCCGGCTGCAAGCACTACGGGTAGATGGCGGAGCCGTTGCCAATAACTTCCTGATGCAATTCCAATCAGATATTCTTGGCACACGTGTAGAACGTCCTGTGGTGCGTGAAAGCACTGCATTGGGCGCGGCATTCCTCGCAGGATTGGCAGTTGGCTACTGGAAAGACCTGGATGAAGTGAAAAGTAAAGCCACCATTGAAAAAGAATTCCGTCCAAGTATTGAAACCACTGAACGTAATTACAAATACAATGGCTGGAAAAAGGCGGTTGCCCGCGCGCAGGATTGGGAAGATAAAGGCTAAGATTTACTGACAGTAAAATAAAGAAAGGGTGGAATTTTCCACCCTTTGAAATTCTATTTATTTCCTACCTTCAGAAATTTTCTTTTAAAACTGAACCGAACATTAAGATCTAGCATAAAACCTAATATCGACAGACTTTTTATTATCTCGTAGATAAAATCAAAATATTCCTTTGATAATTTATCTCCATATTTATAGATAAGATCTATAGCATGGCAAGCTGTTAGTTTTCTGCATCTTCTACTGAAATTCTTATCGGCTATTAAGATAACCTCGACTATTCAAACCAGATATTAAGAAAAAATGGATTCATTTCCCTATGACACAGAATCGATAATGGTATTTAGCTCTATAGACTAAAATAACGACGTAAAAACAAACGGTTCGGGGATTTCTTTCAGGATAGGAGACAAGTTCCAATGGCAAACTGGGTTACAGGAAAAGTCACACAAGTTATTCACTGGACGAACACCTTATTCAGCATCAGGATGCATGCACCGGTTGAAGAATTCACCGCTGGTCAGTTTGCAAAACTAGCGCTGGAAATAGATGATGAGCGGGTGCAACGGGCCTATTCTTACGTTAACGCTCCGACAGATAATAATCTTGAATTTTATTTAGTGACGGTTCCTGAAGGCAAACTCAGCCCACGGTTAGCCGCACTACAACCTGGTGATAATCTATTAGTGACAGAACAAGCAGCAGGCTTTTTTATTCTTGATGAAATACCTGATTGCAAAACATTATGGATGCTTTCAACGGGAACAGCCATTGGTCCCTATCTGTCAATTCTTCAACAAGGGGACTACCTAGAAAGATTCGAGAACATCGTATTGGTGCATGCAGTCAGACTAACACAAGATTTAAGCTATCTGCCCTTAATGCAGCAATTAGTTGAGCGTCTTCATGGCAAGCTACGAATTCAAACTATTGTCAGCCGTGAACAAAACCCCGGCTCATTGACTGGTCGTATCCCGGCATTGATCGAGAGCGGCGAACTTGAGGCCACTCTCGGGCTTACGATGAACAGTGACAACAGCCATATTATGTTATGCGGTAACCCTCAAATGGTGAAAGATACCCAACGACTGCTAAAAGAGCAGCGTGGAATGACAAAACACTTACGCCGCAAACCGGGGCATATCACCAGTGAGCAATATTGGTAATTTCAGTCATCTTTGACAGAAATAAAATCCACTTTCTCTGTTGCCTCACCAAACCGGTTTGGCCCATCCGTACCACGGAATACACCGCAATCAAGCGCTATCATTACAATGATCAATGTGGGGATAAAACGGCCAATCCCCCATTGCCAAAATGGTGCCATGCCACCCCAGTCAACAGTAATCAACAATCCTGACAGTAATAAAAGCAGCGACCACCCTCCCCGCTTATTTCGGTCATGCAGACGCTTAACCATCATTGCCGCTACGGGATACATCACCAAGACAAGCGCAAAAATAGCATAGTACATGGTTAAAGAATTCATTCCCTGAATAGTCAAGATAACAAACATCAAGGCCAAGCAAACACCGATGCCAATCCAGAATTCACGCCGCCCAATTCGTCCTTTAAATGAAAAACCCCATTGTTGTAATGTCATCTATTCTTTTCCAATCGTGTATTCTGTTTCTCAACGCAGTTTAACCTAAGCGAGCGGCAACATGAAAATAGACGTTAATAAATTTCCAGCCATAATATTAGCAGCAAGCAGCGTCGGTTTGCCGTTGGTAGCCAATGCTGATAAATCCACAACCACAGAACCTACAATACAAGCGATCTATCTTCTGCCGAATGCCCCCTCTTTCGATGAAACTATCCCGCGATTTCGCGAAAAATATAATCGCCGCAACCCAACATTGCCACTACGCGAGTATCGGGTAATCATAAGTAAAAACATTTATCTGCCACTGACACGAGCTGCCAGCAAAATCAATGAAAAACTTTATTCTTCCGCCGTACTTGAGCGAGGAAGTGAAAAAATCAAAAGTCTGCAACTGACATTACTACCATCGGAAAATACCGCTGAAACTCAGCAAAACCAAATGCTGGCAGAGCAATACATGGTAGCGCTGATGCGCCACTTTAACCCAACGCTTTCACAGGAACAAAGCAAAGAGAATATTGATAACTTACTCATAAACAGCAAAAAATCGCCATTTTACAGCCACAACATCGGCGCTATTCGCTATATTGTGGTAAATAGTAGCGAAAAAACGCTTACTTTCGCTATTGAACCGATTAAGCTATGGTTATCTGAACCCGATAACTAATCAAATTTAGTAATAAAAAAAGCTATTGTCTGCAATGATCACTATACTGTGAAGCGCTGATCTACCGAATCGATCCTAAGAATGAATTTCATTCAGCTCACTACTTAAACTTCTCTGGTTGGAGGAAAAAACATGCGACATCCATTAGTTATGGGTAACTGGAAATTGAATGGTAGTACCCACATGGTTAACGAACTTATCACTGGCCTGCGTAAAGAATTAAGCAGTGTTACCGGCTGTGACGTCGCTATCGCACCACCAGCACTTTATCTCTCTCAGGCTAAACAAGCGCTGGCTGGCAGCCGGATTGCTCTGGGCGCACAGGATGTTGACGTTAACCTATCTGGTGCATTTACCGGTGAAACTTCCGCCGCAATGTTAAAAGACATTGGCGCAGAATACATTATCATCGGCCACTCTGAACGCCGTACTTACCACCAAGAAAGTGACGAATTCATTGCGAAAAAATTTGCCATTCTTAAACAGCAAGGTCCAATTCCTGTTTTGTGCATCGGCGAGACTGAACAGGAAAATGAAGCTGGTCAGACTGAAACCGTATGCGCAAGGCAAATTGATGCAGTTCTGAACACATTGGGAGTAGAAGCATTCCAAGGTGCGGTCATCGCTTACGAACCTGTTTGGGCAATTGGTACAGGCAAATCAGCAACACCGGCACAAGCTCAGGCTGTACACAAATTCATTCGCGATCATATTGCGCAGAAAGATACAGCAATCGCAAAACAGGTCATTATCCAGTACGGTGGCTCTGTGAACGCAGATAATGCTGCCGAACTCTTTGCTCAGCCAGACATTGACGGTGCACTGGTTGGTGGTGCATCCCTAAAAGCTGATGCTTTCGCTATTATCGTAAAAGCCGCAGCCGCTGCGAAAAAAGCATAATATTTTAATGCTAATTGACCGCCGTATACCTACGGCGGTTATTCCTTTTTAGCGCTGAATAATCTCATCAAACACACCACCCGTCGCAAAATGTACTTTTTGCGCTTTTCCCCAACCACCGAATACTTTATCAACAGTAAATAACTCCAACGCAGGGAAAGAAGAACTATACTTATCGGCAACCGCTTGATCACGTGGTCGATAATAGTTTTTAGCCGCTATTTCTTGCCCAACTGGAGAGTAAAGGTATTGCAGATATTCTGTTGCTAACTCACGGCTATGGCGTTTATTAACGACCTTATCAACGACGGAAACCGTCGGCTCAGCCAGAATTGAAAGACTAGGTGTCACAATTTCGAATTTATCTTTATCAAGCGTATTAATCGCTAATAATGCCTCATTCTCCCAGGCAATCAATACATCACCGATTCCACGCTCGACAAAAGTACTAGTTGCTCCTCTTGCGCCAGAATCTAGCACTTCAACATTCTGATAAAGGGCTTTAACAAACGCTTTCGCTTTGTCCTGATCCTGATTGTTATGAATCAACCCATAACCCCATGCGGCCAGATAATTCCAGCGTGCACCACCTGATGTTTTTGGATTAGGTGTCACAACAGATACTCCTGGACGAACTAAATCTGACCAGTCTTTAATTTGCTTTGGATTACCTTTCCGCACTAAAAAAACAATAGTTGAAGTATAAGGGGCAGAATTCTCTGGCAAACGCTTAATCCATGCCTTCGCTATCCGACCACGTTCCGCAATGGCATCCACATCATAGGCCAAAGCCAGTGTCACCACATCCGCCTCAAGGCCATTGATAACAGAAGTTGCCTGTTTACCCGAGCCACCATGAGATTGCCGGATTATCACTTTATCCCCTGTCTTCTGCTGCCAATAATCACTAAAAGCCTGATTATATTGCTGATATAACTCGCGGGTTGGATCATAAGAAACATTAAGAAGCTGAAGATCTTTTGCCCAGACGCTGCTACTGGTAATCAATAGTAAGGTCAATGCTACACGCCGTCTGATTCTCATTTGAATCTCTCCACAAACTGTTTTAGCTGTTATGAAATCCAAGGCTGACAGAAAGCGTTATCACTCAGAAATAATTAAAAGCATTTATTTATATGTGATAGGAATATAGTGACTGCTCCCCGCCGTCAAGAGGATGTCGCAAAAGGTTAAGGGTTTACGGCGGTTTTTGCTTAAGGAGACATTACAGCCTCCAAAGAGGCTGCAACAGGTTTAAATTTGCTGATATTGACGTGATTAGTACAACTTTTTCGCGGTTTCCAACCAATCCTGTTTAAACACACGTTTCATATTCTGCACTGCATCAATGATATCATGATGAACAAGTTTCTCGTTCTGAATACCAACACAACGACCACCATAACCTTCCAACAATAATTGAATGGAATATGCCCCCATACGGGAAGCCAGAATACGATCATAGGCAACCGGGGAACCACCACGCTGAATATGGCCTAAAACTGTGGCACGGGTTTCATGATGCGTCTCTTTTTCGATATATTTCGCAAGTTCGTAAACATCACAAACATGTTCGGTAATTGCAACGATGGCGTGGCGTTTGCCTTTACCGATACCCGCTTTAATTTCAGCTACGAGCTCATCACAACTGAATGAGACTTCCGGCAGAACAATAAACTCACAACCGCCTGCAATAGCGGCTGACAAAGTGAGATCACCACAATAACGCCCCATTACTTCAACAATGGAAATACGTTTGTGGGAAGTCGAGGTATCACGCAGACGGTCAATCGCTTCAACCACCGTTTCCAGCGCAGTGAAATAGCCGATGGTATAGTCGGTACCCGCCACATCATTATCGATAGTGCCCGGCAGGCCGATACAGGGAAAACCCGCTTCTGTCAGTTTCTTCGCGCCAAGATAGGAACCGTCACCGCCGATAACGACCAGAGCATCAAGGCCATTGTTTCTCATGTTCTCAATAGCGACAGTACGAACCTTCTCATCCCTGAACTCTGGGAAACGGGCTGAACCTAGAAAGGTGCCACCACGGTTAATCATGTCGGATACACTAAAGCGGTCAAGTTTCTTCATGCGGTTTTCATACAAGCCAAGATAACCATCATAAATACCGAAAACTTCTAACCCTTCGGTTAATCCCGCACGAACCACACCACGAATAGCTGCATTCATACCCGGCGCATCACCGCCACTCGTTAAGACACCGATTCTTTTGATCTCATTGCTCATGATGACCTCTGACTTGTAGATGTAATAATTGCAAACCCGCTAACGGCGGACTCCGTATGCGATCACTTTGCCTGAGAAATCTGCCTTTTTAACCTATTACTACCCGACGTACTGAAACAATCAAGCTGAATTGATTCAACTTTTCATATAATACGGTAAAAAACTCAGTCTGCATTAACAATAAGTCCCTTTTTTGAGATCAAGTTGGCTAAAAAACCATTTAATTATGCTCCTATAGCTCTTAAGGTCATCAACCTACCAATAGCAATGACGAGCAAGATAATCTCATTGTCATTCACCTCATAAATCAAGCAGTAGCCAGAAGACCATAGTTTGATTTTATACCGGTTAACTCGACCACTTAGTCTTGCTGACGGCACATGAAGGTTTTCTAAACGCTCTGCCAGTTTTTTCTTTAACTTGCTCCTTGACTGGATAACCTAACGTCTCCCACTCCTTTAAAGCTCGCTTTTCAAATTTCAGACTATAGGTCATCAAGGCTCACACTAACAAATTCAGTATCTTTTAAACGTTCATCCGCAATTTTGTTCAATGCGGCACCCTCAACCAATTCCTGTAAATATGTTCCCATAAGGTTACATTTCAGATCGATAATACTCGCCGCTGTGTTTGTTAAGATTTGATATGCCATACACCACCTTATGCAATTATATACTTCAACATTAGATCATTTAAAAGCACCTTAAAATGATCTTTTATTTGATCTCTATGTATAAAAATAACGTGTCAGATGGAAAAAGACTGGCGCGGCAAAACATAACGAATCGATCCGATCTAACATACCACCATGACCTTCAATCATTTCACCGAAATCTTTAATGCCACTATCACGTTTTATCGCCGACATACACAAGCCACCAATAAAGCCCATCAGCGTAATCGCTAATGACATCAAACCTGCCTCCCACGGAGAAAATGGCGTTACCCAATAAAGTGACATTCCTAATAACACTGAAACCAAAATACCACCAACAAAACCCTCAACGGTTTTATTTGGGCTCAATTTAGGCACAATAGGATGTTTGCCAAATAATTTACCAAACACATACTGCAAAACATCCGACATCTGCACCACAATCATTAAAAACAACAATAATTCGACATTTTCCCCCTCATAACCAGGAATATCTAACATTAATAAAGCGGGGGCATGGCTAATACAAAATACAGCAACTAACATACCCCACTGTATTTTGGCTGTCCGTTCCAGAAAGTTGGTCGTATCCCCGGCTAATGCAATACGGGCAGGTAAAAATAGGAACACATAAACAGGAATGAAAATAGAAAATACGCCATACCACTGAATACCAACTGCAACGTACTGTAATGGCATAAAAATAAAGAAACACCAAAACATGGCTTCATGGTCACTTCGTCGCGTTGGTGTCAAAGTAAAAAATTCCCGTAAGGCAAAAAATGACATACTTGCAAATAATAAAACTGAGCCTACTGGCCCAATAATAACTGCCAACACACAAACAATGCACATCATCCACCAACCACGAATGCGGGCATTTAGATTATCGATTGTTGCATTATTCCTATCTTCTGAATATTTGGAGGCCAATATTGCCCCAACAATACTGGCAATAATTAATGGTACGAACATACCCCCCATCAATAGCAACAGCTGCTTATTAAGTATGATCATAATATTAACGCCTCCAATGCCAAACGAGCCCGCTGTAAAAAATCAGCTTTTTCCTCTTTTGCCCCTAATTTTTCCAAAGGTTGCCCAAATGTTGCTGAACAAATAACAGGAACAACAAGTGCCGAGCCTTTTGGCAAGACCCTATTTAAATTTTCCAGATAAACTGGAATAAGCTCAACATCAGGATATTTCTTCGCTAAATAATATAGACCACCTTTAAATTTATTAATTTGTTCCCCACTTCCTCGCGTCCCCTCCGGGAATAAAATTAAAGATTCCCCTCGTTTTAATACATCCTCCATTGGCGTCAGGGTATTTCCCTTTAAACAATCCTCTCCTTTACGATCAATAAGCACAGCCCGAAAAACTTTATTAATAAAATATCTACGCAGATAAGTTTTACTCCAATAATCACGAGCAGCAACTGGATGCACCCGAGAACGTAGCACCCGAGGAAACCCGGCCCAGATAACTAACCCATCCAGATGACTGCTATGATTAGCATAATAAATTCGGGAAGCTACCGATGGCTTACACCCAATCCAACGAATTCTCACTCCTGTTAACAAACGGCAAAGCCCAGACAGAAACGAACCCATACCTTTACTTACCAGCGTCACTTCTTGTGGTCTATTCATTACAAGCATCCTTCTCTTGTAATTCATTCAATATGACTCTGGTTCGCCGAACACATGTCCAGAGACAACCCAATGTGATAACGACTAATACCGCCAATAAAAGATACTGGCTCCATAACTGCGGTAAAAAAGCGGCAACAATTGAACTAACGGTAATTAATGCCATCCGATGCTGTTTCGCCATCGGCCCTAGAAAACGCTGAGGTAAACCACAAGCCCCACCTAACAAGCGAATATAAGCGGTCAAAACAGCTAATAATGCAGCCATACAGCCAAGAGAAATCGCAAATGGAAAAAGTGTTAAACCATACCCCACCCCAATCAGAATAAAAGAATCAGCAATACGATCAGGAAGATCATTAAAAACAGTACCGGCAGCCGTCTTCAATCCCCCTTCGACAGCAACCATGCCATCCAATAAATTACACATTAGCCGGCCTTGAATAAGCAAGGCACCAATAATCAATAAAACTGAAGTCAACCCAAAAGACGCGACTAAAAAACACACGGCAAAACACACGCCAGCTAATACAGCAAAAACAACGCTGGCAACAGATATGCCATTTGGTGTCGCCCCTTTACATTGCAACCATTTAGCCATTTTACTGGCCCACACTGCATTGCGTGTTTTGATCGGACGCCGATCTTTTACCTCGTTACCAGACATACCCTTTCCCTTTTTGAGCACAAATGAACAATCAAATCCACTTAAGTTAAATGAAATAAGATAAACAGGATTGGTTAGAATAACAACAATAAAAAAACCTGCCGGTGGGAGGAGGGAAAAACGAAGATGGCGTCAATTTTTCCTTGTTGATTCATTTGAAATAACAGAATTTATTTCAACAAGTACCCACACATTGACCGCCAGAAAGCAGGGGAAAAGGCAGGGATAGAGTTCGTCTTTATAACATAACACTATGTAATAAAATGATTTATTTAAATAAATCTTCAACTTTTTGGGTACAGTTCAATTGGGGCTTATCAATTTCAATTGCAAGAGAAAATGAGATCATGGAGAGAACAGGCTGGGTTAACAAGTGCACAAGTAGCCGAAAGAATGGGGGTTAAACCTCCTACAATTTCAAGACTTGAAAAAAACGCAGATAGGGCAAGCATTAAGAGAATTTTAAAATATGCTAGTGTTTGCGGAGTAAAGGAAATCAAACTTACTATTGCATCGTAAAAAACCACCTCCAAATTGAGGTAATGCTGTTCGGTTAAAGTTTCTTATAACGGGCCGGATATTTTTCTGGCAATAAGGCACTGAACGTTCGTAACTGTGGGCTCCTTCTCCACCATCAGGCCGGACGGGGAGCTTTCCCCTTTAGCTGCCGTGCATGTCCGACACACTAAAAATTGAATACTGCTTGAGACAGCTTTGATACCTAATAATGGCGCTAACCGTATCCAGCGCCATTGGCTCAAATTCACCCTTTTTTACCTTCTACGTGACGGCCAAATATCGGATGGATGTAAACCTAAACAGAACGTTGGTAATGCGGCCTGATTTGCTGCATACTTGATGTATTAACTATTAATACATTGGTGAGATATGAGAAAAATTACTACTGTCAGTATGGGCGAACAGCTTGACGGGTTCGTACAGCACATGATTGAAAGTGGCCGTTATGGAAATGCCAGTGAAGTTATACGCTCGGCGCTGCGTTTGCTGGAGCAACAAGAAGCTTACGATGAGATTGTACGCAAGGCGGTTATTGCTGGCTTGGAAAGTGGGGAAAGCTCGCTGACCCTACGGGATATAGTGGAACAACGGAAACGCAGACATAATGTATAAGCTCACGGATCAGGCTGTTGAAGATTTTGCTGGGATTTATGATTATACACTTTTGCAGTTCGGTGAAGCTCAGGCTGACCATTATACGGAGGCACTGGAAGCATTTTTTGACACGCTAGCAGAGATGCCACATATAGGGAGGGAATACCCATCTGTCCCAGGTGTAATGCGGGTTGAGTTTCACCGCCACACGGTTTTCTATACTATCCGGGATACCGATATTCTGATTGCGCGTATCCTTCATCAACAGATGAATCACCCCCGTTATCTTCTTTGAGCGGGCGGGGGCTACGTTGTGCTGTGCCAGCGTATCTGTCTCGTCCTGCGAGCTGCCATTGCCGATCGCAGTGCTTTGTTGCTTTTATTTCTGGAGAACAAGCATTTTATTGCAGGAGAAGTGAAAATAACGCCCTAGCGGGGGATTAGACCGGGTTAATGAGGAAAATGGAGACATTATGATTCATTAATGAAAGAAACAAATCCCGTTATTTTCAACGAAGTTTGTCAGCAGTTTGAAACCCCTCATATATGTATGAGGGGTTATAAGCCCTTTACGGGAGAAATTTTTAACAAAGCCTTCATGGGGAATAATCATACTCTAGTTGATAGAATCCAAAAGTCAACTTTCAGATTTACCGATAAGATTTGATGCGCCGATGATTTTGATTATTGCACGTTGTATCTTTTCAACATCTTCACACGTCAAATATTGCTGAAATCGTTCATAGCTAAAATAACGTGCTCAAGCACCAAAAATATTCGTTTTTAGTAACTGATATTCATGTCACTTCACCTTGCCAAAAAATTTATACACAAGCCATCTTTGCATAAATCAACCAGATTAAATAAAACATATAGCAATTAGATCTTTAATTATCATAAATATAGGTAGTTTCCGGGTAGCTACGATAACTGCTAACTTTTCTCTACACCAACCATAAGAACAAAAACATTCGTTTGTACAATCCCATTCTTCTGACCGATAGCTCAGTGGTTTATCCATTGCAAAAAGCTATTGCCAAATCTCCTCAAATGGCAATTAGTTAACGCAACCATTGTCTGCAAAATTTTTTGATATTTAGAGTTACGACCCTTGGTGATTTATTGTTGGCGTTGCATGCCATGTAACAGCGGCGTATATGTTACGCATGGTGTAACAAGATTGGGGGCAAATGATTAAGTCATTTAAACACAAAGGGCTGAAACAACTTTTTGAAAAAGAAGTTATTTCAGGCATCCCGGCGCAGGATGCTGTCCAAATCAATGACCGCTTACAGGCCATCGACACGGCTAGCTGATAGAAGATTTAAATATTCATGCCTACAAGTTACACCCCTTGAAAGGGGATCGGGCTGACATATGGTCAATTACTGTCAGAGCTAACTGACGTATCACATTCGAATTTAAAAATGGTGATGCTTACATTTTAAACCTGGAGGATTATCACTAATGAGACAGGCTATTGTTTCTCATCCGGGCGTTATGGTATCCAACATACTGGAGGATTTAGGGGTTGGCGTTCGCCAGTTTGCTAAAAACATCGGCGTAACTCCAGCGACGGTTTCCCGCTTTCTTTCGGGCAAAACGGCGTTAACCCCGGCGCTTGCCATCCGACTATCTGCTGCGCTGGGGAACAATCCGGCGTTTTGGATGCGCTTACAGACGAACTACGACTTGCGCCAATTGGAAGATGAGATCGACACGTCAGGGATCATTCTATACGGCGACAATGACAAAACGCCGCAAGTCACTTCAAAGCATTAAGCAATAGTAATAAAGCTAACAAATGTGGGGTCCAGTGTAGCCCGCATTTGTTGGCGGTTATCGCAGCTACCCGGTAACTGCCCAAATAACAAATTAAACATTAAGAATATTGCTAAGTAAATTTTGACAAAAAAAGCACTAATAAATGTTATATACCTAATAGATTTCGAGTTGCAGCGCGGCGGCAAGTGAATGAATCCCCAGGAGCATAGATAACTATGTGACTGGGGTGAGTGAAAGCAGCCAACAAAGCAGCAGCTTGAAAGATGAAGGGTATATATATTGTCAGCTACATTTCTAATAACTGACGGTTAACTTTATGATTAACAAACGTTTAAAAGCCGCTCGTTTACGTGCAAAGATCACACAAGAAAAACTAGGGATCTACAACCCATAACATATTGAAAATAAATATACTTTTTCTATCATCGTCCACCCAATGTCCACATTGACGACAAAGCCCCTTAAACGGGGCTTTCACCACAAATTACTTTCATAAGAAATAATCAATTAAAATTTAATAATCATCTTAACAGATCTATCAATCCCACATACTATAGGCTTTTTCATTTATCAAGGCCGAACAGGAAAGTATCCTCGATAAGTCACTATTGCAGTATCTGTTACCGCTGGGGTGGCTGAGTAGACCCCAACAACCCCAAACAGCAATAAAAACAAGTTTTGTCACTGTCCGGCGTTATCTATTTTATTGAAGTTCCCGCTCAAGCAACTGAACTATGAACTGGTTCTTTGAGACTGCGTGTGATATTGTCGCCGCAGTCAAGCGAGCTTCCAGCCTGCCAGGATAACGAAGAGTAAAAGATTTTAGCTTGTCCTCTTCCTTGAATGGGTTAATTCCCTCTTCCTCGCACGTTTCTATATATTCAGCCAGTGAGATTTGTCCCTCTTTTTCAAGCCCGTCAATACTGTTTGATACGAAATCACAATATCCGGTGACATCCAGAAACTTGCCGCGAAAGGCCCTAATTTCTGCTTCGTAGGTAACAGAAGCAGGATGACCGCCGATAGTCATAATGTTGTTACTTTTAATCATGTTCGACCCCTATTACATTTTCGAACCACTCACGAAGGCCATTTACTGCGCCTTTATCCATTACGTTACCAGGATGAGGTTGATGAGTCTGATAGACTGAGCCCATGAGGATAAACTTCCGGCGTGATCCGTTGCCGTTCTTGATCTTCCCCCCCAGTTTGTTAATCAGGCTGGCTACATCATCCCATTTTATGCCGGATTTCGGCGGGATGGTCAGCACATCCGCAAGGGTCTTGCGGTGCTTTGAGCTCAGCTCTTTAACCTTAATCATCTTTCATCCCATTGACGTCATTTGATGATATCATTCTACTTTGGCCCCATTATGATGTCAAACAATGACGTCATTTTTGCTTCTTAAGTTTGTTAATTGGAGTTTGAGTTGAGTAGACCCTCCGGTTACCCGGACGGACCCCTTTCTTAGAACCGGACGTGCGGAACTAACGCATCCGGCTCCCGACAGATCAGAGTCCTCACACATATTCAGCGAACCCTGAGTACTGATCGGATTTTCCATTTCGTTGGATAATCCAGTATTTTCAGGATCAGATTCAGCTTTTTCCACGTCAGTTGGCGACGATCACCTTTACGGTTGAACCATCTGTAAATTATTCGCGTACTCGGCGATATCCAGCGCACCATCATAATCACCTGTATCAATGCGCCACAGCAGGACATACATCAGCACATCATCTTGATGACCTATGCCCCCCTGTAATACCCCAGTAATCCACGGCGCATATTTAGGCAAGATCTGCCTTTTGTGCTGCGCTTTGCGCTCCATAGACTGGATTTTTTTAAGGTGACGGCGGTCTTGCTCCAGCATCAGCAGCATCTGGTTATAACGCCGTGATTTTGCAGCGCGGGGCTACTCAGTTGAGCGGCCTCGGTCGCCTGTAATCGCATTCGGTGACGCTGCCACGGGCTAGCCATTATTGTTCCTCAGTTGTCGGTGTTGTGCTCAGATGCGGCATTATCTGGCTGCAACGACGCTGCTTTTTTGCTGGCTGCCAACATCTCGATATTTTCAATCAGAGCCACACCGCGATAGTCTTCAACGACATACGCCTCATTGACTGATTCGTAGTTTTCAATGCGATCACGTTTGGGGTTATCCAGCACAGAACGTCGGCGAGTGCCTTCCTGATAATAGATAGACAGATTATCCAGACGGCTGATTAGCAATGCTTTGGGCGGGAAATATTTGTCAGCCAGCAGTTCACGGCCACAGATGACCATCAGTTCCGTATCATCCTGATATTCTGGGTCGATAGCATTGTTGACAGTATCTATCACCAATGCGTCCAGATTATTGAAATCGCCGCCTTCTCCCACACGGATGGTTTCAGATATAACCTTACCGGCTTCGTCAGTGATATTGCTCATGACATGATCCGGTGCATCCTGTCGGATTTTCTCCAACCAGCCGATATTTACATCCTGCAATAGTGGATATTGAACGCGGTTTGAGGTTTTGGCCCGTTTAACCCCATTCCAGCCGATCATAATGCGGTCCAGTGCCTGACGTCTGATAATGGCGTTACGAATACGTAACTGGAAATTTTGAAATTTCGCCCACAAGTCAAGTTTTTTGTAAGGGATACTGGTATCAAAGTTGGTTTGTTCGCATTTGTACTCAATAGCATTGAGTCGGGTTGGATACGTGCGCCGTAGGTCTGCGGGTCATAGTTGGCGGCAATCTGCGTCAGCCATTCGCGCTGGACCTTGCGCCCGTCTGTGATGGCGCCTTCCACACAAATTCGAAAGGGTTTGGATTTTTTCGGCATTGTAAGCCCCGGTTATCTATGGGTCAGTCATGGCCTACTAGTTTGTATCGTCAGGTCGAAGAAACAATAAAATGCGGTTGTGTCTGGTCTGGCACACAGGGCAGACACAGAGAAATAACAGGCGGGTCTGTAGTCTGGCAGCATGAAAACAACACCTGATTTTGATCCCCGTACCAGAAAAGAATGTGTTCAGTGAAGAACAAGTCAAAACGCTGTTATCAGTACTATCAGGGGATGAAAGAAAAATTGCGCTGCTATGTCTCAGCACGGGTGCCAGATGGGGAGAAGCATCAACCCTAAAAAGCGCACAAGTAAAGAGTAGTCGAGTGACATTTTTAAAAACCAAAAATGGCAAGCAAAGAACTATTCCGATATCAAAAGAGTTAGAAAAGGAAATCAAACAGAAGTCAGGGGAATTATTTGACGTTGATTACGAAAGCTTTCGTACAAAGTTAAAGTCAATAAAACCTGATTTACCAGAAGGACAAGCAACGCACGTTCTACGCCACACATTCGCGAGTCACTTTGTGATGAAAGGTGGAAACATTGTTGCACTGCAACAAATACTCGGTCATGCCAATATACAACAAACTATGGCGTATGCTCATCTGGCACCCGACTATTTGCAATCACGTTAAATCCACTGAATGGCGAGCAGTAACAAGCAACCGTAGCACTCAAAAGTGTCCACACTTAGAAATTTCCACGCTACTTACAGTTGCTTGTAAAAATTTTATCTGGTTGATTTTAAAGTGAATTAATCTTAGCCAGATAAAAAAATCCCGCCATAAGGCGGGGGAAAAGACAGGGATGGTGTCTATGGCAAGGAAAAATTCTCATTTGCTACTACGTTGCTGCTATGGGTATTACAAATCAGTTCGGTAACTGAGACATACGCTGTCGATAATGTTGCTCCAATTGTGCTTGTTGCTCAGGCGTCAATAGTTGGTACATCTGATGATGAATACGGACCATCTCTAGCTGACGTTCCACATTACATCTGACCATCTTTTCAACCAGAGCTTTTACTGCCACTTCATCAAAATCCTTCGCAGTGACCAGCTTGCGCATCTCTTCTCGCTCTGCGCGGCTCATTAATATCGATGAACGCTGTTGATGATTCTGCCCTACCAAATCACGCATTTGTTGACGCTGCTGCTCAGTTAAAGTGATACCGTTAAACATATGGTTGTTATCACCAATATCGTTATTATTACGATAATGATAGCTTCCTACATTTTTATAATCACAAGGTGCACAATTATCAGGTACCGTAGCAGCGTGGATTGTACTTGCTGTTCCAGCTAAAGATGCTGTCAAGCTAAGAACAAACATTGACGCTAAAACTAACGCTGCTATGTTACGCATTAAACAACTCCTCGTTTCCCCGAACGATGTTATTAGGTCCAATGTGGACAACTATACCTACGCGGCTGCAAACTAGCGTCAAAGGCTTGTAAAAGAACGTAAAGTCGTGGAATAGCAAAGTTTGTTATCGTATTTTTGCTCTTGGAGGAAGTAATCGATGCATAAAATCCTATTAGTTGATGATGACCGTGAACTGACATCACTATTAAAAGAATTACTTGAAATGGAAGGATTTAACGTTGTGATCGCTCATGACGGAGAGCAGGCATTAAAATTCCTTGACGATTCGATCGACTTATTACTACTCGATATTATGATGCCGCGTAAAAATGGCATTACGACATTAAAGGAGCTTCGTCTACACCATCAAACTCCAGTCATTATGTTGACAGCGCGAGGAAGCGATTTGGATCGTGTCCTGGGACTAGAATTAGGGGCGGATGACTATCTTGCCAAACCATTTAATGATCGTGAGCTAGTGGCACGTATACGTGCTATTCTTCGCCGATCAAACTGGAGTGAGCAACAACAAACAGACAACGGACCACCCACGCTTCAGGTCGATAACCTACAATTGAACCCTGGCCGACAGGAAGCCAGCTTCGCTAATCAGATTCTCGATTTAACGGGTACTGAATTTACCTTGCTCTATTTATTAGCTCAACATTTAGGTCAAGTTGTCTCCCGCGAACATTTGAGCCAGGAAGTATTAGGTAAGCGACTCACCCCGTTTGACCGAGCAATTGATATGCATATCTCTAACCTACGCCGTAAATTACCTGAACGAGAAGATGGACTCGCTTGGTTTAAGACTTTACGTGGCCGAGGATATTTAATGGTTTCCGCGACATGATAAACAGTTTAACGGCACGCATCTTCGCAATTTTCTGGTTTACTCTGGCGTTAGTCCTGATGTTGGTATTAATGGTGCCGAAACTGGATTCCAGACAACTGACCTCTCTGCTGGAAAATGAATACCGGCAGGGAGTTATGCTAGAACAACATATCGAAGCAGAATTAGCTCAAGATCCCGCTAACGATTTACTTTGGTGGCGCCGCTTATTTCGCGCGATTGAGAAATGGGCCCCCCCAAGTCAACGCCTGATACTGGTCACCAGCGAAGGGCGAGTTATTGGGGCACAAAGAAGTGAAATGCAAGTTGTCCGTAACTTTATTGGGCAATCCGATAACGCGGATCATCCTAAAAAGAAAAAGTATGGCCGCTCTGAAATGCTAGGGCCCTTTTCCATTCGAGATGGAGAAGATCACTATCAACTTTATTTAGTTCGCCCGGCGAATAGCCCGCAATCGGATTTTATTAATCTGATGTTTGACCGGCCACTATTATTATTAACCGCCACCATGTTAATCAGTGCGCCATTACTGTTATGGCTGGCATGGAGTTTGGCTAAACCTGCCCGTAAACTAAAAAATGCCGCGGACGATGTCGCTAAAGGTAATTTACGCCAGCATCCAGAACTGGAAGCCGGCCCACAAGAATTTCTGGCCGCCGGTAACAGCTTCAACCAGATGATCAGTGTATTGGAAAGAATGGTCACCGCACAACAACGGTTAATTTCCGATATCTCCCATGAACTACGCACGCCTCTCACCCGACTACAGCTTGCAACAGCATTACTTCGCCGCCGTCATGGTGAAAATAAAGAGCTGGAAAGAATTGAGACAGAAGCCCAACGGCTAGATAGCATGATTAATGATCTGTTAATACTCTCCCGCAGTCAGCATAAAAACGAACTGCTGAGAGAAAACATCAAAATGACAGATTTATGGGACGATATTCTTGACAATGCCCGCTTCGAAGCTGAACAGATGGATAAAACCCTTGAAGCAACCTTACCACCAAGTTCCTGGACAATTTACTGCAATCCATTAGCACTTGGCAGTGCTTTTGAAAATATCGTGCGTAATGCCTTACGCTACTCCCACCACCATATTGCGGTTGCATTTCACACCGATAATCAAGGGATCACCATTACCGTTGATGATGACGGCCCAGGCGTCAACCCGGAAGACCGCGAACACATATTCCGCCCCTTCTACCGTACAGACGAAGCCCGCGACCGGGAATCCGGCGGCACTGGCCTTGGCTTGGCAATTGTTGAAACCGCAATTAACCAGCACCGCGGTTGGGTACGTGCTGAAGACAGCCCACTCGGCGGCCTACGTTTGGTTATTTGGCTACCACTTCATGGCCGGTAATACAAATTTCTGCTAACCTTATTCTACAAATTTACTAAATAAATAAATTTTATTTATGCTTGACCCGACAAGCTTGACGGTTTAACCTCCCCTATTATTCATTAAAAAACCTTATCTTTAGTTGCTTTTCTATTACAACAGACAAAAGCATTGAAAAATCAAAACAGTAGATAAAATTATAACATCCTATGGAGTTCTAGGAACCAATAACCTAGTGCGGTAGCTTTGTTATTACCTTATTTATTATTTCAGCAATATATCTTACACAACCTATTTAAAAAGCTTGTTAAAGTTTCACTTGCCAAATAAAACTTATGAAAATAGATAGCACCCTATTAAAAACCAAATGTAATTTATTTTCACAATTTCATTTTTAAGTCATCATCTTAAAAGGCAAAATATGTCCTCACTCAACATTCTCACCGAGAAATTTGATAATAAAACCGCCACCATTGCCATTGTTGGCCTGGGTTATGTTGGCTTACCGCTCATGCTCAGATATAACGATATCGGTTTTAAAGTCATTGGTTTCGATATTGATAAAGAAAAAACAGAGAAACTCAATCAAGGCCAAAGTTACATTGAACATATTCCCTCCGCCAAAATCAGTAAAGCAATAAATACCGGTTTTGAAGCCACGACGGATTTCACCAAAATCGCTCAATGCGATGCCATTATTCTTTGCGTCCCCACGCCGTTAAATAAATACCGTGAACCCGATATTAGTTTCGTGATTAACACCACCGATAGGGTAAAACCTTATTTAAGAGTCGGCCAAGTCCTCTCCTTAGAAAGTACCACTTATCCAGGCACCACCGAAGAAGAATTATTACCCAGAGTTGAAGAAAGCGGGTTAACCGTCGGCGAAGATATCTTCCTGGTCTATTCACCCGAACGAGAAGACCCCGGTAACCCTGATTTCGAAACCCGCACCATTCCTAAAGTCATAGGCGGCCACACGGAAAACTGTTTAAAAGCCGGTATCGCCGTTTATCAACACGCGATTGACCAGGTGGTTCCCGTCAGTTCAACCAAAGCCGCCGAAATGACAAAACTCCTGGAGAATATCCATCGGGCGGTCAATATTGGCTTAGTCAACGAAATGAAACTCGTGGCCGATAAAATGGGCATTGATATTCACGAAGTGATTAGAGCCGCGGCAACCAAACCTTTCGGCTTTGTTCCCTACTATCCCGGCCCCGGATTAGGCGGGCACTGTATTCCGATTGATCCCTTCTATTTAACCTGGAAAGCCCGAGAATATGGTATCAATACCCGCTTTATTGAACTCTCCGGTGAAGTCAATTCCTCTATGCCCGATTATGTGGTCACTAAAACCGTATTAGCACTGAACAAAGCGAATAAATCCATTAATGGCAGCCGCATCTTAATCCTCGGCATCGCCTATAAAAAGAATGTGGATGATATGCGAGAAAGTCCTTCAGTGCATATTATGGAAAAATTAAGAGAATTAGGGGCCAATATTGAATATGCCGATCCGCATGTCCCAGTCTTTCCTAAGATGCGTGAGCATCATTTTAATTTAATCAGCCACCCTATCACTGAAAATAGTCTCAAAACCTTCGACTGCGTTATTTTAGCCACCGATCACGACAAATTTGATTATGAATTAATTATCAATCACGCCAAATTAGTTGTTGATACCCGTGGCAAATATTCACCTAATCACACAAACATTATCAAAGCTTAACTTTAGGATAAGATATGCTGAGTATTATCAAAGACAGAAAGATAAGATTTGCTTTAGTTGGTTGTGGGCGGATCGCTAAAAATCATTTCAATTCGCTGGAAATACATCAAAACGCGGCCGAATTAGTCGCCATCTGTGATAACGATCAAGACGCATTAAACGCAGCGGTAGAAAAAACCGGCGTCCCGGGTTTCAGCGACTTAAATACGATGCTGGATAACATCACAGCGGATATCATTATCCTGACCACCCCCTCTGGCCTTCATCCCGCACAGGCGATCACCTGCTTTGATAAAGGCTTTCACGTCGTCACCGAAAAGCCAATGGCAACCCGGCTGGCTGAGGGGGAAAACATGGTCAAAGCGGCTGATAAAGCCGGAAAACATCTCTTTGTCGTCAAACAGAATCGTTTAAATGCCACCTTGCAATTACTGAAACGGGCAGTCAGTGAAAAACGTTTTGGCAAAATCCATATGGTCCACCTCAATGTTTTCTGGACCCGTCCCCAAGCCTATTATGACCAGGCCGCCTGGCGGGGCACCTGGGAATTTGATGGTGGCGCCTTCATGAATCAGGCAAGCCACTATGTTGATTTAATTGAATGGCTAATCGGCCCGGTCAAAGATGTTCAGGCCATGACATCGACCCACTTAGATATCGAAACAGAAGATACCGGGGTGCTCAATATCCGCTGGCGGGATGGCACATTAGGCTCGATGGCCGTCACCATGTGCACTTATCCTCAGAATCTCGAAGGTTCAATCACCCTCCTAGGGGAAAAAGGCACGGTCAGAGTGGGAGGATTAGCCGTCAATGAAATCCAGGAATGGCATTTCGCTGACGAAAAAGAGTATGACCAACAAGTCAAAGCCGCCAATTACGAAACCACTTCGGTGTACGGATTTGGTCATCCGCTTTATTATAAAAATGTCATTGAGGTGATGAAAGGCGAAGCCAAACCGATAACCGATGGCCGGGAAGGCTTAAAATCCCTGGAGCTGCTTATCGCCGCTTATTTGTCAGCCAGAGATAATAAAACCATTTCTTTGCCTTTAACCTATTAAATCCCTGGAACCGGTCTCATGTCAGCAGAACACGTAATGATACATCCCAGTGCCATCATTGATGACGGGGCCCAAATCGGCAAAAACAGCCGTATCTGGCATTTCACCCATGTCTGCTCTGGTGCTCAAATTGGCGAAGGCTGTTCTCTAGGCCAAAATGTCTTTATTGGCAATAAAGTCACTATCGGCAATCACTGCAAAATACAAAATAATGTTTCTGTTTATGACAATGTTCATCTGGAAGAGGGGGTATTTTGTGGTCCCAGCATGGTTTTTACTAACGTTTATAATCCCCGCTCATTGATTGAAAGAAAAAATGAATATCAAAACACGCGGGTAAAAAAAGGCGCCACCTTAGGCGCCAACTGTACCATTGTTTGTGGCACCACCATTGGCGCTTATGCTTTTATTGGCGCTGGCGCGGTGGTGAATAAAGATGTCCCTGATTATGCCCTGATGGTGGGTGTGCCGGCCAAGCACATTGGCTGGATGAGTGAATTTGGTGAACAATTAGATTTACCGCTACACGGACAAGCCACTGCCACCTGTCCTCATACTCACCATATTTATCAGCTAGAGAATAATCGTGTCGTGCGAATAAAGTAATTAAAGGATAAAGGCATGCAATTTACCGATTTAGCAGCACAGCAACTGAGAATTAAAGATAAAATTGACGCGAATATCCAGAAAGTCCTCACACATGGAAAATATATTTTAGGGCCCGAAGTGGCCGAATTAGAAGAAAAGCTCATTGAATACACGGGGGCGCCATATTGTATTACCTGCGCCAATGGCACCGACGCCTTGCAAATTGCCTTAATGGCGATTGGCATTAAACCCGGCGACGAAGTGATTACTCCCGGCTTTACCTACATTGCCACCGCTGAAACCGTTGCGCTACTAGGCGGGGTTCCGGTTTATGTTGATATCAAGCCCACCACGTATAACTTAGATCCGGTGCAACTCGAAGCAGCGATTACCCTGAAAACCAAAGCGATCATTCCGGTTTCCTTATTCGGCCAATGTGCCGATTTTGACGAAATTAATGCCATCGCAGCAAAATATAACCTGACCGTCATAGAAGACGCGGCCCAAAGTTTTGGCGCGACTTATAAAGGCAAACGTTCCTGTAACTTAACCGCCATCTCCTGTACCAGCTTCTTCCCCAGTAAACCATTGGGGTGTTACGGTGATGGCGGCGCCATTTTCACCTATGATGAAGCACTGGCGAAAATTATTCGTCAAATTGCCCGTCATGGGCAAGACAGACGATATCATCATGTCAGAGTCGGGGTTAATAGCCGTTTAGATACCCTGCAAGCGGCCATTCTGCTGCCCAAACTGGAGATATTTGATGAAGAAATGGCACTACGTCAGACGGTGGCAAAAAACTATAATCAGGCGTTGAATGACATCGGCATCATGACCACCCCGTATATTGAACCCCATAATCTCTCCGCCTATGCGCAATATACTATCCGGGTTAAAAACCGTGATGAATTACAGCGCAAATTAAAAGAACAAAGCATTCCCACCGCCGTGCATTACCCGATCCCCTTGAATAAACAGCCGGCGGTGGCCTGCAATAGTGTTCTGCCTGTTGGAGACGAAATTGCACAAGAAGTTATTAGCTTACCGATGCATCCCTATTTATCCATAGATTTAATTAATAAAATTGCCAGTTCAATTTAAAATCTATGAATTATAAATTATTGAAGAATATATCTGGCTTATTACTCTCATCATTATTCAGCCAGATATTATTATTACTATCAACACCTGTATTAACAAGATTATTTTCACCGGAAGAATTAGGTATTTATGCTTCATTTTCATCGCTTTTAAGTGTTTTTGCCGTAGGCGCTTGTCTCCGTTATGAATTTTCAATAAGTTCATCAGAAAAAAATCGTGAAATTAATTCATTAGTCACATTATCTTGCATTCTTCCAATAGCCATTAGCCTAATAGTTATCACTGTTTTTGCAATATCTAACATTTCAGAAAAAATAATTATAGGAAACTATCTATACTATATCCCGCTAGGTATTATCACTTATGGGTTTTATCGGGCAATAAGTTTCAAGAGTATAAGAGAAAAACAATACCATGCACTCTCTATCACTAAAATAACGCAAACCGTTGCCATGATTAGCACCCAAATCATTGGCGGTATTGCCCATTTAGGAGCAAGCAGTCTCATCTTAGGCCAAATATTAGGTCAATCATTAGGTGTCCTATTTTTAAGTAAAAGATCCAAATATCGTTTAATTACAGGCAAACATGAATTTAGAAAAATAAAATTGCTGACTCATAAATATTATAAATTTCCGGTTTATGACTTCCCTGCGGCTCTCATTAACACATTGAGTAATGAGCTCCCTCAATTATTTATCATGTCCACCTATGGGCTAAAATCTGCGGGGTTTTATTTAATTGCCTCTAGAATATCAGGCGCGCCAATTACACTATTAACCCAAACCGTTTCGTCTATATTACAAGGATATTTAAAAGACACGGCTGCATCCCCTTTCTTCAAAATAAAAAAAACATTTTATTGCCTAACATTTATTGCTCTTTTATTTGCTATCGTGACCTACTTTACGGGCATACCCATCATCACCTTTATTTTCGGTGAAGAATGGCATGAATCAGGTAAATATCTATTATGTTTAATACCACATTTATGCGGACAAATAATATACTCATCGTTATCGATATATTTATCCATTTATGAACATCAGAAAAGCAATTTATTTATTCAAACAACATCGATTATATTAAGACTAATAGCCCTCCTTACTGGATATCTATTAGGCGATATTTATCTCACCCTTTTATTATTTTCACTCACAAGTTTTGCTCTTTATCTGACGAGTACGGCTTATATTTTAAAATTATCTTTCATGCGTAAAGAAGGTTAACATGAAGAAAATCATAATAAAAATAATCCCCTATATCATTATCGTGATGATTGTCAGCTATACATTCAATAAATATGCTTATGAGCTGGATGAATTCAATGGCAATGTGAGAAACTTAGTCATGAAAGGGAAATTCACGCAACGCGAATTTAATAGCAATGGCTTTCCATTATCGCATTCACCTCATATTCCCGAACCCTTCTTATCCCCATTTTATGTTGTTCACTATGGCCTGATATACTCTTCTTTAGGCTTAAATAACGATAACGTCAATATATTATGGCGAACCGATTCCTCCTTACCCGGATGGAATGTACCACCACCTCAATTCAATCAAGACAAATTGATTGATAATTTTAAATTTTCAGCAGATTGGTTATTAAATAATATAAAATTATTTCATGGTGAAAGTCATTACTTATATGATTTTGATTGGTCATATAAAGGCTACAAAAACAATAAACTCTCTGCCCCCTGGTGGTCAGGATTAACAGATGCCTATGCCATTATTCTGTTATTAAGAGCTTATGACCATTTTGGCGATGATAAATATCTGCTAACGTCGAAATTACTCTACCAATCATCACTAGCACCTATCCATAAAGGCGGCAGTTTAACCACATTAGACAATATGCTGTGGATTGAAGAATATGTTGATCCTCAAGCCAATTCAGACCAATTGGCTTTTGTATTAAACGGCATGATCTATTCTACTTATGGCATTGAGTCCTTTGAAAATTATTTAAATACAGATGAAAATACCAGAACAGCCGATAAATTATATCAATCAATCAGCCATAATATATTTAAGTTCGACATAAAGAATGAATGGTCCAGCTATGATTTAATTGGCAATCCAAGTAACATTAAATATCATAAAATCCATACCCTTCTATTAAAAGATCTGATAGAAAGAAATCAAAATTTTAAAAATAAAGAAATAATAGACTTATATAATAACTGGAATAAATCCGCCGCTAATAGCGGATATTATTACATAAAACATGGCCCTGCGAGTTGGGCATACTATCAATTTATCACGATGTATCTCCTGTCTATCTTAATATTATCACTCATTTACTTCTTTATCCGCAAAAATGCAAAATAATATTAAAATAATCCTGAAAATATTTATCTATCAGGTTATTATCTACCTGAATTCAGTGCTTATATTAGACACATTCCATGAGGTAAGAGGCTATAATATTACCCCACAGGGTTACTTAAGTATTTTTTTCTGTTGGATATCATTTTTACCGCTCATTTTACTCAACAACCAGAAAAACCCCGTGATGGTTTTTTTATGGTTAATCTATATCACTTACATTATACCGGTATCCATTATATTCCCACTGATTAATTCAGCTTCTGTCTATTCAATCATTTTCGTATGCACAATAAACATATTATTTTTCTCATCGATATTATTTTTTCGGATAATAGATAGAATAACCATGCCGAAACTAAAAATCCCGTGGGACTTATATAAAATACTGATAATAGGATGTGGTATTATTGTACTGTTATTCGTCATGAGCAATCCTGGATTAAGTTTAATACCCCCTAATATATTTAAAGTTTATTCCGTGAGACAGCACTTTAAAGACAACACACCACTACTCACGATGTACATCATCACCAATGGGGGATATGTTATCTCACCATTACTCCTATTAGCTTCACTCTATCTCAGAGGTCCGATTAGATATATCCTCATTACAATAAGCATTTTGATTTCCTATTTAATCTACAGCTCTTCAGGATTAAAAAGCATAGCATTTATGAATCTCGCCGTTATTATTTTATTCTTCTATATAAAAGAAACAAAATCGATAAGTAATTCGGTGATAAACATCATTCTCTATTTATTCCTTACCGCCGGAGTATTATATTTTATTTTCGATTTTTATGATCCACTGATACATTGGCTACGCAGAGTATTCTTCACACCGACATTAAATACCTATTACTTTTATGATTATATCTACAACAACAATAGCGAGTTTACAACAGAGGCGCCTCAAATCGTTTCTCAAATCTATTATGGTACCTCAGGATCGGCTAATACCGGCTTTATTGGCGACGGTATCGCCAGATACGGCACACTGGGTTTACTCATAAACTTTTTTATATTTAATATATTAATCTTTGCAATGAACCTGTGCTCAAAAAAGGTTCCATTTGAATTTTCAACAACACTCTATTTACCCTTCGTATACACGATATCAAACTCAGCGATTACAGCATTACTACTGACCTATGGGCTGCTGGCATTAAGCATATTATTATTTTTATTCCCTACGAAAACTAACAAAATATCCTTATGAAAATCACACATATGACCTCGGTACATTCGCGTTTCGACATCCGTATTTTCCTAAAAGAGTGTTCTGCCTTACAACAAGAATATGAGGTCTCCCTTATTGTCGCAGATGGTAAAGGTAATGAAGTCAAGAATAATATTGCTATCATTGATGTCGGCACATTACCCGGTCGATTAAATAGAATCTTTAAAACAACCGATAAAGTTTATAAAAAAGCATTAGAATTAGACGCTGATTTATATCATTTCCATGATCCGGAACTCATCCCTATCGGATTAGAACTCAAAAAGAGCGGTAAAATAGTCATTTTTGATGCCCATGAAGATGTCCCTAAACAAATTTTCAGCAAACCCTATTTAAATAAATTCACTAAGATTATTGTCTCTAAATTATTCGCCCTCTACGAGAAATATGCTGCGGCTAAATTTGATGGCATTATTACGGCCACCCCATCAATAAGAGACAAATTTTTAAAACTCAATAACAATACCCTAGACATTAATAATTATCCCATATTAGGTGAATTACATAACAAGAACGCCAACTGGCATGAAAAAGAAAAACAAGTCTGCTATGTCGGCGGCATTTCCGACATCAGAGGTATAGCCGAGATGGTTGAATCCCTCTCTCACCTCACGACGAATACAACAATGAAATTAGCGGGCAATTTTTCAGATAAAGATTTAGAGACTAAAACAAAGAGCATGAAAAATTGGCACAAAATAGACGCACTGGGATTTTTAAATCGCATAGAAACCAAGGAGCTTTTATCTAAATCTATTGCGGGTATCGTTCTATACCACCCACTACCCAATCATATTGATGCCCAACCCAATAAAATATTCGAATATATGAGTGCCGGCATCCCCGTTATCGCTTCAAATTTCCCATTATGGAAAGATATTGTTGTCAAAAATCATTGTGGTATTTGTGTCGATCCATTAAACCCTAAGGAAATCGCTGATGCGATAGATTACTTATCAAATAACCCTGATATAGCAGAAGAAATGGGTAATAATGGGCTTCTGGCAGTCAATGAAAAATACAACTGGGATATTGAACAAAATAAACTAACTAAATTTTATCAACAAATTGGACGTTAATCGATATGAAAAAAATCATTACCGTATTAGGCGCCAGACCGCAATTCATTAAAGCAAGCCCAGTATCTCGCGCTTTAAAAAATCATAATAAATTTAAAGAAATTATCATTCATACCGGTCAACATTTTGATACTAATATGTCCGATATATTTTTTAATGAATTAGCCATTCCCAAACCGGATTACACTCTCAATATTCATGGCGGCTCGCACGGTGAAATGACCGGAAAGATGCTAATCGAAGTTGAAAAAGCCCTTATTACAGAAAAACCGGATGCCGTCATGGTATATGGTGATACAAACTCGACTTTAGCGGGCGCATTAGCCGCATCTAAATTACATATTCCCATTATCCATGTTGAAGCCGGTCTACGCAGTTTTAATATGCAGATGCCCGAAGAGATCAATAGAATATTAACCGATAATGTCAGCTCAATTCTCTTCTGCCCAACAGATACCGCCGTCAATAATCTACAAGAAGAAGGCTTCAATTCAAAACCCGTTCATATCAGAAAAGTCGGCGATGTAATGGAAGA
Organism: Photorhabdus sp. CRCIA-P01; assembly: GCF_003545805.1. Classification (GTDB taxonomy): domain Bacteria; phylum Pseudomonadota; class Gammaproteobacteria; order Enterobacterales; family Enterobacteriaceae; genus Photorhabdus; species Photorhabdus antumapuensis. The sequence goes on along the minus strand of NZ_NMQR01000013.1, from coordinate 69,924 downwards.
TGCCGCTTTATATTTCAGCCAAACAGCCAAAAAACCTGATGGGCTGGATTCGATACAAAACTTCATATTAACCACACTTCACCGTGCTGAAAATACCGATAATCAGGCACGTTTAACTGAAATAGTAAACGCATTGAATGATATACACAGAAGAATTGCTACTGTTGTAATACCAATTCATCCAAGAACTAAAAAAATGTTAGCACAATACGGCTTGCATTTAGATGTCCATTTAATTGAGCCAGTGGGATATTTAGAGATGATCTGGTTACTCAAAAACACCGCCCTGATTATTACCGATAGCGGCGGACTTCAAAAAGAGGCTTTCTTCTTCCGAAAACCTTGTATCACCGTGAGAGATCAAACTGAATGGGTAGAATTAATTGCCGCAGGCGTCAACAAACTCTCAGAGGCTGAAAGTAGCAAAATAACCCAATCAGTTCATGACATGATGGGTATAGATATAGGCTCGGTTCAATCCATGTATGGCGGCGGTATCGCTGCAACAAGAATTGCTGACGAATTAGAAACATTACTATGAATATCGTCTATATAAACCATTATGCCGGGTCGCCGGACCTGGGTATGGAATTTCGTCCATATCATTTAGGGCAAGAATGGGTTAAATCGGGACATAATATTACGATACTCGCAGCCTCTTATTCTCATGTCCGAACAAAACAACCTAAACTGATAGACAATAAAAAAACCACCGAAAATATTAACGGATTAGAATATATCTGGTATCCCACCCCGAGCTATAACGGAAATGGATTATCCAGAGTCAAAAATATTTTCTCTTTTTTACGACAAATTTGGTTTGATAGCCATAACTTAGTCAAAAAATATCGACCTGATGTTGTCATTGCTTCAAGTACATATCCGATGGATATATGGATTGCAAAACGTCTCGCCAAAAAAGCTAATGCCAAACTGGTCTTTGAAATCCATGACTTATGGCCTCTTTCCCCCATAGAATTAGGAGGAATGTCACCTAAACATCCATTTATTCAATTATGTCAACTCGCGGAAAACGCGGCTTATAAATATCCTGATGTGGTCATTTCCATGCTGCCTAATGTACAAGAACATACGAAAACACATGGATTAGGGCTCAGCAAATTACATATTATCCCTAATGGCGTGGTTGTAGAAGATTGGATAAATCAACTTACTCCATTAAACAGTTCACTAGAAGAGCTTATTGCAACCGAAAAAAATAGAGGACATAAAATTGTATGCTATAGCGGAGCTCACGGGCATCCAAATGCGCTAGAAAAACTACTCAAAACCGCTTCACTTCTTCATAATAAACCGATGACATTCTTATTAGTCGGCACGGGCCTTGAAAAGGATAACTTAATAAAAGAATCTCAATTACTAGGAACAAATAACGTTATATTCTTTGATCCGATCCCCAAAAATCAAATACCGACATTACTCAATAAAATTGACATTGCTTATATAGGACTACAAAAACAATCATTATTCAGATTTGGCATCAGCCCTAATAAACTTATTGATTATATGATGGCGGGAAAACCCATTTTATGTGCGATTGATGCAGGTAATGATCCCGTTTCTGACGTGAATTGCGGTATTACCGTTAAATCAGGAAAGCCAAAAGACATTGCTCAGGCCCTATTAAAACTCAGTGAATTATCAACTGACGAATTAAGCCAAATGGGGCAACGAGGCAAAATTTATGCTTTAGAAAATCACGCTTATTCCGTATTAGCAGACAATTTCATAAAGGCAATCATCAATCATGAATAATAAATTCCTTCCTTTTGCATTACCTGAAATTGGACAATCTGAAATTGATGAGGTTATTGACTCACTTAAAACCGGTTGGATAACCACCGGGCCTAAAACCAGAAGATTTGAACAAGATTTTGCCCAATATTTAGGGTCTGATGTTGAAGCCATTGCGGTAAATTCAGCAACGGCAGGATTGCATTTAGCATTGGAAGCCATTGGTATTCAGCCGGGTGATGAAATCATCGTTCCTACCTATACCTTTACGGCGACAGCAGAAGTTGTCCGTTATCTGGGGGCTCATCCCATTTTTGTTGATTCCTTACCTGATAGCCTGAATATTGATCCAATAGCAATAGAAAAAGCCATAACCACCAAAACTAAAGCCATTATGCCGGTGCATTTTGCAGGTTTATCCTGTGATATGGATACCATCATTGCGATAGCTAAAAAATTTAATCTACGAATAGTTGAAGATGCCGCCCACTCATTTCCGACTTTATATAAAGGAAAAAAAATTGGCACTCTAGATACCGATGTCACTGTATTCAGCTTCTATGCGAATAAAACCATGACAACAGCGGAAGGTGGCATGCTAGTCTCCAGACATCCAGATATCATAAAAAGAACAAAAATAATGCGCCTCCACGGCATTAGCAAAGACGCCTTTGATAGATATCAATCTAAAATACCTGCCTGGTATTATGAAGTGATTGAGCCGGGCTATAAATATAATATGCCAGATATTTGTGCATCCATCGGCATCCACCAATTACAGAAAATAGACACTTTTCACAAGAAAAGAGAGGAAATGGCTAAATTCTATGACAATGAATTAAAAGATCTGCCCATTATCTTACCGACTAAACCTAAAGAGCCTAATAGCCAACACGCCTGGCATCTATATACCATTAGATTAAATAATGAAGTCAAAATATCCAGAGATGACTTTATCATAAAAATGGCAGAAAAAAACATCGGCTGCTCTGTCCATTTTATTCCACTGCATAAACAACCCATCTGGAAAAACACCTACTCTCTTAATGAAAACGACTTTCCCGTCGCAGAAGAAAATTTTAAAAGAATTATCTCCATCCCTTTATATACAAAAATGACAAAAGAAGACCAAATCTACGTTATCAAAACAATTAAAGAGATCTTGGCATAAATGATGACATATTATTTAGCGATAAAAAGGCTTTTTGATTTTATTTCTTCTCTCATTGGACTCACTCTATTATTCCCTATCTTAATAACTATTGCCATCTGGATAAAAATGGATTCGACAGGACCCATTTTTTTCCGACAAAAACGAGTAGGCCAATATAATCACGATTTTTATATTCACAAATTTAGGAGCATGACCACTGGATCAGAGCAAAAAGGACAACTCACTATCGGTAATGATCTCCGTATTACCAATTCTGGAAAATTCATACGCAAATATAAAATTGATGAACTAGCTCAACTCATTGATGTTGTTCGAGGCAAAATGAGCTTAGTCGGGCCAAGACCCGAAGTCCCACAATTTATGGACAAATATCCAGATGATGTCAGAAACAAAATATTATCGGTAAAACCCGGCATAACAGATTTGGCTTCCATAGAAATGATCGATGAAAATCAGATATTGAGTCAATATAAAGATCCTCATCAAGCCTATATCGACATTATTATGCCGATAAAAGCTAAGTACTACTTAGAATATATAGATAAAAAGTCATTTTTCCATGACCTGAAGATTATTTTTAAAACCATTTACAAAGTAGTTTTTAGGTAATTAACCATGATGAACAAGAGAATGTTTTTCAATCAAGATAGATTAATCAAAACCATCGTTCTTCTGATTGTAGATATATTTATCATCATTATTTCATACTGGCTAAGCATGTGGCTACGCCTTGATAGAGAAGTACCTATCTACAGCTTACAACATTGGTTAACGATTATATTCACCATACCTTTCACGCTATTCATTTTCTTAAGAATTGGCTTTTATCGATCGATATTAAAATATGTCAACATGAGTATATTGAAATGGGCCATTATTGGTTCATTTCTATCTACTCTACTATTAACTGCAATTTCCTTATACCAACAAGCATTTTTGCCCAGAACGGTACCGATTATCTATTTCTCTTTTCTGGTTATCTCACTCTGCGGTACAAGATTTGTCTATAGAACGCTACGTAATTTACTAAAATATAAAGGCGCTCCTGTTATCATATACGGAGCAGGAGAATCTGGTAGGCAACTCTTACCCATATTAAGAGAACATAGAGAATTTAACCCGATTGCTTTTGTTGATGACAATGACAAATTACATCATTTATCGATTCATGGGGTTTATGTCTTCCCTCCAGAGAAGATAACGATTTTAGTAGAAAAATATAATATAAAGAAAATATTATTAGCCATACCCAGTGCATCAATATCTAATAGAAAAAAAATACTTGAAAAACTCCAAAAAGAACATTGTGAAATCCTCACCATCCCAAGTTTCAATGATCTGGTTGAAGGAAAAGCCCAAATAAACTCACTGAAACGCGTTTCTATTAACGACCTACTGGGAAGAGAACAAGTAAACCCATTACAAAGTTTACTCAATAAAAATATCAAAAACAAAAACGTTCTTATTACCGGTGCCGGCGGTTCCATCGGATCAGAGTTATGCAGACAAATCATTACTCAGTCACCCTCTCAACTAGTCTTATTTGAATTAACCGAATATTGCCTTTACTCAATAGAAAAAGAGTTACAAAAGATAAATTCGGACAGAGATCTAAATATAACGATTACTGCGATTTTAGGTGACATAAAAAATTCAGACAAAATAAATAGGATAATCAATAAATTTAACATTAATACCATATACCACGCTGCGGCATATAAACATGTTCCCCTGGTAGAAATGAATACCATAGAGGGCATTAATAACAATATCTTTGGCACCCTCTCACTAGCCAAAGTAGCAATCAATCAAAAAGTTGACAAATTTGTATTAATCTCTACCGACAAAGCTGTCCGCCCGACAAATACAATGGGCGCGACAAAAAGATTTGCAGAACTGATATTACAAGCCTTTGCTAAAGAGAACAGCCATACAAAATTCTCAATGGTTCGCTTTGGCAACGTTCTTGGCTCATCCGGTTCCGTTGTCCCCCTGTTCGAGAAACAAATAAAAAGTGGTGGACCGATAACCCTCACCCACAAAGAGATTACCCGTTACTTCATGACGATCCCAGAAGCCGCCCAATTAGTTATCCAGGCAGGAGCACTGGGCAATAATGGTGATGTTTTTGTTCTGGACATGGGAGAATCAGTAAAAATTTATGATCTTGCCCGGAAAATGATTCATCTTTCAGGACTGACAGTGAAAGATGAAACCAATCCTCATGGCGATATTGAAATCAAAATTACCGGATTAAGGCCCGGTGAAAAACTTTATGAAGAGTTATTAATTGGTGATAACGTCTCTGGCACCAATCACCCAAGAATCATGACAGCTAATGAAGTTTTTCTGACTTGGGATAAATTAAATCCGTTATTAAATGACTTAAAAACATCTTGTGAAAATTACGATTTTGAAAATATTAGGCAGATCCTTATTAATGCTCCCATTGATTTTCATCCTAAAGATTACATTTACGACCTTTTAAAATAACATCTAAGCTTTCCAACAAGCTAAATAGACAAGTCATATTACCGACATTGGCTTTCTTGATAAACAACAATTCTATGAAATTCTTAACATACGAGTAATTAGAAATCCTATAATTCAAAAAATTAAAATAGCAAGCCAATAAAACCTCATCATTAGCTATATCATATGCATTATACTTACTTCAGTTTTTCCCTCAAAAAAGGAAAATGGTTAAACATCTGGAAATTATGGAGCTAGCCTCTTGGAGCCTATAACTTTATGAAAAAGTATCCAAATAGCTATGTTCACAAGCCGTAAAGTAACAGCCAATGCCTATGGACTATTCTCCGGTATTTTCTGGGGACTAAGCGGCGTACTTTTCGCATTATTACTAAAAAACACTGCACTTTCCTCTTATTTTTTTATTCCCATCGTACTTGCTTTCCTGAATGATATGATTTCATGCGGATATATGTTTATATATCTTTTAATTAAAGGAAAGTACCAAGAGATATGCCTTATCCCCAAGAACAAGAAAAACGGAATAATCGTACTAGCGGCCATATTTGGCGGCCCAATGGGCATGTCTTGCTATATCTTAGCTATTCAATACATTGGCATTAGCTACACAGCAACTATTTCAGCCACTTACCCTGCTATTGGCGCGTTAATTTCTTTTTTTCTACTTAAAGATCGTATCCACCTTATCGGCATATTGGGATTAATATTAGCCGTTGTGTGTACTATGATACTAGGTTACTCAGCATTAACTCAGACAATATCTGGCTGGATAGGCTTTCTTTTCGCTTTTATATGCGCACTAGGCTGGAGTTCCGAAGTTGTTATCAGCTCTTATGGCATGAATAAAGATATACCTGCTGATATTGCTTATTTTATAAGACAATTATCATCCTCCATAGGCTACTTAATCATTATCATATTACTCGTTCACTCTTTTCCTAGAGTTACACATATTTTTTCAAATATAGAATTATACTCCTTATTATTCTTCACTTCTCTGGTCGCCACGCTATCGTATCTCTTCTACTACAAAGCAATCAGCATACTTCAACCCATCCGTGCTATGAGTTTGAACATCACTTACGCTATCTGGGCAGTCATCTTTGCTTGTTTGCTGGTAGATGAACCCATCTCTATAAATCTATTGCTCCTATGTGTAGGCGTCTCCGCTGGCTCATTCCTGACGGCTGTAAATCCACTTAATATCAAAAAATTGATTTTAACACTTAAATAAGTACGATTCTATTCGTAGCAAGTTTAAGTTCGTTTTAATGTTATCGTTAAAGAAAATCACTAAGGCTCTACTGGCTATCAAGAATATATCGCCAAGTATTCTCGAACCTACACCAACCACTCTCTCCTTCCCTCACTTTTAAACAACAATCACCGCTGGATTTACCTATATTTTGGTCAAAGGATAGGGGCATTGTTATCTCACTAACCACAATGCTAAATAAGCATGATGTCACAATTAATCATTACTACCGAATAGATATCACGGAAATACTGCTACATCCCTAGGCGAATGGAATAGCAGGAAACCTGTTGAAAAGCAAGGCATCATAGTACGTTGTTGGTAAGATCTAACCGCCATTCCATGAGCAGTAATACAGATTTCAACTAACTGTATTCTACCAATTAGTTAAACAAGTTGGCTGTTAAGCTTGACCCAGATAAGTTTACAGTCTAATCTCCCCCCAACTAGTTACAAAATCTTATCCCCCATTACTTTTTGTTAGAACCAAACTGATTCTCTTTTGGCCTTTACTTAAACTAAATCGTCGACCTTCGTGCACAGTGCACTGGTAGCTGAAGAGCCAGGGGCGGTAGCGTATATTAATATCTTAGAATCAATTAAGAAAGGATACTCATGGAAATTTCCAGATTAGAGGATATGGTCAAGGGCTGGTTCGTCGGTGGTTTTGAACCAACCTTATATAAAACCACGAATGTTGAGGTTGCCGTTCAACATTTTACTACTGGAGAGAGAGAGAGTGCACATTGTCACAAAGTCGCAACTGAGATAACAGTAATTGTATCTGGTCGGGCAAAGATGGCAGGTGCAGAAGTAAAAGCCGGTGATATTGTTAAAATATCTCCTGGTGAATTTACAGATTTTGAAGCACTTGAAGATACAGTAACCGCTGTCGTTAAATTACCTGGGGCATTAAATGATAAATATCTTAAAGGAGATACTTAAGTGTTAAATATTGTTGTTCCAATGGCTGGTCGTGGGAGTCGTTTTTCTAAAAAAGGGTATGCTGATCCGAAGCCATTAATTCCTCTTGGTGATAAAAGAATGATTGAGGTTGTTATTAATAACCTTAAACCGAAATGCGAGCACCGATTTACTTTTATTTGTCAGCAAGAACATCTTGATAAGTATAATTATAAGCAGGAGCTACTGCGCATGGCTCCTGGGTGTGAAATCATTGGCATAAATGGTATAACAGAAGGTGCGGCATGCACGGTAATGTGTAGTGAACATTTGATAAATAACGATGAGCCACTAATGATTGCTAACTCTGATCAGTGGGTTGATATCGATATCAATGATTATTTAGATTGCATGCAATCAAAAAATCTTGATGGGCTCATTATGACGATGAAAGCTGACGATCCTAAGTGGTCTTTTGCGAAAATTAATGATGCTGGTTATGTGACTGATGTTATAGAAAAAAAAGTTGTGTCTGATGAGGCTACTGTCGGCATTTATAATTATAAGAAGGGCTCTGATTTTTGTCGGCATGTTAAGACTATGATTGAGCGGAATGAACTCAGCAATGGTGAATTCTATGTAGCTCCAGTTTATACGTATATGTATGAATTAGATAACGCAAAAATTGGTATTTATAACGTTGGTTCAGAAGCCAATGGAATGTATGGTCTGGGTACACCCACTGATCTAGATTTTTTTAAGAGTTGTGAACATATTTTTAAAAAGGCAGTCTCATTTTAAATCTAACTGCTGGCATAATGTAATTTACAACATTTTCTTGAGATAATATGTTTTATGATAAACAGTCGAGACATCTCTGTCGTAGTCCAAGGTCAAATAAATAGCGGAATTTATAATAAGGAACAGATTACATGGACTGAAAAGTGTCTGTCAGAATTGAGGGATTTGTTCCCTGATGCTGAATTGATTTTAAGTACATGGAATGATACTAATTTAAAAGAAGAGTATGATGTAGATATTCTCGTTAAAAATAAACCCATTAGCGCTGTTTATTATGATGAATTTCTTGGCATATATGATAATACTAATAGACAAATAGTTACGACTATTGAGGGGCTAAAAAAGGCTACAAGGAAATACACTTTAAAAATTCGAACTGATACAGTTTTATTTAAAAAAGATTTTCTAGATTATTTCAATCTTTATAATAAAAGAAACTCTGAATATTCTATCTTTGATTCTCGAATTGTAGCGTCAGCTGTTTATGCCAAAAAATATGCAGGAAGTGATTCTGCTATCACAAAACAGTTATTTCAACCAAGTGATATAATACTATTTGGTAATACATCTGATTTAATAAAATTATATGATATACCTCTAAATGCTATTGATGACTCCCGATATTTTAAATACTTAGATAAACCGTGTTTAGATGTTTATACGCATATGTTGAGCAGATATACACCGGAACAACATATCTTTATATCTTGTCTGAGAAAGGCAGGAAAAGAAATTTATTGGCCTCATAGGCTATTCATTACTGATTCTTTGCAAGAGGAATCAGAAAGATATATTTGTGATAACTACGTATTTTTAGATCAATCTATCTGGGGATTTGAACTTAAAGGCCATATTAAGCAAAGACTATTAGATGACTTTGTTTGGAATGGTTTATATAGATATAAAGTATGGTTACAAGATTATAATAAATATTATCATGCGGATGAAAAAATTGCCCATTCTGCTGATGAGCGTTCGAGGAATAGTCTTTTAAATTTAACTAAATTGAAGAGCAGTACGAAAAAAATCGTTAGATATGGTATTATTTCTTTGTCATTGCTGACTAGAATTAAATACATTAATCGTATAACCATGCCAATACAAAATAACATTTATGTCAGACGTTATAAGGAAGAGTTTAAGAGAAAACTTGTTAATATTCCAAATCTTGGTAAGCAAGGTAATATCGTAAAAAAAGATAAGAAAGCCATTAAAAATATTAGTGAATTACTGAATCATATAAATGGATATGATGTAATAAGTTTTGATATTTTCGATACTTTGCTTAGAAGGTACGTTGAACCCGTATATGTTCCCTTAGCTCAAACAGGTATTTTTGCTGAATATCTTCTAAAAAAACAAGGAATAGATATCACAGCTGATTTGTTTAACAGAGTTAGGCAGGAAACAGTAAATGAATATTATGAGAATAATAGGAAAAAAGGACTAGAGTATGAGTATGTAATAAATGATGTAATTATTCAAGTTTTAACAAAAATTGGCCTTAAAGAAGATGATATACAAAAAAACTCTGAAGCAATAGTTAGCAATGAACTTAATAGAGAAATTGAAACTCTTTATGTAGCAAAAGGCGTTGATGATTTATTAGAAAAAATAAAAGCTTCTGGTAAAGTGATAATAGCAACATCGGATATATATTTCTCTACGGAAGATATTAAATATATTCTTTTAAAGAAAGGTCTTCTTAATTATTTTAATAATGTTTATGTATCTTCAAGTTTCATGGTAACAAAGCATTCTGGCCGCTTATTTGATCTAATTAAGGACGAGTTTAGGAATAAAAAGATCCTTCACGTTGGGGATAATTTACATTCCGATGCTATTGCTCCTCGTAGACGTGGAATATATAGCCTTTGGCTCAACGATGATCATGATCTCTTCCGAAGGCTGAAAAAGTCTAATCTGCCATCTAATAGAAAATTATTACGTAAAATAATTATGGCAGAAATACAACGGACAAATAAGTATGAAGAAGTGGTTTCAAAATATATTTACAAAAATGTAAGTTTTGATTTTATATCTTTTTCCCATCATATAATTCAATATTCATATCTGAATAACATAGAAAGAATCTATTTTCTTGAAAGAGACGGTACAATTTTCTGTGACTTAATCCAACGCCTTGCAAATAAGGCAGCAATGTTTAATGGCATTCAATTACCTGAATTAATAAAACTAAAAATGCCACGTAGGAAATCTGCCCCATTGAGTGATATATTCGATCCTTATAAGGTTATTAAAAGAGCATATAAAGTTGGTGCTCCTGATACTTTTTCGGTTTCCTTTGTTTTGGGCGCATATGGTGTATCAAAACAAATAGTAGAAGAGCATGTAGGTACTGGGGCTAAATCGAATATTGACAGCAAAGAGTTTATAGATAACTTCAAGGAAAAATATCAACCTATCCTTGAAAAACGCAGACAGGAAGTTCTTGATGAATTATCACTAATTGGGTTTTTCAAGGCAGGAAAAATGGCCGTAGTCGATATTGGCTGGGGAGGGACAACTCAGAAGGATATCGGTTCTTACATCCATGAAAAGAGTTTGGATGTTGAATGTCATGGTATTTACTATGGTGTTGACGGTCGTATTCATGAACTTGCGAAACATTACCCACACGCCCATAAATACTTCGGCTATCATGATGCTACAGCTTTCTTTGGGTCTTATAGTTTAATTGAATTCTTGATAAAAAATTATTCTCTTGAGGACAATCACGATGTGTCATATGAGACATTAGAGTTGAATAATACTTCAAGAAATATATTATTATCAGCTGTAGATGCTTATACTGAAGTAATCAATAAATGGTGCTTGACTGCAAATGATATATCGGTGGTTAGTTCGGAAAACATGATTAATTTTGTTAATAAGCCAGACTATAAGTTTGTTAATACGATAAAGGATGCTAGTTTTAGTTTAGATAGAAAAGAAGATGACGATTTTGTTCCATTAGTCCAAAAATTATCACTTAATTTAAATATCTTAAAAACAATGCGCCAGTTAGATGAAAATGCTCAATGGGTCTGGGGATCCCTAGTCTACAGTAAATTATCTTTTTTAGTTAAATTGTTTAAATAACTATTCCTTTATTTATAATACAAGAGACGCTTTCAAAATGAACGCCCCTTTATTTATATTCATATATAGGGATTTACTAATTTTATATGGTAAACGAATATTTAAATATAAACTATGAGCTGCACTGAATTAGTTAAAAATAATGTTTCAATCGTTATGCAAGGTTCCCTATTAAAAGGAGGGAAAGTCGATCAAGAAATTATCAGTAATATTCTTGCTGTGAGGAAAACATTTCCGTCGTCGGAGCTTATTGTATCAACATGGCAATTAGATGATTATGAATCCAATAAACTGGCTCTTCTTGCTAAAGAGAATAATATTAGTTTCATTTATAATAAAGATCCGGGAACTATAACATCTAGTGATGGTAAAGTATCATCAAATATTAACAGAATGATTGTTTCAACAAAAGCTGGAATACAACATTGTAATAATCTTTATGTCATAAAGATAAGAACTGATTCTTATTTCGATGATGACCAAATTATAAGATTATTAAGGTCAGTCTCGAATAGTAGATTTAATATATTCAGAGATACACGATATAAAGTTTTTAAAAATTATATCGTCAATTGTTCATTATTTTCCAGAGATGCAAGAGGATATTTACCATATTTGTTTCATCCCGGAGACATATGCCTTGCCGGAAATAAAGACGATCTACTGAGTCTTTTTGATGCCCCATATGCAGATTCCTCAATTTTCGGGAGCTTTTCTCGAAACTGTTTCCATTCTTTAATGAAATATGTACCGGAACAATATATCTGGACTCAATGTATTAGTAAGGTTAGAGGGGCGCCTGTTTATAACGGGAATGGGTGCTATAATGAACAGATAATACAATTATCTGAGAAGTATTATGTGAATAATTTTATTCCATTTTCTGCAGCCGAATTAAATTTCCATTGGCCGAAGCATAAAATCATTTACAATAGTAAAGGGCGATACAGTGTGTATACCACCAATGATTGGAAGTTTCTATATAATTATTATAATTTGAATTATTTTAGAATTAATAGGAAAGCTATTTATTTTAAAGCTGCTGTTACACGATTAATGTATTTTTATTTTTTTTTCAGGACATGGCTGCTTCAGATTCCGTTTGTACGTAATTTCGCTGTAAGAATGTTCCGTAAAAGAGGCTAGGTAAATGCCAAGAATTGTATCTTCGAAAAAGAGTAAAACTTCGCTCAGAGAGATAATTGACTCAAGATATATTATTTTGCAATTGGTGAAAAGAGATTTCTCTGTTCGATATAAACAAACATCATTAGGCTGGCTCTGGGCTGTCATTAATCCCCTTGCTAACTTTATTTTATTTGCTGTTGTTTTTGGTTTGTTAGTTAGAGTCCCTACACCAGAATATGCCGCACCCTATTCAGCTGTTCTAGTTGTAGGTATCATATACTGGAATTTTTTTTCAGCATGTATGAGTTCTGTTAGTGACTCGCTAATAAACAATATACATTTAATTAAAAAGGTCTATTTCCCTAGGATAGTTTTTGGCTTATCCAGTACCTTTGTAGCTGTTGTCGATTTTATTATTGCCTTTGTTTTTTTTATTCCGGTTTTGATTTACTTGAAGGTTAATATAAATATAACAAAACTATTGTTAATCACACCTGTTGCAGTATTTACAACCATTCTTTTTGCATGGGGACTAGGTTGTTTTATGTCTATTTTAAAGGTTAGATATAAAGATTTTAGACATTTTATACCTCTTTTTATGCAAATTCTTTTTTATATTTCTCCCATTGTCTATACTGCAAGTATTATTCCCGATGAATATCAATTCTATTATCAAATAAACCCTCTTGTTCATATTATTGAGCTAGCGCGTTATGGGTTCTTAGGAGGGAATGATGTACCGAGTATCGCAATTACCTTCACTGCATCAGTTCTGGTAGCTGTACTTGGGGGAATGTATTTTATCTATAATGAAAGGAAAGTGGTAGATCTCGAATGATTAGGTTCGACAAAGTATCTAAAATCTATGACACACATCGGAATCATGATTCCTTAAAAGATTTATTCTCATTCAGAAAAAATAGAGTTGATCGTGGAGAACAGTTTACCGCTGTAGATGATGTTAGTTTTCATATTGAAGAAGGATCTTCAGTTGGTCTAATGGGGAAAAATGGTGCAGGAAAGTCAACTATTCTGAAATTGATGACACGGATCATTTTACCAACCACTGGGAAAATATGCATTTGTGGTAATTTTTCAAGTCTTCTCGAGGTAGGAGCAGGGTTTCATCAGGATCTATCTGGATATGAAAATATCTACCTTTCTGGTGCGATCTTGGGGATGAGTAGGAAGCAGGTTAAGCAAAAGTTTGACGATATCGTTGAATTTTCTGAAATTGGCGAGTTCATCGAAACTCCGGTTAAATACTATTCATCCGGGATGTATTTAAGATTAGCATTCTCAATTGGTGTCAGTCTCAGTTCAGATATTCTTGTTATTGATGAAGCTGTATCGGTTGGCGATGCTAACTTTCAAAGTAAATGTATCAATAAAATAAATGAAATAAAAAAACAGGGTAAAACAATAGTATTTGTTAGCCATGATAAAAACCAAATTTCATCAATATGTGAAAAAGTTATAATTCTTGAACACGGGAAAAAGACATTTGATGGAAAAACCAATGAAGGTTTTGATTATTACGATAGTTTAATTGGTTGATGAATCGGAGATAAGTATGGAAATTATATCCCACCGTGGTTATTGGTTTTCTGAACGTGAAAAAAATACTGCAACCGCTTTCGAACGTTCTTTCTCACTAGGTTTCGGAACTGAAACAGATATCCGTGATTATAAAGGTGAATTAGTTATTAGTCATGATATCGCAAGTTCGGATTGTATTACCTTCAAAGAGTTTATTTCTATTTATAAAAAAAATATTGGTAATAATAACGGAACATTAGCTTTAAATGTAAAAGCTGACGGGTTACAAGAAAAGGTGAGATTGATCCTTGAGCAAGAGAATCTTTCAAATTACTTTTTCTTCGATATGTCTATACCTGATATGCTTGGGTATTTCTCTTTAGGGCTCTCAACATTCGCTAGATATAGCGAGTATGAGTCAATAAATTCTTTATATGATCGTGCTGAAGGGATTTGGCTCGACGGCTTTAGTCAAGATCTCGTTACCGCTGATCTATTAAATAAGTTTTTATCTTCAGGCAAAAAAGTTTGCATAGTTTCTCCAGAGTTACACCATCGAAACCACATTGAATCATGGAAGAAATATAAAACTTTCCCCCACAATCTTATTAGTGATCGAAATTTAATTCTTTGTACTGATCTGCCTGAAGATGCAACGGAGTTTTTCTTATGAATAAAAAAATTAAAGCTGTTATTTTCGATATGGATGGAGTACTAATTGATGCCAAGGATTGGCATTATGATGCCTTAAACAAAGCATTAGGTCTCTTTGGCCTGGAAATAACAAGGCAAGAACATTTAACTACATATGATGGTTTACCTACAAGAGACAAATTGATAATGCTAAGTAAAGACAAGGGATTATCGCCGTCTTTACACGGGTTTATTAATGAAATGAAACAGCAATATACAATGGATATTATTCATAACCTTTGCAAGCCAATGTTTCATCATGAGTTTGCGTTAGCTTCGTTACATAAGGAAGGATATAAGCTTGCTGTCGCTTCTAACTCCATAAAAACTTCCATTGAAGTTATGATGGAAAAGTCTCACTTATCAAATTATTTAGAATTCTTTATTTCTAACCAGGATGTTGTACAAGGCAAACCCGACCCAGAAATGTATAATCTTGCAATATCGAAATTAGGCTTAAAACCTCATGAATGTGTAATTGTTGAGGATAATGAAAATGGAATAAAAGCAGCAAAAGCTAGCAGTGCGAATGTGTTAGAAGTCGAAACTATTTATGATGTAAATTACGAGAACATCAAAAATTTCATTAATAAGATTGAAAAGCCAGAGGTGGAAAAATGATTAATATTATTATTCCTATGAGTGGGAAAAACTTATATGAAACCTCAAATGATTTCATCTACCCTAAACTTTTGACTGAAGTTTCAAACCGAACACTATTAGAATACTCACAAGAGATTTTTACGTCTCTACAAGAGAAATACAAAATTATATATGTCGCTCCAATTGAAAAACTGAATAAACTAAGTCTCAAAACCATAATCAATATAATCTCAAATGGAGAAGGTAAAATCGTTCCATTGCAAGGTATTACAAAGGGGGCAGTATGTAGCAGCCTTATGGCAATTGACGAGTTAAACCTTGATTCTGAGCTGATTATCGCGTCTGCTGACCACTATATAAATGATAATCTCCAGGAGATTGTCAATGATTTTCGTGCTAGCGATTCAGATTCCGCCGTTTTAACTTTCGAATCTGTCCACCCTAAATGGTCTTTTGTAAAAATTAATGATGAAGGTAATGTAGTGCAAGCCGCAGAAAAAAACGCAATCAGTCGAAATGCGATTGCTGGTTTATATTATTTTAAAAAAGCAAATGACTTCATTTCAGCTGCTAAAAACCTTATCAGGAAAGGTGGTACTATCGATGGTAACTTTTATCTTTCTTCTTGCCTTAATGAACTGGTTTTGATGGGTAAAAAAATAACGTGTAGGCCATTGGCCGATTCCGTTTATCATAATTTTTATGATGCTCATGCAGTAAAATCCTTTGAAATGAGTCATCGTAAAACAACCGGCCCGATACGTAGCTTAACTGAAGCTTACATTAAAGCATTTGATAAAAAATCATTACGTGAAGTGATGGAACTGTTTGATCGTAATGCTTCTCTGATTGATCCTGGCAATCATTTAATCGGTGACGATAGTATTCGAGAAATGTTGATACAGCTTTTCTCTTCACATAAGAAACTTTCCTTTGTAGCAAAATCCATTCTCACAGAAGCTTCAAAATCAATGATCGAATTTGAACTTACTTTGGATGAAAAAGTTTTCCGGGGCGTAGATATCATAGAATGGAATCCTAAAGGTAAGATTGTAACATTAGATGCTTACCTTTACTGATTAATACTTATACAATTTAATTAAATAGTCCAATTCTAGGCTGTGTCCCGCAATAGATTGAGATAGGATAATCATCTGGCTCTGACTTTCGGACAAAACATGTTATGGCTCGTTACGACCTTCCTGATGAAGCATGGGAGTTACTGCTCCCCTTATTGCCCCCTGAACATTCTCAACGGGCAGGACATCCTTATGTTGAACATCGCCGGGTTATCAACGGTATGTTTTGGGTGCTATGTTCCGGTGCCCCCTGGCGGGATTTACCCGAACGTTATGGTTCCTGGAGGACCGTCTATAACCGCTTTAATCGGTGGTCAAAATCAGGAATAATTAATCTCATTTTCAATAAGTTATTGTCAATACTGGATGAGCAAGATTTAGTTGATTGGTCCGCCATATCACTGGATGGCAGTAACATTCGTGCGGCACATTGTGCGGCGGGCGCCCAAAAAAACATCCCGATATCACCGGAGACCATGGCCTGGGTCGCTCTCAGGGTGGTTATGGTTCCAAAATCCATCTGGCGGTCGATGGAAAAGGACACCCATTGAATGTGGTACTCAGTGCCGGTCAATGTCACGAAAGTCAATATGCAATACGCCTGTTGGATGGTCTGGGTATTCAGCGTAAAAACGGTTTTATGAAACGGCGTTCAAAAGCGGTGATTGCTGATAAAGGTTACGCCAGCCACTCATTACGCAACCGGTTAAAACGTCAGGGAATAAAAGTGATAATTCCCTATAAATCAAACGAAAAAGCCCGAACAGATGGACGGGTTAAATTCGACCATGAAACCTATCGAAGAAGAAATGTTGTAGAAAGAGGTTTTGGTCGACTCAAAGAGTATCGTCGCATTGGCACACGTTATGAAAAAACCGCAAGAAACTATATAGCTATGGTGAAATTAGGTTGTATCCGTTTATTTCTTAAGACGATTATTTAATTGAAGGACACAGCCTAGAAGCCAAATGAGGAGAGCAGTATCCAGTGGTTACCCAATCTTGACGCAAAAAGTGGGTGAATCTGTCAGCGTATTTTCGTTATCCAGCTGGTATCAGAAAGGTGATTTATACCACCAATCATAGAATCAATGCGCCGCCAGTTCAGGAAGCTGACGAAAACCAAAGGAGCTTTCCCGAACGAAAAAAATTTGTTGAAGCTGCTTTATCTGGGGCTAATGAATGCACAGGCAAAATGGACAATGCCCATTCAGAGTTGGAATTTGACATTGTCCTAGTTAGCCATTTATTTTAACGGGCGACTGAAAACGTGATGACGCTGTAATATTTTTAACGTGACACAGAATTCTGAACGTTCTCGACAAATCACTAAAAAAATATATATCATTGCCACCCAATGAGCAATTAAATACATATATACAGGATTAATAATGCTCTTATCCATTCAATATCTTCGAGGTGCGGCTGCCATACTGGTGCTACTTGTTCACATGTCACCTATACTTGATGGAGTTTATACACAACAAAATATTGGCCATCTTCTTTTTGGTCAATTCTTTTTCGGCGTGGATCTTTTCTTTGTGATCAGCGGGTTCGTCATCTGCCTTTCAACAGAAAAAAATGAACATCATGGATGGTTAAAATACATTATCCGCAGATCCTTTAGACTTTACCCATTAATACTTATCTGCGTTGCTATCTGTTCGATGCTTGCTATTAAAATGAATATAACTGATTACGGTGAACCAAATCTTCATAACGTCATTAAATCGATATTACCACTTCACATCAACTACCTCTCACCCCCACCGTTCTTTGGTTACAATATATTAGCACCAGTATGGACTCTCAGTTATGAAGTGATGTTCTATATACTCTTTCTAGTTGCAATTATTATATCTCGCAAATATCGAGTGGTAGCTGGAATAACTCTGATATTCACGACTATGCTCGTGTTACAGTTAGTATTTTCAGGTTCGGTGTCTATAAATGCATACAGAACAATGAACTATCCAGAAGGGATTGAGAGACCGTTCATCGCTCTGTTATCGTCGCCAATGATGATTGACTTCATCTATGGTATGTTCGCTTACTTAATTCATAAACATGTAACGCTGCCTGTTTCAGAACTTATCAAGGTCTTGTTGTTATTTATATTCCTAGCATCAGTATGCGTACTTTGTTCCGGAGGGCTAATTCCATCAGGTAGTACTGCGCCACCATTTAAACTTCTACACGGACCCAATAATTGGGGAATAATTTCCTTCCTTATGGTATCAACCTTTGTACTGTACGAAAAAACCTTTGGTATCGATAAGTGCGAATTCATGAATATGCTTGGAAATATTTCGTACTCAGTTTACCTAACTCAGTTTATTTTGTTTCGGTTGCTTTCCGAGTTACATTTTTTCCGGAAAATTAGCGGATTCTCGAAATTTTTCTTTACTGGATTGATAATCATTTTTATATCGTACCTAACCCACTTATTAATAGAGAAACCATTTATAGCAATATCACGAAGGTTGATTAGTAAGATGAAGTAGAACTATTTTCACTTAATACTATAAGTTATAAAGGATTACTTATACTTATAAAAAACTCATTAGTATTAAAAGAATCTGTTGAATATTTAATACTAAATCCTGGAGTAAAGAAAAACATGAGAGTAGAAAAGAAAAAATTTACAAATGAAGATTTTTAACATAGAAAGTGTTATAAATAGGTACCTAGAAAACTTACATTAAATAGTGCACTCCTAATCTTTTACCCTACTTATGTCAATCCTAATCACCGGCGGAGCCGGCTATATCGGCTCACATACAGTATTAGCTCTTCTGGAAAGAGGAGCTGATGTTGTTGTTATTGATAATCTCTGCAATTCATCACCTGAATCTCTTCGTAGAGTTGAAAAACTTACTGGCAAATCAGTGAAGTTTTATCAAGGTGATGTACTTGATCTAAATTTACTGAATAAAATCTTCCAAGAAAACAAAATAGGCACAGTTATTCATTTCGCAGGTTTAAAAGCAGTTGGTGAATCTACCAGAAAGCCACTTGAGTATTATCAAAACAATGTCACTGGTACCCTAGTTCTGTTGCAGGCCATGCGTGCCAATGGCGTACATCAACTGATTTTCAGTTCATCTGCAACGGTTTATGGTGATCCTGAATTTGTACCTCTAACTGAAAATGCGAAAGTAGGCGGCACCACCAACCCTTATGGCACTTCTAAACTGATGGTTGAGCAAATTCTAAAAGATTTTGCCGCTGCCGAATCAAGTTTCAAAATCACCAGCCTGAGATATTTCAACCCTGTTGGTGCACACCCATCAGGTATGATTGGCGAAGACCCTAACGGTATTCCCAATAACCTATTACCTTATATCACTCAGGTTGCTATTGGTCGTCTGGAATGTTTATCAATTTATGGCAACGATTATCCAACCAAAGACGGTACCGGTGTTCGTGATTATATTCACGTAATGGATTTGGCTGAAGGCCATATTGCCGCTATTGACTATCTGGATAAACAACAATCTTATGAAGTTTTCAATTTAGGAACAGGTGCTGGCTATTCTGTACTTGAACTACTTTATGCTTTTGAAAAGGCATCAGGTAAAGATATTCCATATAAAATTACAGATAGGCGTCCTGGGGATATTGCTGAATGTTGGTCTGATCCGTCCAGAGCTCACAATATCCTTGGCTGGCAAGCAACACGTAATATTGACGATATGATGCGCGATAGCTGGAACTGGCAAAAGAATAACCCCAATGGTTTTCGCTCTAATTAAGGTATATGTCTACATTGTTTGATTCCTTAAAAGAAGTAAAATTCAGAATAAATCTGAACGACTACCTATTCAATATAGTTTCAATTCAGTATTTGTGCGCTGATAAATAAGCAAAATATCTGGCGCTCCGTGGCATTCAAGGTAGCCAATATATTGGCCTGCTAATGAATGTTCACGGTAACGCTCTGGTAAACAATCTTTAGCATTATTTACCATCCAAGATCACGCTTTAGTTCATCTATCGTATCAACTCGGTGAACACCTACGCCATTTTCCAGATCTCGAATAGCCTGTAATGTATCCTGATTAAGTTGCAGCAACTCAGCAGGTAATTCTGGCTCAACAGCCAGACGATTAACCACCATACGAATTATAGTGGAAAGACTCAGCCCTAAAGCTTTCGCATTAGCCATCGCCGCCGCTTTGGATTTAGGATTAACACGGGCACGTACAACAGTATCAGCCATAAGAAACCTCCCTCAATGTTTGTCTATATAATAGCCATATTGTAGCCACAAACAAATGAATATATCCGAGTGATAAGCAATCTCTGAAGGATTTTCCAACAGATAAACCAGAGATGAAATCCCCCTGCACCCCCTCCTGATTTCTGCTAATCTGTGCCCCTTGTTTCTGGGGGGCATATGCTAAACATCGTCTTATTTGAACCTGAAATCCCACCTAATACCGGTAATATTATTCGCCTTTGTGCCAATACTGGCTTCCAATTGCATCTGATTCAGCCTCTGGGTTTTACCTGGGATGATAAAAGGCTACGTCGAGCCGGACTGGATTATCATGAGTTTGCCAATGTTAAACAACATCATGATTATTTTGCTTTTTTAAAGAATGAAAAGTTAATAGAAGAATCTTCTGCTCGTTTGTTTGCTCTCACAACAAAAGGCACACCGGCACATAGTGCGGTAAGTTATCAAGCAGGAGATTATTTAATGTTCGGGCCGGAAACCAGAGGGCTACCACCTTACGTATTGGATAATATGCCGCCACAACAAAAAATCCGTATCCCAATGCTGGCAAATAGCCGCAGTATGAATCTCTCCAATTCAGTTGCTGTTGTCGTTTTTGAAGCCTGGCGACAATTAGATTATCAAGGCGCTATCATAAAAAATTAGTGTGTCATTAAATAAGCGTGACGAATATCGCTGCACTTTTTTACAATAACTCGACGCGTTATTTATCGTATCGCGGCAATTTTTTCTTCTTTAATGTGGGTCTGGTGCAGAGTAGTCTTCTACACTGCACCAAAACCAGGCAACCATTTTCATCATGTTCTCGGATGAAGTGTGGTACGTAAAACAATTAACCACGATGGTTATCAACTCAGGAATGTAGCAATCTGTCATCACAGGAGCATATTGAATGAGATGCATAAGCATTGGCATATTGCTATTTAAACCCAGCAGGTAAACTTTCCAGCCGCCAATACCATATCCGACAAAAGAATGGGTAGAGGACAATAGGAAGACATTAGATGTAGTTTTTATCCTGGGGTTTTCTTAACAAGTTTTTGAGTTAAATCATCGTTTATTACAGAGCGTAGGTGCTATGATTAGTATAGAATAACCATATTGGGGGATTTTATCTCTTCATAAATTTATTTAGATCACTAAAACCGGGCTAATTCCCTCAAATGATCTACTATTTAGATCATAATAATTTAATATAGTTAATATTAAGACAACTCATTTTCATTGATAGATATTGGTTACTCTATGAAAGCAAAAAACTCAAAAGAATTTCTCCAAGATGTCATAGAATGGGACATATATAATTGGAGACATGCCTTAAAATATTGGCAAGATAATTCTGGCTTAGAATTAAAATCAGCTAATATTCTAGAAATAGGAAGTGAACATGGTGGGTTATCATTGTGGGCTGCATTGAATGGGGGAAATGTTTTATGTACCGACCTAAATGGCCCTACAACAAAGGCATTGGAGAAACATAAGCGTTATAATATAGAAGATAACATTCAATATGAAAAATTGAGTGCATTGGATATTAAATATAAGAACCATTTTGATATCGTTATGTTTAAATCAGTATTAGGCGGCATCGGCTATAACTCAAACAAAACAGCACAAAAAGAGGCTATTAATCAAATATTTCATTCACTAAAAAAAGATGGTGAGTTTTGGTTTGCAGAAAATTTAGTTGCATCACCATTGCATAAATTTCTCAGGAAAAATTATATTAAGTGGGGAAATGCTTGGGGTTATGTCACCGTCAATGAAATGACAGATTATCTATCAGCATTTTCAAATGTTAATTATACAACTTTAGGATTCCTTGCTACTCTTGGTAGGAATGAATTTCAAAGAAAATTTTTAGGGGTGTTAGATAATAAAATTCTAAATAAAGTCGTTCCTAAACATTGGCACTATATTATAATAGGTGTAGCAAAAAAATAATTTATAGAAGATTAAATAAATTAAGTATGCCAGATCATATTTTCACATTTAATATGTGAAAATATGACGAAGATTATTAATACCTATACCTAATAGATTTCGAGTTGCAGCGCGGCGGCAAGTGAATGAATCCCCAGGAGCATAGATCACTATGTGACTGGGGTGAGTGAAAGCAGCCAACAAAGCAGCAGCTTGAAAGATGAAGGGTATATATTTCGAGAAATCAAATCCCATCACCATACTCAAAGCCGTGGTTGATACCATTAAAGTGCTGGTTCATATCCAGTGATGGCTTTTCGCTTTCTGGTTTACCGACAATACGGGCTGGCACTCCAGCAGCTGTTGTGTGTGGCGGAACAGAGCGAAGTACAACTGAACCCGCACCAATTTTTGCCCCACGACCAATTTCGATATTACCCAGTATTTTCGAACCTGCGCCAATCATCACCCCTTCCCTGACTTTTGGATGACGATCACCCCCTGTTTTACCAGTACCGCCAAGGGTGACGGATTGTAGGATAGATACGTCATTCTCCACTACCGCCGTTTCACCAATTACAATGCCTGTAGCATGGTCAAGCATAATGCCACAGCCAATCTTTGCCGCCGGATGAATATCAACGCCAAAAGACATCGAGATTTGGTTTTGCAGATAAATAGCCAGTGCTTTACGTCCTTCTCCCCATATCCAATGGGCAATACGATAGGCTTGTAGAGCATGAAACCCTTTGAGGTACAGCAGAGGAGTTGAATACTTATCTACGGCAGGATCACGTAGACGTACCGCTATGATGTCGCGGGCAGCAGAAACAATCATTTTTTGATCTGAGCCATAAGCCTCTTCTACGATCTCTCTAACAGCAATAGCCGGCATAATCGGCGTAGCCAGCTTATTAGCCAACATATAACTTAAGGCACTACCAAGATTTTCATGTTTGAGTAACGTTGCATGAAAAAAACTGGCTAACATCGGTTCACATTCAGCCAGCGCTCTCGCTTCTGTTTTTATGTTCTTCCAAACTTCGTCCAATTCCTCTAGCGACATATTTTTTACTCTCACATTTAGAACCTATCTCATTAGATTTTTATTCAAGAGCGCACGTCATCGCTCTCATCCTTTCTGGCTCTTCCTAATAATGCCTGAGCAGCTTCTTTCACATTTTTATTGCAATAGAGTATCTGATAGATTTGTTCTGCAATCGGCATTTCTACATTGGCACGATTAGCCAACGCACGTACTTCTTTGGTATTGCGGTAACCTTCAACAACCTGTCCAATCTGATATTGGGCTTCTTCGACACTAATTCCCTGCCCCAACATCATGCCAAAACGACGGTTACGTGATTGATTATCAGTACAAGTTAAGACCAAATCGCCCAATCCCGCCATGCCCATAAAGGTTGAAGGATCAGCACCAAGCGCTGTACCAAGGCGACTCATTTCCGCCAATCCACGGGTAATCAAGGCAGTACGAGCATTAGCACCAAAACCCATACCATCAGATATTCCCGCACCAATGGCAATCACGTTTTTTACGGCACCACCGAGCTGAACACCAATAAAATCAGGATTTTTATAAACCCGGAAGCTTTTGCCACAGTGGAATAATTGCTGAAGTTCATCGCCAAAAGCAGATTCCGTCGCGGAAATAGCAATCGCAGTAGGCAAACCAGCCGCTAACTCTTTAGCAAATGTTGGCCCAGAGAGCACCGCTAGCGGTATTTCATTGCCTAATATCTCACGGGCCACATCCTGTAGTAACCGACCGGTATCAGCTTCCAAACCTTTAGTTGCCCAGACGATACGTGAATCAGGCCGTAGATGTGGTTTTACCTGCTTCAGCACTTCACCAAACACATGGCTAGGTACCACAACAAGAATATCGCGGCTCGCTGTTAGTGCTTTTATTAGGTCTGTTTCAAGCAATAAACTATCAGGAAAGGAAACATCCGGCAGAAATTTCTGATTACAACGCGACTGTTGCAATGCCCCAACATGCTCTGGATTATGCCCCCAAAGTACAACATTATGACCATTACGAGCCAGCGTAATGGCTAATGAGGTGCCGTATGAACCGGCACCGATCACTGTCATAGAAACAGTACTATTCATTAAGCTTCCTGTTCAGTTTGTTCACCGCCCTGAGACTGTTCTGCCTGCTGTTGCAGGTAGTTCATGAACAGAGCGTCAAAGTTTACTGGAGCCAGATTCAGTTGTGGGAAGGTACCACGGCTAACCAAGTTAGTGATGCATTCACGAGCATATGGGAACAGGATATTCGGACAATATGCCCCCAAGCAGTGAGCGAGTTGAGTTCCTTCGATACCGTCAATAGAGAAAATACCCCCTTGCTGTACTTCACACAGGAATGCCGTCTCTTCTCCCAAAGCTGCGGTTACAGTCACACGCAGAACAACTTCATAAACCCCTTGAGCCAACTCACTGGAAGCTGTATCCAGATCCAGTTTTACTTCCGGCTGCCATTCCTGCTGAAACACTTGCGGTGCGTTTGGTGCTTCAAAAGAGATATCTTTGGTGTAAATACGTTGGATCTGGAAAGCCATTTCTGTATTGCTTTGTTCTGACATAATAATTGTTACCTTTAGATGTCCTTATTAAATTTTTTATGTGAATGTCACCATTCACGCCCAAAATGATTACTTTTTACCACACGCTAATGGCAAGTTTTCGCCTGTCCAACCCACCAAACCTTCTTTCAAGGAACATACGCGTTCAAAACCAGCATGAATAAGATTCTCTGCCGGCGTACGAGATTCAGTGCCATTCGCAGAAACAACAATTACAGGCTGCTTTTTATGTTTTTCCAACTCAGCAAAATTGTTGTCTTTAATTTCAGAGGGAGTCAGGTTTACTGAACCAATAATATGCCCTTTGCGGAAATCTTCACGGGAACGTAAGTCCACGACAATGGCTTCTTCTTTATTGATCAGATTAATAGCTTGCGCACGAGTTATCTCTTTGGTTCTAGAGAATAAACCTCTCGTTGTAGTCACAATAACGGCAACCAGCAGTGCAATCCAAATGAGGCTTAAGGTCATATGCTGGTTAATAAATTGCATGATTTCTTGCAGCATGGGGGCAAAAACTCCCGTTGGTTAATAACAAATATCTAAGGTTCCAGAGTATACCTTTGTGTTGCGTCAATTACAGCCAAATAGCACAAGCTCGGTGCAAATTTTGCGGAGAGTTTCGAGAAAAAATAAAAATACCCTAAAAATGGAACACGTTAAGTGCATTATCAGCATCTGTTCTGTCACACTGGATGCATGCAGGAATTTCAACGATAAATAGGCTAATATGTTTATTATTATCCGATTTCGATGTTAAGACAGCATCATCTGAAAGTGTAAAAAATCAGCGTAGCATCTGGTAACGCTTTGTTCATCATGAAATAATCTAGTGCATACAGTAGCAAGGTATATTTACAGAAATGGCTGACAACAAGGAAATGCATAGCCGTAATTATCGGCGCAATCAGAACTCACGGCGGAATAATATCTGTGCCTTATTGTTCTATGCTTTCCTGTTGGCTATTTTCAGCTTTAATACCTTTGCGAATCAAATTATCGCCAATAAAAATCAGCTGAAAGATCTCCAACAAAACATCGCGGAGAAAGAGAAAAGCGTGCAACAACAGCAGCAAAAACGGAGTTCTTTGCTAAATCAACTGAAAGATCAGGAAAATACCATTTCCAAAATTGGTCAATCTCTACACAACACCCAAACTCAACTCAGTAAGCTGAATAAAGAGATTACCGCTCTAGTCTCCAACATCAAAAAACTGGAAAAACAACAAAAAGCGCAACGAGATATGTTGGCACGCCAATTGGATGCTGCATTCCGTCAAGGGCAACATCAAGGGCTTGAACTCATGTTCAGAGGAGAGGAGGGTAAGAGGGATGAGCGCATACTCGCTTACTATAGCTACCTTAATCAAGCCCGTCAGGACACCATTGTTAAACTTGAGCAAACAACAGTGGATTTAACTGAACAGAAAAAACTCGAACAACAGAAACAGAAAGAGCAAAAACAAGTTCTGACTGAGCAACAACAACAGAAGCAGCAGATGGAAGTGGCCCGTAGCGCCCGACAAAAAACCCTAACTGAACTGGAATCCTCCTTAAAGAAAGACCAGAAAAATCTCGCTGAACTAAAACAAAATGAAACCCGTCTGCAAGATAAAATTGCCAAGGCAGAACGAGAAGCGAAAGCACGTGCTGAACGAGAAGCCAAAGAAGCGGCCCGTGTCCGTGCTCAGATTGCAGCGAAACAGAAACAAGCACAGCAAAAAGGCTCCAGCTATAAGCCAACTGAAGATGAACGCGCATTGATGGCACGTACCGGGGGCCTTGGCCGTCCGGCTGGTCAGGCAATCTGGCCTGTCCACGGTAAGGTGATACATCAGTTTGGTGAAGCGCTGCAAGGCGAATTACGCTGGAAAGGCATGGTGATTTCAGCCACGGAAGGCACTGAAGTCAAAGCGATATCCGATGGCCGGGTGCTGTTGGCTGACTGGTTGCAAGGCTATGGGCTGGTTGTCGTTATAGAGCACGGTAAAGGTGATATGAGTCTCTATGGCTATAATCAGAGTGCCCTGGTCAGGGTCGGCCAGCAAGTTCGTGCCGGACAACCTATTGCATTGGTCGGAAACAGTGGCGGTCAGCAGCAACCCGCACTCTATTTTGAAATCCGCCGTCAGGGAAGAGCGGTAAACCCACAACCGTGGCTTGGGAGATAATCAGGTGAGACAACGCAAGTTCGCAAAACGCATTGGTACTACCGCCCTATTACTTTTGAGCCTACAAGCCAGTGCTGCCCGTTTGGCTATCGTTATCGACGATTTTGGCTATCGTCCTCATAATGAAAACAAAATATTGCAGATGCCTGTTGCAATCTCTATCGCCATTCTGCCGGATTCACCACATGGCAG
Organism: Photorhabdus sp. CRCIA-P01; assembly: GCF_003545805.1. GTDB lineage: Bacteria > Pseudomonadota > Gammaproteobacteria > Enterobacterales > Enterobacteriaceae > Photorhabdus > Photorhabdus antumapuensis. Next base: position 42,262 of record NZ_NMQR01000013.1, on the reverse strand, counting down.
GGAAATGGCTGAAAAAGCATACAAACAAGGGCGGGAGATCTTAATCCACCTGCCAATGGCACCTTTAAGCAAACAACTGCTAGAACCGGATACTCTCCAACCAACCATGAGCAGTGAAGAAATTGACCGCATCATCCAGCGCGCAATACAAAAAGTCCCTTATGCTGTAGGAATCAATAACCATATGGGCAGCGCGATGACTTCGAGCTTACCGGGAATGCAGAAAGTGATGCGCTCACTGTCTGGTTATAACCTCTATTTTCTCGACAGCGTGACGATTGGCAATACTCAGGCAACAAAGGCAGCACAAGGCACGCCTGTACGCGTTATCCGTCGTCATGTTTTCCTGGATGATGTGCAATCAGAAGCAGAAACTCGCCATCAGTTAAACCGTGCAATTTCCATTGCCCGTAAGAATGGTTCCGCTATTGCTATCGGCCATCCTCATCCAACAACCATTCGCGCCCTACAACAGATGCTGCCAACGCTTCCCACTGATATTGAGTTAGTCAGCCCAAGTAGGTTGTTAAGTGGCAAACCTGTTGGTGATAATCACCATAAATGGGGCAAGCTGTGTGAAATAAAAGAATCACCCGTCACAGTTACCAGCCAAGATTATCTGGCCGTTATTGGCGATACTCTGGTTGATAATCCTATTGTGAATACGGTGAGTCGATACATTCAGAAACTGGCCGGAAATAAATCTCAGGATAAAACAGAATAGAAATTCATCTTAAGAAATGGCTAATTATTTTATTATTTCTATTGATCGATGATAGCTTGCAATATTGCTAATGCCTCAAATAGGCGCTCAAGAGCTAAAAGCGCCTATCAATTTTAGTGATAACTGACTCGGTCGGTTAATCCCAGTTCAGAATAACTTTACCAGACTGCCCTGAACGCATGATGTCAAAACCTTGCTGGAAATCATCAATAGAGAACTGGTGAGTGATAATGGGGGTCAGATCCAAACCAGACTGAATCAATGTAGCCATTTTGTACCAGGTTTCAAACATTTCACGGCCATAAATACCTTTGATAAACAAGCCTTTGAAAATCACCTGACTCCAATCAATTGCCATATCCGATGGTGGAATGCCCAACAACGCCACACGCCCGCCGTGATTCATGGTATTCAATAAGGTACGGAATGCCGCCGGTGCACCGGACATTTCCAAACCAACATCAAAACCTTCCGTCATACCCAGTTCCGCCATGACATCAGTCAGATTCTCCTGGCTAACGTTCACCGCACGGGTGACACCCATTTTACGTGCCAGTTCAAGGCGATATTCGTTAACGTCTGTGATAACAACATGACGCGCACCCACATGTTTACAGACTGCCGCTGCCATAATACCAATTGGGCCTGCGCCAGAAACCAGCACATCTTCACCAACCAGATCAAACGAAAGCGCGGTATGAACAGCATTGCCAAATGGGTCAAAAATAGAAGCCAGTTCATCAGAGATGTTATCTGGGATTTTGAACGCATTAAATGCAGGAATAACCAGATATTGAGCAAAACAACCGGGGCGATTTACCCCCACGCCAATGGTATTACGGCATAAATGAGTACGGCCACCACGACAGTTACGGCAGTGACCACAAGTAATATGTCCCTCGCCAGACACCCGGTCACCAATTTTAAAACCTTTTACTTCCTGACCAATCGCAACAACTTCGCCAACATACTCATGACCAACAACCATCGGTACAGGAATGGTTTTTTGCGACCAGTCATCCCAGTTATAGATGTGCACATCCGTACCACAAATCGCCGTTTTACGGATTTTGATCATCACATCATTGTGCCCCAACTCTGGTTTAGGCACATCGACCATCCAGATGCCTTCTTCTGCTTTTAACTTTGACAATGCTTTCATAGAGATGCCTTATGCAATTATATTTAATTGCTTACCAATTCGCGTGAACGCCGCAACCGCGCGTTCAATTTGCTCTTCCGTATGCGCTGCTGACATTTGTGTGCGGATACGGGCCTGATTTTTAGGGACTACCGGATAGAAGAAACCAGTAACATAAATGCCTTCTTTCAGTAATTCCGCGGCAAACTCCTGTGCCAATTTCGCATCACCTAACATGACCGGAATAATCGCATGGTCAGCACCCGCCAAAGTGAAACCTGCGGCTGTCATTTTTTCACGGAACAGGTTAGCGTTATTCCACAGACGATCACGCAATGCATCTCCCTCTTTCAGCATATCCAGCACCTTGATGGATGCCGCTACAATCGCCGGGGCCAGTGAGTTGGAGAACAGATATGGGCGTGAGCGCTGGCGCAGCCATTCAACAACTTCTTTACGTGCCGCAGTATAACCACCGGAAGCACCACCCAACGCTTTACCTAGTGTGCCGGTAATGATGTCAATACGATCCATTACGTCACAATATTCGTGAGTACCACGACCATGAGCACCAACAAAACCAACAGCGTGGGAGTCATCCACCATGACCATTGCATCAAATTCATCAGCCAGATCACAGATAGACTTCAAATCAGCAATCACACCATCCATCGAGAACACACCATCGGTTGCAATCACAATATGGCGTGCATTATCTGCTTTGGCTTTCTCTAATTGTACTCTCAGCTCTTGCATATCATTATTAGCATAACGATAACGCTTCGCTTTGCATAAACGGACACCATCAATAATAGAAGCGTGGTTCAGTGCATCAGAGATAATGGCATCTTCCGGCCCAAACAGTGTTTCAAATAGACCACCATTAGCATCAAAACAAGAAGAATAAAGAATGGCATCTTCCATACCCAAAAATTCCGCCAGTTTTTTTTCCAGCTCTTTATGAGTATCCTGAGTCCCGCAAATAAAACGAACAGATGCCATACCAAAACCGTGGCTATCCATTCCCGCTTTAGCAGCGGCAATAAGCTCAGGGTGATTAGCCAAACCTAAATAGTTATTTGCACAGAAGTTAATAACATGGCTGCCATCGGCTACAGCAATGTCAGCATTTTGTGCAGAAGTGATGATACGTTCATTTTTGAATAACCCCTCAGAGTGGGCTTGTTCTAATTGTTCATTAATTTGCTGATAAAATGATGCTGACATTTATTTTCTCCTGATTTATAAATGAAGGGTTGTGACACATTTTACTCATTGATCAGGCTACTGACGACACTATCAGGCAGATAATATTAACTTTGCTGTATCCGTCACGTCATGCAATCTGAATTACCATAATATTTCAGTATATTCCCCTGCTTAAGCTGCTGTCGTCATGGGTGTTAGATGTTATTATAGAAGCAATTTGCTTCATTAACCCGATTGTAGAGGTAAATCTAATGATCATTGTCACTGGCGGTGCTGGATTTATTGGCAGCAATATTATCAAAGCACTAAATGACGAAGGATATAAAGATATTCTGGTCGTAGATAATCTGAAAGATGGTACTAAATTCGCCAATCTGGCTGACCTGGATATTGCTGATTACATGGACAAGGAAGAGTTTATTGCCAGTATTCTAGCCGGCGATGACTTCGGTGACATTGACGCTATTTTCCACGAAGGCGCTTGCTCATCCACAACCGAGTGGGATGGCAAGTATATGATGGATAATAACTATCAATATTCAAAAGAATTACTGCACTATTGCCTTGAACGCGGCACTCCTTTCCTATACGCCTCCTCAGCGGCAACCTACGGCGGCCGCACTGATAATTTTATCGAAGAACGTCAATATGAGAAACCACTTAACGTTTATGGTTACTCTAAATTTCTGTTCGACCAATATGTCAGGGATATCTTGCCTCAAGCTGATTCACAAATTTGTGGTTTCCGTTATTTCAATGTGTATGGCCCACGTGAAGGGCACAAAGGTAGTATGGCGAGCGTTGCCTTTCATTTGAACAATCAAATCAATCAGGGACAAAACCCAAAATTATTCGCTGGCAGTGAAAGCTTCCAACGTGATTTTATTTATGTTGGTGATGCCGCAGCGGTTAATCTTTGGTTCTGGAAAAATGGCGTTTCCGGTATTTATAACTGTGGAACGGGTCGTGCTGAATCTTTCCAGGCAGTTGCCGATGCGGTGGTTGCATTCCATAAAGATAAATCACTCACTATTGAACACATTAATTTCCCTGAACATTTTAAAGGTCGTTATCAACGCTTCACGCAAGCGGATCTGACCAAACTTCGCGCGGCGGGTTATGATAAGCCATTCAAAACCGTTGCCGAAGGGGTAACGGAATATATGCACTGGCTTAATCAGGATAAGTAATCTACTCGCTATGAAAATATTGGTGATCGGTCCTTCGTGGGTGGGTGACATGATGATGTCGCAGAGCCTTTACCGGACATTAAAAGCTTTGCACCCTAATGCAGAAATTGATGTGATGGCTCCAGCCTGGTGCCGACCACTGCTGGACAAAATGCCGGAGGTCAATCAAGCATTAGCTATGCCATTAGGGCATGGCGCACTGGCATTAGGCGAACGCCGTCGTTTGGGAGTCGCCTTGCGTGAACGTAAATATAATCGTGCTTATGTGCTACCAAATTCTTTCAAATCTGCCTTGGTGCCTTTCTTCGCCAATATTCCTCTGCGCACCGGCTGGCGTGGTGAAATGAGATATGGATTGCTCAATGATATTCGTACATTGAATAAAGAAGCCTTCCCACTAATGGTTCAACGCTATGCCGCATTGGCTTACGATGCAAAACCTAGTTGTGCGACAGATCTGCCTCAACCATTACTTTGGCCTCAATTAGATGTCAGTGATGAAGATATTGCTGAATCCACTGCGGCATTCAATATTTCTGATCATCGGCCTATCATCGGGTTCTGCCCCGGCGCAGAATTTGGCCCGGCAAAACGCTGGCCGCATTATCACTACGCCGCATTGGCTCAACAGCTTATTACTAAAAAGGGATATCAAATTCTGCTATTTGGCTCTGCCAAAGATCACGAAGGTGGAGAGGATATTCGCAAAGCACTGACGGAAGAAGCCTGTGAACACTGCATCAATCTTGCCGGACAAACCTCTCTTGAACAGGCAGTCAATATTATCGCCGCCTGTGATGCCATTGTGACCAACGATTCTGGTTTGATGCATGTTGCCGCAGCACTTAATCGCCCCCTGGTTGCACTTTACGGCCCAAGTAGCCCAGATTTTACCCCACCATTATCCGATAAAGTGGAAGTTATCCGTCTTATTACTGGCTATCACAAAGTCAGAAAAGGTGACAGTGCACATGGCTATCATCAGAGTTTGATTGATATCCAACCAGAGCAGGTGACAACTTCCCTGGAAAAATTATTACAAGCGGAGAACCAGAGTTAATGCGGGTTTTACTGGTTAAAACTTCTTCTATGGGCGATGTCCTCCACTCGCTCCCTGCACTGACTGATGCAGAAAAAAACTTACCTGACGTCCGTTTTGATTGGGTAGTAGAGGAAGGTTTTGCCCAAATCCCTGGCTGGCACAGTGTTGTTGATCAAATTATTCCGGTTGCTATTCGCCGCTGGCGTAAAAACTGGTTTAGTCCAGAAAATCGCGCGGAACGCCGTTCATTCAAAGAAAAATTAAAATTACATCAATATGATGCCATCATCGATGCTCAAGGGTTATTAAAAAGCGCATTTTTGGTCACTCAATTAGCTTATGGCCCTAAACATGGTTACAACCGTAAAAGTATCCGTGAGCCATTAGCAAGTTTTTTTTATGATTTCTGTCATGCAGTCAGTAAGCAACAACACGCCGTGGAACGTATCCGGGAACTGTTTGCCGTCAGCCTGGGTTATACCAAACCGGCAGCACGGGGCGATTATGGGATTGCCCGTCATTTTCTGCGCCAGCATCCAGAAAATCAGGGTAATTATCTGGTTTTTCTCCACGCCACAACTCGCGATGAAAAACATTGGCCGGAGAGCCATTGGCGACAACTTATTGCTGAAATTCAGTCGACGGGTGTACGAATTAAGCTCCCCTGGGGCGCAGAACATGAATACCAACGTGCGCTAAGGTTGGCGAAAAACTTCCCTCATGTGGAAGTATTACCGAAGCTAACTTTGGCACAAGTAGCCCAAGAGCTGGCCGGTGCAAAAGCGGTTGTTTCTGTTGATACCGGCCTGAGTCACCTCACTGCCGCATTGGATCGCCCTAATATCACGTTGTTTGGTCCGACAGATCCAGGACTCATTGGCGGTTATGGCAAAGAACAAATATCTTTAAAAGCAGAGGATGGGAATATCAAAAGTATTACGCCATCGAAAGTATTAGTTCATCTTCAGAAAAATATTGGCTGATTAATTATTAAATCTGAGGCGTTTCAGGTAGACGACTAATTTTTTGGTCGTTAACTGAAAACAGATAATTTACAAAAATTTCCTTTAAATTTAATATTATTAATAATAATGAGTCCTAATTTAAACAAAATAATATATACCCAATAGATTTAGAGTCGCAGCGCGGCGGCAAGTGAACGAATCCCCAGGAGCATAGATAACGATGTGACTGGGGTGAGTGAAAGCAGCCAACAAAGCAGCAGCTTGAAAGATGAAGGGTATATTTAACACTTAACCTAATTTAGGCAGTATTATCTGCCCAAAATTAAGCGAATCTCTATTAATATATTTATGTTAATTCTATTTTATTAATCATGATGACGTCTTAAATTGATAATATTCAGCTAATGTCATTCCTCGAACCTGTGGCTGTAAGTAGTTAAATAGTGCCTCCAGATCCTGATAAAGTAATTCAATCTGTTCTTCATTTTTAAATGTCGGGCTACCACCAGGCATAAATTCAGATGAATGCAGCATAAATTCAACATAATCACAGCCTTCTGCTAATGTCTGCTGGACCACTTTTTTCATCTGTTCCAGATTGCCGCCTTTTGGCCTTAGCCAGTTAACAGATGGAGAACGCTGTTTCCCACGTAAGCTGTCATATTTCTGTTTAAGGAAATTCATCAACGGAGGATGTTTATATTGAATGCTCATAGGGACTTCCAGTAAAGGAGAATCACCTTCTTTAGCAATATTCTGCAAATCCATAAAATAGGCATAAGATGGAAAATAACGATAATCAGTTCCACCTTTACCATTAGGATCGCCTTCGGTAAAACGCCAATTAACCCGTGGTGTTACTGAACAATCGACTTGATAACCATATTCCACCAGCAATTCAGCATAATATTCATTAAATGCCCAACGACCTGCCCGATGACTTAACATTTTAATCTGTAGTTTGTCTTCCAATAATTTAGTCATGAGATCAATTTTGGCTCTGACTTGTTCTTTCGGAAATTCAATTAGATAAGGTTTATAACGCATATCATCGTCTGTAAGAGGAACAAGTGGTGGATTATTCCAGGCATGTAAATGCATACCAATTTCCCCCTGCCCTCTGGCAATAATATCTTTGGCAAATTCAATGTATAAATCATCCATTGCCATTTCATAGTTTGTTAACCAAACTGGCTTAAAACCAAAGCGCTCACATAAACGCTGAAATCTTGGTAAATAATAGGTGTTTTTTGTCGAGATCTGACCGTGATTTTGCCACAGGTCATCACCCTCAGTATCAATAGTGATAATAAATGCAGGTCGAGTCATCAGAATATGCCTACAATAGAATAAAATGATGCCTTTATAGTACGAAAATCTATAAAATAGTGCAATTATCCTATCATATATATAGCAGTTACATATCTCATTAAATCCTATATTCTTCATCTTTCAAGCTGCTGCTTTGTTGGCTGCTTTCACTCACCCCAGTCACATAGTTATCTATGCTCCTGGGGATTCGTTCACTTGCCGCCGCGCTGCAACTCGAAATCTATTAGGTATATATTTCATATCTAATCTTATCAATAAGAAACGTTATAAAATGAAATGCGAGATTTTTCGGAAAGTTTTTTTCTTCTATTAAGTTCTCCTAATTTCTGAGACTTTTTTCATTCATTAATTTATCTAAATAATCATACTCAACAAGCGCATATAACCACTCTTACTTCTTCATTAAGGATAGATATTTTGCCAAAATAATATCTAAATCAAACTTCTTATACATATCCTCTGTAATCACAGGCGGTTCATAATAGACAAACTTCATTTTCTCTGCGAACGAATCAACTGTCAGTGCTGATTTATATTTTTCCAACTCACCAACCATAATTTCATTAACGCCACCAGGACACATCGTGCTAACAATGGGAGTATCACAAATCAATGATTCAATCAGTACGTTACCTAATCCTTCACTGTCAGAACTCAAGACCACCGCTTTAGCTCCACGGATAACAGGTAATGGATTTTCAAGAAATCCGGTTAAAACAACTTTAGATTGTAGGTTTAAATCCACAATCTTCTGTTTTATCTGTTGAGTAATAGCCTCATCTCCGTGACCAACAATCAATAATTTACAGGGAATATTCGCTTTAACAAACGCTTCCAATAAACGATCATGCCGCTTAACCCGGTGAAATCTGCCAACATGTAATAAATAGGTCTCATCCGAATAGGGGTTATTTTGCAGAGATTTTTCTTTAATATCTGGGATATTGAAAGGATTATAAATCGTCACCATTTTATTAGGCGTAAGTAACAAATTATTTTCTAAATCTTTTCCTACCGCATCAGATACACAAATTAAATTCCGGTTATTGTATGTCCACTTGATTTTTTGTTTCTTGATCCAGCGAGATAATCCCGTTTTATTACCAAGATATGAGTTTGAAAATACGCCATGAATACAAAACCATACGTTTAATTCCGCTAATACTTTTGATCTCACGACAATGCGATCAGTTTTATGCAAGTTTGAGACAATCAACGAAGGGATTCCCTTGCGAAGAAAAACTTTTTCTAAAACTTTATCCATAGATTTAGCCCGACGGCAAATCTCAGTCTGTCTTCTAAAAGGCCCTTTGTAGCTATCAGCATCAATGATCAGTTCAATACCACCAGGCACTGAATATTCACACTTCTCTGCCAAAGAGAGCAGAGTAACAGCATATCCTCTCCGTTGCAGACCATCACAAAGCCGGATAGTGACATTTTCCGCACCACCTCCAGGTAATCCATCAATGATAAATAATATGTGTTCTTTCATGATGAGAGCACCCTTTCATATAATCCAATAAGCTGTTGTGATAAATGTTCCGGTGTATAACAGAGTATTCCTGTTCTCGCTAATTCTGACATTTTATTCTTCAAATGATCTGAAGGTGTATTCTGAATCGCTTCCGTAATATCTGAAATAGCCAGAGCATCACAGACAAACCCGTTATTCCCAGAGTTAACAAATTCAGCGCCACCACATGTCGTACTGGTTATTACCGGAAGTCCGCAAGCCATTGCTTCCAGTATCACATTTGGAAACGGATCATATAAGGTCGGTAGCAACAAACCATCGGCAAGCTGATAAAAAGGTAACGTCTTTTTTTGAACGCCCATAAACCTGATTCGTTCATTACATCCCAGTGAATTGGCTAACTGCTTATATTTTTTTTCTTCTTTATCCTGCCCTACAACTATTAAATAGGCATCAGTCGCATTCACTGCCTGAATCGCAGCTTTTAATCCCTTTCGCTCAAACCCCGAACCAACATAAACTAAACATTTAGCCTGTACGGGAAGGTTATGTTCTTTCCTTAATTGTATTCTCTGAGATTCCGTTGCCGGAAAAAATTGTTTATTGTCTATCGAATTATAAATAACCGATATTTTTTCCTCAGACAGCCCAAAATCCGTCATGACCTCCCTTTTTACCATTTCCGAGTTACAAATAACCATTTTTAATTCTGGTGCCGAATACATCTTTTGCTCAGCATCCATCACATAACGATGGTAACGACTCGTAAAAAGTAATTTGCTTCGCCAAGGAGATAAAACACGCGCACGCTGCTGTAACCAACGCTGATGAATGCCGTCACCCGCACGATAAATATCGCAACCGGCAATACGTTCATGACTCTGAACAAGATCAAATTGCTCTTTTTCCCATATTGTTTTGGCAGCTTTGGCAAATCCTCTCTCACGGCTGATGCGTCCCCATTTATGAGGATTTGCTAAATGAACATGCCAATCAGGATTAATGTCTCCCTGCCAGGAACGCGTAATAACGTTAAGCTCCAGATTTTCATTCCCTAAAGCTTGTAAGGCGCGGGAGACAAAACGTTCCGCACCACCATCCGGACGATATTTCTGCCGAACAATCGCAAGACGTACTAATTTCATAATAAATTTCTCCGGGCGGCAGCAATAACCATCTCACTGGGAATGACATTCAGATAACGTATATCCGTTTTAGTATCAATATCATCAGGATCAGGTAAATCACCATAATCACCAGCCCAAATAACTTCACCTTTCGCTTCCCACGGACGCCAGAATACTAATTTTGATGGCCCAAATAAAGCAATACCCGGTGTTTTTAACGCAGCGGCCATATGCATAGCAACGGAATCCATCCCTATGAATAAATTAGCCCCATCAATCAGCGCTGCAAGTTGAGGCAACGTTAATTGGCCGGCAAAAGAAATCACTCTCTCTTTTGGGCAATTTGATAAAATCTTCTCTACCATCTCTTCCTCCTTACGATCTGGCCCGGAGGTAACAACGATTGTCCAACCATCAGACTGTAATGCATTAATCGTTTCACTCATTTTTTTTTCATCCCAACATTTAAAAAACCAGCGGGATGTTGGTTGCACAACAATATACTTTTGATTTACACCATGCTTATCAAGAAGCACCAAAACAGCCTCTTTATCCTCCTGGCGGTAACTCATTGTCACTGTAGTGTTGATTAACGGAAGATTTAACGGCGAAAGAGCTGACAAACTTTGCTCAACAATATGCAAAAACTGACTATGTTCTGTCGGCACAAGATTTGTGAAACATTTTTTCCAAAACAGGCTGCGTCGTTTTGCTAAATCAAACCCAATACGCACTTTTGCGCCAGTAAATCGTGTCACAAATGCACTATACCATTGATCAGTAAGATTAATAACCAGGTCGTATTGACGATGTCTTAATCGTTTAAGCAATCTCCATTCATGACCCAAATGGGTTTTAATTCCTTGTTTCTTCCATTGTCTATCTATAAAAAATAGATTAGCCACAGCAGAAAAATCAGCCAATATTGGTTCGGTTTCTTTGTAGAGTAAAACATCAATTTCCACTGCGGGATAATTATCCTTAAGAGTATTAATAACCGGTGTAATTAATAATACATCACCATGATGTCGTAACTTTATTATCAGAATACGGTCAAATTGAGTTTGTAATTTACTCATTGCATTCCCAGTATAAAGATACAGATAAAAGAGAAAACTGCCGCAACTATGTGCAGAAGCTGCAAAAAATCCGCTCTACCTTCATATATAATAGAAGCACGATCTTACGCAAAAACCCTAATTTCCCTCTCCAATTCTGTTCAGATCCTAGAAGCCATACGCATTTTCATACTTTCTTTGAAGCAATGTGATACTATTGACGCTAATTTATATAAGTGAATTTGATAGAATGTTACTGCGTTTATATCAGGTACTTCTCTACCTTATCCAACCTCTGATTTGGTTGCGTTTATTGCTCCGCAGTCGCCAAGCCCCTGCTTACCGTCAGCGCTGGGGTGAACGCTACGGTTTCTGTGCCGGTAAAGTTGCCGCTGGAGGCATCCTGCTCCATTCCGTTTCCGTTGGTGAAACGTTGGCCGCCATCCCTTTAGTCAGAGCCTTGCGCCATCACTATCCTTTTTTACCGATTACCGTGACAACGATGACGCCAACGGGCTCAGAAAGAGTGCTTTCTGCTCTGGGAAATGATGTTAATCACGTCTATTTGCCATACGATCTCCCCGGTTCCATGGAGCGCTTTCTCAATCAAGTTAATCCAAAATTAGTCATTATTATGGAAACAGAACTTTGGCCTAATCTGATTTTCCAACTTCACCAACGTAACATTCCTTTGGTCATTGCTAATGCCCGCTTGTCTGCACGTTCCGCTGAGGGATATCAAAAAGTAGCGAGTTTCGTAAAAACAATGTTGCGCAGCATTACCTTAATTGCCGCTCAGAATCCAGAAGATGGTGAACGTTTTGTTGAACTGGGTCTAAAACGCTCTCAACTGGCTATCACTGGTAGTTTGAAATTCGATATCTCAGTAACACCTGAATTGGCAGCCAAAGCAGTGACATTACGGCGCCAATGGGCTGCTCGCCGTCCTGTCTGGATAGCCACCAGCACCCATGATGGAGAAGAGAGTATTATTCTAGATGCTCATTGCAAATTACTGAAACAATGTCCAAGTCTGCTGCTGATCCTGGTACCACGCCATCCTGAACGTTTTATTAAAGCTGAAGAATTAACAAAGAAAGCCGGGCTCAGCTATATTCTTCGCAGTTCTGATAAAATCCCTGACGCCAATATTCAGGTAGTTATCGGCGATACAATGGGGGAACTGATGCTGCTCTATGGTATTGCCGATTTGGCTTTTGTTGGTGGCAGCCTGGTTGAACGTGGCGGCCACAACCCGCTAGAAGCGGCAGCCCATGCTATTCCAGTGCTGATGGGCCCTCATACCTTTAACTTTAAGGATATCTGCACCAAGCTGAATCAGGCTAATGGTCTAATTACCGTTACGGACAGCCACTCTTTATTCACCGAGATCAACAGTTTACTGACTGACGAAGATTATCGTCTGTATTATGGTCGCCACGCAGCAGAAGTACTGCATGAAAATCAAGGGGCTCTTCAACGTCTACTTAAACTACTGGAACCCTATCTCCCACCTCGGAGCCACTGAATGAGTGACAAAAAACGTCTTTCCGTTGTCATGATCGCTAAAAATTCAGCGGATCTGATAGCAGATTGTCTGGCCTCAGTCCGTTGGGCTGATGAAATCATCGTTCTCGATTCTGGTAGTTCAGACGATACCTGCCAGATAGCACAGGCAATGGGTGCAAAAATATTCTCCAATACTCGCTGGCCGGGATTTGGTCGTCAGCGTCAGCTAGCTCAGCAATACGCCTCTGGCGATTATATTTTTATGATCGATACTGATGAACGCGTAACATCAGAACTCAGAGCATCCATAGAACAGGCTCTGGCACATATTGATAACAATAAAGTCTACAGTTGTGCCCGCCGGAACTTGTTCCTTGGCCGCTTTATGAAACACAGCGGCTGGTACCCAGATAGGGTTATTCGTCTCTACGCCCGTGATCGTTATCAATACAATGATAATCAAGTTCATGAATCTCTTGAAACTCATGGCGCTCCAGTCGTTATTCTGCAAGGAGATTTACTTCATCTTACTTGCCGTGATTTGATGGAATTTCAGAGAAAACAGCTAAATTATGCTAAAGCCTGGGCAGAACAGCGCTATGAACAAGGTAAACAGTGCGGTTATTTCTCAATTTTCAGTCACACTTTTGGCGCTTTCTTTAAAACCTGGCTGTTGCGAGCTGGCTTTCTTGATGGTAAACAAGGGTTAGTATTGGCTATTGTCAACGCTCAATATACGTTTAATAAATACGTCGCATTGTGGGAAAAGAGACAACAAAAGGGTAAAAATTGATGAAAACCAAAGCTATTTATCCCGGAACATTTGATCCTGTTACCTACGGTCATATCGATATCGTCACCCGCGCCGCAGATATGTTTGACCATGTTCTATTTGCTATCGCCAACAGTGCCAGAAAGAATCCTATGTTTACTCTGGATGAGCGCATTATCCTGGCAAAAGAGGTGACCTCACATCTGGATAATGTGGAGGTGGTAGGTTTCTGTGAATTAATGGCTAATTTTGCAAAAAAACAACAAGCAAATATTCTTATCCGTGGCCTTCGTTCAGTATCTGATTTTGAGTATGAATGGCAGCTTGCCAATATGAACCGCCACTTTATGCCCGAATTAGAGAGCGTTTTTCTGCTGCCATCACAAAATCTCTCGTTTATATCTTCATCCTTGATTAAAGATGTTGCTCTCCACGATGGCGATATCTCATCATTCTTGCCAGAACCTATCGCCCAGGCCATGCTAAAAAAGCTAGGCAAGTAATTTACTCCGTTCACTGGAGGCGGCACAAAGTAAGATATTCCCTATGCAACGCCTCCCGTGACTATTCAATATCAACTAATACTGACAGTGACGGCAAAAGAAAGTACTGCGCTGCCCAAGCTTAATATTCTCTATTTTTTCACCACAGATTCGGCATGGCTCTCCGGCTCTGCCATAAACAAACAATTCCTGAGCAAAATAGCCCGGTTTACCATCAGATTGCAGGAAATCTCTGAGTGTCGTACCACCCTGCTCAATAGATCGTTGTAGAACCTTCTTAATCGTTTCTGCCAGTAAATTAGCTTCACGCTCAGTTAAAGTATGCGCGGGACGATCAGGCTGAATATGAGCAGTAAACAACGCTTCATTCGCATAGATATTACCGACGCCAACAACCAGTTTGTTATCCATTAGCCAGGGCTTAATCAAGGTTTTTTTATTACTTGATCGGGTGTAGAGATAAGAACCATTAAAATCATCAGAAAGTGGCTCAGGCCCTAAATGAGCCAATACCGAACACCGTTCGAGGTCATCACTCCATAGCCACGCACCAAATCGTCTGGGATCGGTATAACGCAAAACCTTACCATCCGCCATCACTAAATCCACATGATCATGTTTCTCCGCAGGGCGCTCCTCCGGCAAGATACGCAAGCTGCCCGACATCCCCAAATGGACAATAATCCAACCATTTGCCAGTTCAATCAGCAAATATTTGGCCCGGCGTTGAATGCTAAGCACACGCTGGTCACTCAACTTCATAATTTCTTCCGCCACCGGCCAACGTAACCGACCATTCCTGACTACCGCATATTGGATCACATTCCCTACCAGATGTGGCTCTATTCCTCTCCGGCTGGTTTCTACTTCTGGTAGTTCTGGCATGGTAATAACTCCTAATTATGTATACCCGTTATCTTTCAAGTTGCCTCTTTGTTGGCTGCACTCACTCACCCCGGTCACATAGTTATCTATGCTCCCGGGGATTCGCTCCCTTGCCGTCGCGATCCATCTTGAAATCCATAGGGTATTATTGTTTCAACTCTATTGCATCTCAGCAGATTAAGATAATCTTTTCATGTATTATTTCCAACCAAACTCAACAAAAATGAAAGCAGATTGATGCATATGTTTAATATTAAAAGTCGTGATAAAAGGTCATTATGGAATTTATCCATCATTGGGATTTATATAGCCCTTGTTTATCTGCCTGATATAACGAGATATAAAAATCTGGTTATCGTGCTTATTGGTATTACAGCACTAACCTATCTGGTGACAGATTTCCGCCAAGTGATGCGCTCCATGCGTAGTTCGCTATTTCTATCCATACTGTTATTCATCGTAGCAATGTTCTATTCAGTAGCGATTTCCGTCGATCCCGCATTGAGTTTTCAAGAGATGAATAAACCTATCTTGAATGGGCTGTTATTGTTCAGTTTTACTTTTCCTGTTGTACTGTACAAAGAAGATAAAGAGAGTATTGCCAAGATGGTTCTGTATTCATTTGCCATTGGTATGCTGGCAATATGTCTAACTGATATTGGTAAATACATTATTAACTACAATAAAGGTGAAATGCCTTTTACCAACTTCAACCACAGAGAATTTTCTTACGGTTTTATTTTCTATTTTCCCGTCTTACTTTGTACTTGGGCATTGTGGAAAAAACATACCTTGGTGAGTTGGCTGATACTGGCTGTTGCTTGCGCTATCAGTCTGTTTTTGTTATTAGGTACCTTAGCTCGTGGCGCTTGGGTCGCCATTGCCGTCATCACTGCTTTTATCATCATCATTAATCGGGAATGGAAGCTGACCATAATAGCGAGTTTAATCCTTAGCTTTTCAATTGTGCTTTCTCACACTACGATAATAGCTAATGAAAATACTAAATTATTATTTTGGAAGCTTACTCAAACTGATAGCAGCCATCGTTATAAAAATGGCACACAAGGGTCTGCTCTTGAGTTGATTCAAGAAAACCCGATTAAAGGCTACGGTTATGGCAATAAAGTCTATCATAAGGTCTACAATGAACGAGTTGCTGACTATCCAGACTGGACATATCGCACATCCATTGGCCCCCATAATATCTTTCTGGCATTCTGGTTTGCCGGTGGAATCATCGGTTTGATCACAACCTTGCTGATGACTTTTTCAGCTCTGTACACAGGTAGCCATATTATTAGCCGTAACAATGGCGCAATAAAGCAGGCCAGTATTATTCTACTAACAGGATTTATCGGATTGTTTATTGTCCGAGGAGCCTTTGAAAATACCTATATCAATGAAATAGGTATTCTGTTCGGTCTGATGATTGCTCTATATAAACAGAAAAACGATTAACCAGATATCTCGGCTATATTATCAAACCGATTATTATGCAGAAATATCCTTTGATATTGTCTGCATAATAAGCTTCGCTCGCTGTTCCCAATTAAAATGCTCTGTCACCAACATTTTTGCATAACTGACTTGTGACTTAACTTTTTCTGGATTATCTCTTATTAACTGAATCTGTTGAGCAAAACTCTCCGCATTTTCACTGTCAGCAAAACTGACCGCATTTTCATCAGCTACATCACGAATCGAAGGAAAATCGGAGATAACCACAGGCTTATCCATCGCCATATATTCAAATAGTTTCAGTGGCGAAGTATAGCGACTGCCAATGCTGGTTTTGGTTAATGGCAACAGACAAATATCATTATCTGCAATTATCTGAAAACGTAATTTAGGTTGAATAAACCCAAGAAAATTGATTTTATCGCCAACCCCCATTTGCTGAGCAATCTGCCGTAATTGCTGAATTTGCCCTGGTTCACCACCAGCAATATTCAATACTGCATTTTCAAGGTAAGCCATCGCTTTGATCGCCGTAGGAACACCTTTCCAACGATGCAAGCTGCCCAAATAAAGGATCTGGGTTGGTAATTCACTGTAGGCTGATACACGTTTATCTAATGACATCGACTCGACTGCCAGCATATCCACACCATCTGGCGCAACAACTATTGGCGTGCTGACATTATATTCACTAATAATATCATCACTGAGTAACGACGTCAGAACGAAAATAATCCTGGACTGACGATAAACAAGGTGTTCAATTTCTCTCAGCTTCTGATATTTACGCTGATTTTTATTTTTACTTAAATCATGCGACTCTTTAAATGACTGGGCAAAAATCTCATGACTTTCAAAAAATAGCGGAATTTCTGGATGTTCACATAATAAATACTTTGCCATTTTCAGATTACGGGTGAAAATGGCACTTACCTCATTTCTCTTCAACCAATGGGAAACCTGGAAATAGAACATTTTTTGGGTATTGAACGGAAAATACCATTTACGCCGAATATTGCGTAAAGATATCAGTCTAGCTGATAGTGATAATGAACGTCCCAGTATCTCCTCAGCGGTATTTTTACCTTCAGGCGTAACCAGATATACGCAGGCTCCTTGGCGAGCAAACGCATCAACATTTTGCAAAATTTGCAATGATGCTACCCGATAATCAGGAACCGGATAGGGATCAATATAGGCAATCTTCATTATTTATCGCTTTCAGTAAACGATTTGCCGAATGCTCCCAGGTATACATTGTTTCAATCCGTTGACGAGCTGATTTTCCCATTCTTTGCCCCCTGTCTGGTTGACACAATAAAAAATTAACCGCATTGGCAATTGCAGAAGCATCCCCTGGCGTGACTAAAATACCCGAATTGTTTTCGTTGCCGACAACTTCAGGTATACCGCCGATATAACTGGCAATGACCGGTCTACCACACGCCATCGCTTCCGCAATCGTAATCCCAAACGCTTCATCACCAATACTTGGGAAAATCCCTGCATCACCAGCAGCATAATATTCAGGCAACTGATCATGCCCTACCGGTGGATGGAAGATGACCTGTTTTTCCAGCCGTAATGCCGCAACCCGCTTTTCCAGGCGTTTCAGATCTTCACCCGCGCCAATAATCAGCAATTTAACATCTTTATCCTGTAGCTGAGCCATTGCATCAATAGCCACATGCATACCTTTCCAGCCAACCAACCGCCCGGCAAAGGTCAGCAAAAATGTTTTATCACTGATCCCAAGACGAGTTCTGACAGAAGAGTCTATCGGCCTGAATTTATTAATATCAACACCATTGTAAATCACCTTCGGGAATTGTTTAAAATGGTGCTGAATCTGCCAGGCATTAAAATGGCTGCATGCCACCCAAGCTGAAATTCGCTTACTCAGTTTTCTATCACCCTTGAAGAAACTGGTGCCACCGCTCATATAGCAAAATTTAGTGCGGCTCTCTTTTAGCATCATTCGAGGCCAGAAAAAATCAAATGGCTTAGTCAGAATAATCCAATCAAAATCCTCAGTAACCACCGTATCGCGAGCATGGCGAGCAAATGAGTAGCGTTCAATAATACGTTGAAAACGTCGACCAATATTAATGACTTTCTCTCTGGGAATGAATGGAAAAGTGTGAACCTTGATTGCTCTTCCATTGAGTTCTGGCTGGACATCACCCTTGCCACCAAAAATATGGATCTCATGACCAGCATCAGTCAACGCTTTCGCAAGTTCCCAGACTGCCGTCTGAATACCACCGTAAGACATCGTTACCGTGACATCAACCAAACCTATTTTCATCTTTTCTTCCTGACGACTTAGTTTCTAGTAACTTTTGCGTTGCCTGCCAGACTTGTTCAACAGATATTGCAGACATCGGGTCTTTGCGTGTGGCTTGCATATAGTGAACCGGATGTTCAATAACCACCAAATGCGAATGCTGTTGAGGTGCCAAAAAGCGGCCTGGGTGGAAACTATGATACATAGCAACCATCGGGATACCTAATGCACCGGCTAAGTGTGTCGGCCCTGTATCAACACCAATGTACAAATCAAGTTGACTCATTATTGCTGCATTTTGTCGCATTATCAGTCTACCAACCAATGAAGTACACTTTTCAGCCCCTAACCTTTTTGCCAGTGACTGTGCAACAATTTTACCGTCAGTACTGCCTAATAACATAATATGCGCATGGGGATAACGGCTATAAATGTATTGCGCTAATCGATAAAAATGTTCAACCGGCCAGTCACGATAAGCTTTTGCCGGGAAACTTTGTAACTGAAAACCAATCAGGAGCTTGTTTTCTAAATGATACTGCCGTATAAAACCATCGGCAAAGTGTAACTCCTTTTCACTCACACAATAATTCAACCGCCAGTCATTCACCTCAACATCTACCGCGCTAGCAAGCATGGCCCGTTCCTGTTGAGCTGGCATCAACGTCTTTGGTTTTTCCACAGTCAGCCAATCAGATTGCAACGTGGACTTATCTGAAAATGAAACTGTTAAGCGTGATTTACGTTTCGCATACTGCAATAAAGGTTTATCGGCACTATATACTAAAGCCAGATCATAATGTTTACGGGTAAACCAACCACACCATTTTGCCTTACCTTTCGAAAAAGCAGTCAATTTATTGATATCACTTATATTTTCAAGGATCTGCTTAGTCCTTTTATGAGCCATGACATCAATATTCGCACCAGGCCATTTCTGTTTTAAAGCACGGATCACCGGCGTTACCAATAAGGTATCACCGAAACGTGCTATAACAATGACCAGAATATTCTTGATCTGCATAAGACAATTATCTAATTAATATGCCATAAAATTCAACAAAATATACAAAAAAACCATTTTGCATACGATTGATCGCAACAGGGTGATTTAACTAATAATCAACTTTAAAGTAGTTCAATATCAATAAGCTGACATTACCCAAAACCATAAACCAAAGAATAAGGATCAGAACAAATCTTAAAGAATGTTAATGTTTTTTACCTTTAATGCTGCGAAAAAAGATATTTTCCATTTTATCCAACATATTATCCATGCCAAATAAAGCCATTGCCCGTTCTAATGAAGAATGACTGAATTGCAAACGCTGTTCATTATTATGAATCAACAACTCTAAACTTTTCGTCAATAACTCTGTATTTCTGGGTTCCACGATATAACCCGTTTCGCCATCAACTACCGCTTCGGTAATTGCACCAACGGAGGTTGATACAACAGGTACCCCACACGCCATTGCTTGCATAATGCCTTGTGGCACGCCTTCATTACCAAAAGAAGGTAATGCAAATAAATCCATCGCATTCAAACAATCAGGAACATCCTGACGGTTACCTAAAAAAATGACACTGTTCGACAAACCTTCTCGCTTTACTAAAGGTTCCAGTGACTTACGTTGTGGACCATCACCAACAAACAAAAGTTGCCAATCGGGATATTTCTGGTGCAGCACTTTCCAGCTTTCCAACAGATAGCGATGCCCTTTCCAAGTTCTCATGGTCGCAACGACACCTAATGTCGGTTTATCTTGAATCCCAATCCGCTGGCGGCAAACTTTCTTATCTTCTGGTCGGAAACGATCTAAATCGATGCCGGTAGGCACTGATGTCATATGCTGTAATGGATAACGATTATTGGCATGCAGATGTTGGCGTAGTTTTTCACCTGTGGTCGCAATATGTCGGCACGCTTTCAGATACAACCAACGAGTTGATATTGAATTAGAAACATGAGTAGAAACATGCCTGGTTCTAACCATTGGCGGCATATGCCTTAATGTTGCACAAGCCGCAGCAACCAACCATGCGTCTGTCGAGCTATGTGTATTAATAACGTCAAATTGACGGCCTTCTTTTTTCAACCAACGGCGCATAGCAAGAAAGCAGGACAGCCGCTTTTTCTCAATAGGCAGGGCTATTGCTGGCACACCATAAGATTTTGCTTCACGGTAGATATTAGAACTAGGACAACAGATAATAACCACCTTGTGCCCACGTTTTATCATTCCTTGGGATTCCGTCAGAATTCGGATCTCCTGACCACCCCAACCACAAGATGATTCTGTATGTAAAATATTTAATTTTTCTTTAGCCATTTCGGTTTCATATCCAGCCTACCGGAAGGCGTTAGTATAGCGAAACAGCATCTTACGTCTACGAATAACAGGATATATATGAAATGTAGAGAAGAATCAGTGAATATCGGTTAAAACTCTTCAGACAACAAAAAACCCGACCTAAGCCGGGTTTTTATCAAATCAACCAAAATTATTTAATCTTGGCTTCTTTATACATAACATGCTGACGAACAACTGGATCAAACTTTTTCATTTCCAGTTTCTCAGGCATAGTACGCTTGTTCTTCGTAGTGGTATAGAAGTGACCAGTACCAGCCGAAGAAACTAGCTTAATTTTATCGCGAATACCTTTAGCCATTTTTCAGCTCCTTAGTACTTCTCACCGCGGGTACGAAGCTCAGCCAAAACTGCATCGATACCCTTCTTATCAATCACACGCATACCTTTAACAGATACACGCAGAGTTACAAAGCGCTTCTCGGACTCAACCCAGAAACGGTGGGAATGCAGGTTAGGCAGAAAACGACGCTTAGTCGCATTCAATGCATGAGAGCGGTTATTACCACTCATCGGGCGTTTGCCAGTAACTTGGCAGACTCGGGACATGTCTATTCTCCAAAAATCAAATCAGCTCGAGCTTTGTATTGGGTATGGCCGCCTCGTCAGGCTTAGGAGCCCATCTCAGCAAATTCCACTGAAAAGACTCACATTTACTCAGAAAATGTGCTGAGATAGGCTCTTCTCGCCAAACCAAAGATCCTCAAAGGTGGCGTAGTATACGCCCTCAATCGCTGACGCTCAAGTCCCGCACAACCAAAGATCCATAAGGATCTTGAAAAAGTTAGCTAAATCCATCCTCTCTCAGCAAATGAAACACAACATTGCCGACCAATAACCAGATGATCCAGCACTTTTACACCAACCAAATTACAGGCATCAATCACTTTATCTGTAACAATCTTATCTGCCAAACTTGGTTCTGCATGACCTGATGGATGATTATGGGCCAAAATAACGGATGAAGCATTCACCTTTATCGCCGATCGGACAATTTCACGAGGATGGACTTCAACTCTATTAATGGTGCCTTTAAACATCTCCTCATGACAAATGACTCGATTTTGATTATTGAGAAACAACACAACAAATATTTCCCTATCGCGCCCTGATAATAGGTTTTGCAAATACTCTTGAGTCACACTTGGACTACTCATAATATCCTCATGCATGAATTGGCTGGAAAAAAAACGCTTTGCCAGTTCTGCAATAGCCTGTAATTGTGCATACTTAGCCAATCCCATCCCTTTATGAGAACAAAAAGTGTCATAATCAGCAGAGAGTAAATGGTACAAAGACCCAAATTCTTTCAATAGAAATTCAGCCATTCGTAAAACAGGCAGTCCTCTGGTCCCGGTACGCAGAAAAATAGCCAGTAACTCAGCATCTGTCAGAGAAACCGAGCCATAAGCCAACAATTTTTCTCTGGGAGCTAAATTTGAATATATTTCTCCTGTATTTTCAGCGATATCAACTCCCATATTCATCTCCCTGCTCTGTTTCACCTGATGCAAACAGTATTCCATGCCTTAAATATAAGGGCGAATATCATATTCAAGAGCTGCGTAGCCGCTCGCAAACTTATCCTTTTTTACAATCAAAGCTCAGACTCTGCTCAACTCTGTAATCTCTTGTGATAAAATCTTGGCCTCTTGCAACTTAATATTCGGACAATCATGATGGCAGGACTTTCCGGCAAACAGATTGTGCTCGGTATCAGCGGAGGAATAGCCGCTTACAAAACTCCCGAGCTAGTACGTCGCCTGCGTGATCGCGGCGCACAAGTACGTGTAGTGATGACACCAGCAGCAGAAGCGTTTATTACACCCATGACGTTGCAAGCGGTTTCTGGTTATCCCGTTTCCGATGACTTGTTAGATCCGGCGGCAGAAGCGGCTATGGGGCATATTGAACTCGGTAAATGGGCTGATCTGATTATTCTCGCCCCGGCTACCGCTGATTTACTGGCACGCCTGGTAGTCGGTATGGCAAATGATCTCGTCACAACTGTCTGTTTGGCCTCCCCAGCCCCAATTGCCGCAGTACCCGCAATGAATCAACAAATGTTTCGAGCTCAAGCAACACAACATAATCTCAAGCGCCTTGAAGAACGAGGCGTTCTCCTGTGGGGACCGGACAACGGCAGCCAAGCTTGTGGTGACGTTGGTCCCGGCAGGATGCTAAATCCAATGGCGATTGTCGAACTCGCTGAACAACATTTTCAAGCAAGCCAGGACTTAGCTCACCTAAAACTTGCTATTACCGCCGGACCAACCCGTGAAGCATTGGACCCTGTCCGCTTTATCAGCAATCACAGCTCCGGCAAAATGGGGTTTGCTATCGCCCAGGCTGCGGCAACACGTGGTGCAGAAGTCACCCTGATCACTGGCCCCGTTAATTTACCGACACCACCGGGAGTCAAACGAATCGACGTCACCAGCGCTCTGGAAATGAACGAACAAGTACAGGCAGTAGCGGGTTCACAGAATATCTTCATTGGGTGTGCTGCGGTTGCAGATTATCGCGCTAAACAGGTTGCCACAGAAAAAATTAAAAAACAGGGTGACGAGATTACTTTTACCTTGATCAAAAACCCGGACATTGTTGCCAATGTAGCAGCAATGCAAGAAAACCGCCCTTTTGTGGTTGGATTTGCGGCCGAAACCCAGAATGTGGAAGAATACGCACGAAAAAAACTGAACCAAAAACATTTGGATCTGATTTGTGCAAATAATGTATCCCTTACTAGCCACGGCTTTAACAGCGATACTAATGCATTACATTTGTTCTGGCATGAGGGAGAAATCCGCTTACCTCATAGTAATAAGTTATTACTCAGCCACCATTTATTAGACGAGATAGTCAGACGCTATGATGAAAAAAATCGATGTTAAAATTCTTGACCCACGTATCGGGAAGGAATTTCCTTTACCAACTTACGCCACGCCTGGCTCCGCAGGTTTAGATTTGCGGGCTTGCCTTGACAAGGCGATAGAATTGGTTCCAGGACAAACTGAGCTTCTTCCAACCGGGCTTGCTATTCATATTGGCGATGAACAACTGGCGGCCGTTATTCTGCCTCGTTCAGGTCTTGGACATAAACATGGCGTCGTTCTGGGTAATTTGGTGGGTTTGATCGATTCTGATTACCAAGGTCAGCTAATGGTTTCCGTCTGGAATCGTGGTGATAAAGCCTTCATTATCCAACCCGGCGAACGTATCGCTCAGATGGTTTTTGTACCCGTCGTCCAGGCTGAATTCAATCTGGTGGAAGATTTTGAAGCCAGCAAAAGAGGCAGCGGCGGTTTTGGTCATTCCGGTCGCCAATAAATCTCTGTAAAACCTAATACCATTTAATATCATATTCTTTGCTCAAAATACCATTGAGCAAAGAATTACTGATTTGTTTGTTTTGCTGTTCTTAACAAAGGTCTTGTCAGACATGGCAGAAAACGAAAATACGAAGAAAAGAAACAGACGCGAGGAGATCTTGCAAGCGCTGGCGCATATGTTGCAATCCAGTGACGGTAGCCATCGAATCACTACCGCCAAACTAGCCGCCAACGTAGGCGTTTCTGAAGCTGCCCTATACCGGCATTTTCCTAGTAAAACCCGGATGTTTGACAGCTTGATCGAGTTTATTGAAGACTCATTAATTTCACGGATTAACCTGATTCTGCAAGATGAAAAAGATACCATAACTCGTATTCGCCTGATATTGATCCTGATTTTGGGTTTTTCAGAAAAAAACCCGGGTCTGACCCGCATCATGACAGGTCATGCCCTGATGTTTGAACAAAACCGACTGCAAGGGCGAATAAATCAATTATTTGAACGAATTGAAGTACAGATCCGTCAGGTTTTAAAAGAGAAAAAATTACGTGATGGGCAAGGTTTCAGTTATGATGAGTCGTTGTTAGCTTCTCAGTTACTCGCATTTTGTGAAGGGATGCTATCACGTTTTGTACGCTCTGAGTTCCACTATCGTCCAACACAGGAATTTGAAGCACGCTGGCCATTATTACTGGCTCAGTTACAATAAGTTATTCTACTACTCACCCCGCCCGTTATTGGGCGAGGGCTTTTTTTTGAAGCTTATCTATCAGATACCGTACTGTGCACGATAGGCTTTTACTGCACCCAGATGATCTTTCATCTCTGGCTGCTCCCCCAAATAATTAATCAAATCATTCAAGGTAATAATAGAAGACACTTTGCAACCATAATCCCTTTCAACTTCCTGAATTGCCGAGATTTCACCGTTCCCACGTTCCTGACGATCAAGACAAATCATCACGCCGGCAAGCGTCGCATTATGCTGCTTGATAATCTCCATCGATTCACGGATAGCTGTACCTGCGGTAATAACATCATCAACCAGAACAACATTGCCTTTAAGTGGGCTACCAACCAAAGTACCACCTTCACCATGATCTTTAGCTTCCTTACGGTTAAAACAATATGGCATATCAATATCATGATGCTCTGCCAATGCCACCGCCGTTGTCGTTGCAATTGGAATCCCCTTGTAAGCAGGCCCGAATAACAAATCGCACTGAATACCGCTATCCAACAATGCTGCTGCATAAAAACGCCCGATTAACGCCAAATCACGCCCAGTATTAAACAGCCCGGCATTAAAAAAATACGGGCTTTTACGTCCTGATTTCAGGGTGAATTCCCCAAATTTCAGTACCTGTTTTTTTAGCGCAAGCTCGATAAATTCGCGCTGATAGGCTTTCATTGGTGCCTCTCCTCTCTCTTGGTCATGGTTATCCGCCATACAACAGGCATAAAAAAGGCGACTATCACGTCGCCTGATCAACTTATTATTTTAATGCATTTTGTTTTAACGCATTTCTCTGCGCGTCAAAAATATCCTCTAATCCTCCCTTGGCAAGGGCCAATAAGGATAACAACTCATCATGACTAAATGGCTCGCCTTCCGCAGTGCCTTGCACTTCAATCATCCGGCCATCTTCCATCATCACGACGTTCATATCAGTTTCAGCGGCGGAATCTTCCACATATTCCAGATCACAACGACCTTCACCATCCACAATGCCAACAGAGACCGCAGCAACCATTGATTTCAGAGGACTCTCTTTCAGCTTACCTGCTTCAACCATTTTATTTAATGCATCAACTAGCGCGACACAAGCACCAGTAATAGAAGCTGTACGGGTACCGCCATCAGCCTGAATAACATCACAATCCAGTGTAATGGTGTATTCACCCAGTTTTTTCAGATCAACAGCAGCGCGTAGCGAACGAGCGATTAAACGTTGGATTTCCATCGTGCGCCCGCCTTGTTTGCCTTTGGCGGCTTCACGAGCATTTCGGGTATGAGTAGAGCGCGGTAACATGCCATATTCCGCCGTCACCCAACCCTGCCCCTGACCTTTCAAGAAACGAGGAACGCCTTCTTCAACGGAGGCATTACATAACACTTTGGTGTCCCCAAACTCTACTAGAACCGAACCTTCCGCGTGCTTAGTATAATGACGGGTTATAGTGATAGGACGCACTTGTTCTGCCGCTCTTCCTGTTGGGCGCATAGTGTTATCTCCGTTGTTAAATCATTATTGGGGGCGCATTATACGGCCTAACAGGGCTAATTCCTATCCTGCATCTACAACGAGCGTTATAATCTCTTAATCTTTTGTTTAAATGGGAACGAATCATGATCCGTAGTATGACTGCTTTTGCACGGCGAGATATCAAAAGCAAATGGGGAAATGCAGCTTGGGAACTGCGCTCGGTTAATCAGCGTTATTTAGAGACTTATATCCGCCTACCAGAACAATTCAGAAGCTTGGAACCGGTGATTCGTGAACGGATTCGTTCCCGTCTGACTCGCGGAAAAGTTGAGTGCAACCTACGTTTTGACCTGGACTCATGCACTCAAGGCGAACTTATCCTGAATGAAACTTTAGCAAAACAGCTAGTCAATGCGGCGAGCTGGGTCAAGCAGCAGAGCAACGAAGGTGAAATCAATCCGGTTGATATTCTGCGTTGGCCTGGCGTTATGGCAGCAGAAGAGCAAGACTTAGATGCTATCAGCACTCAATTATTGAAAGAGCTGGATACAACACTGGATGCCTTTATTCAAAGCCGTGAAGCCGAAGGCAATGCACTCAAAATTATGATTGAACAACGTTTGGACGCGGTGACCGAAGAAGTCAGTAAAGTTCGCCAACAGATGCCTGAAATCATGCAATGGCAACGGGAACGCCTGCAAACCAAACTAGAAGAAGCACAGGTACAGCTTGAAAATAACCGTCTTGAGCAAGAGTTAGTTTTACTGGCTCAACGTCTTGATGTGGCAGAAGAGTTAGAGCGCCTTGATGCCCACGTCAAAGAAACCCGCAATATTCTAAAGAAAAAAGAAGCCGTCGGCCGCCGCCTAGATTTTATGATGCAGGAATTCAACCGCGAATCTAATACGCTTGCCTCCAAATCTATCAACGCCGATATCACTAATTCAGCTATTGAATTGAAGGTGCTAATCGAGCAGATGAGAGAGCAGATTCAGAATATTGAGTAAGTTTTCATACTGACTCATAAAATCCAACGCATGTTTCTAGTGTACTTAAAAGAGCACTTATCAGGTTTTAAGTACACCTCTTGAAACGCCAGTGGATATAGCGGAAAACTCACAGACACACCAATTCGAACATGGATAAAGGAATGAAGAATCTTTGCTAAGAACCCGGACAGAACAAACTATACCTGTGCTAATTGTAAAATTTGTACAGCTATAGCAGTTCCATTATTGATGCTTCATCCTTTTGGCTGATTGAATAATATGCAATTTAAGTGTACGTTTAACATGTACATTTTAGGAGAAACAACATACGCACATATATATCAACCCAAGCCAGAGAGAATATTTCAGCTGTGTTGGACACAGCCGTCAACGGTGAGTCGGTTGAAATCACCCGTAGGAACGGCAGCGCTGCTGCGGTAATCAGCAAAGCTGAATATGAGGCTTATCGAAATGCTAAACTGGATGCCGAGTTTGATCACATTATACAGTGCCACGGACATACTGTAGAGGCGTTGACTGACCGATGATTTGGGTAAATGCGCAGGAAATTATCGCATTCCACGATCATATACTTCATCGTAATGGCATACATATCTTTAATAACGACAATACACTAGAAAATCTGATTGTAGATGCCGCTACTGGTGAGAAAAACGTTAGCCAGTTAGCGCAGTATTTACGGGAGCTGGTAGAAAATATTGACTCACTTAGCTAAGTAACCCTGTTTTTCCCGTACTTAAATTTAAACTTTCCTTTTAGGAAGAGGAGTGTCCACATTAATATCAATATAGTCTAAATTATCAACATAGAAATTAACATGCTCTTTGTTATTGGTTTTAGATCTAACTATTTTAGGCCGTCCATAAATAAAAACAAATGCTGTGGATTTTTGTATCTGTATTATTTTTGACAACCTCTTGATGACAAGTTTTTTTACATGATATTTATCTATTAGCTTTTGGGATATAAAACAAGTTGTTTGTAGTAATTCACCATGTGAGTTTTTTATCCTTTTTTTAAATTTAATACGATATCCTCTACCTTCATATTTATCAATATAAGCCCAACCATAATATATAATTCCATACTCTGGCAACAAATCTATTTTCTGCTCCCAAATACATTTAAATACCCCAGAATATGGTATATCCATTCCAGATATATTCAACTTCCTATTCATTAACGTATCATCCTTAATATACCTTATATAACGGCTTACGATAGTTCTAACTGAATAGACTTTCCCTATATTGCCGATTTCCTTCAGATTAAGAGCATATGACTTTGATAGATATTTATTCTGCTCATTTCCATGATTTTTATTATCATCCTTTTTCTTAGATTCATAATAACTATCCGGACGATGGAGTATAAAAGAATCAACTATCGACTTATCAAGTGTCTTTTTCTCCCCTTGCTTAGCATTTTCAATGACACTTAATATCTTAAGCGGAACTTTTCTCTCTATTTCACAATTAGGATGATGTTTACCATAAATGCGATAATGAGGAACTACACGCATGTTCTGCATATCTTCATCAAGATTTGCACAAGTAACCTGTGCAAAACAATTTTCGCCAGGACACATAAATAATTTTTTATTAGTAATTAATCCAGACCAATACAAATCATAAGCTCGATCAGGGTCGACATACTCATCTAATTCAATGCTATAAGCCACATCCAAAGACATATTTCATCACCATCGCACTATAATCATCCTGATAAGTTACCCCCAATCAGTTAAAAGATCTATAGTGTTGCTCTTATTTGAAAAAGCTACAACCCTCACTTCCCTAAGTACAAAAATCATGAATAATTAGCATAATTAACAAATATCAATTAGTTATGCTGTTAAAATTTACCATTGTCTCAGTAGCTACTTATTTTTAAGGTCATACCGACGAAGTGACTATACTTATTGTAAGAAATTTTTAAGCGACACAATATCTTGAATGCTCTCTAGATTATAGTAGAGTTTCCTGCATGCCAGAGCAGAGGAATTTATGCCTAACACTATGATAAATAAATTTCCAACATTTGATTTATTACTCTCTCCGCCTATAAGTGTACCTCAGGTAGCCGGTTTAGAACTAGCTAAAATGGCTGAAGCAATAGAGTCATGCCTGGCTGCTTATGACATCATGGTCAATGTAGAAAATATATCTCCAGGACCAACGTATATTCATTTTGATTTACTTCTAGCATCCGGCGTTAAAGTTTCCCAGATTATTAATTTATCTCACGATATAACACGCTCACTTTCTGCATCTGCTATACAGATTGTGCCAGTCATACCGGGGACACCCTATATTGGCTTAAATGTGCTTAGAAATTGTCGTGATACTGTCTATCTGCGTACTGTGTTAGATTACGCTCAATTTAAAGAAATCGATTCTCATCTGGCAATCGCTTTGGGCAAAGATATTTCTGGAAACCCCGTCATTACAACTCTGACTGATATGCAACACTTGTTAATCGGGGAGCTACAGGATCGGGTAAGTCTACGTTTATTCATGCCATGATTCTTAGCTTACTGTACAAAGCCACTCCTATAGACGTTCGCTTTATCATGATTGATACGAACATGTTGGAACTTTCAGTTTACGAAAAACTACCCCATTCACTAACAAGAGTCATTAACAATACGGAAGAGGCTGTTCACGCGTTACACTGGTTCCTCAATGAGATGAAGCGGCGTTGTAAACTGATATCAGCGCTTGGAGTACATAGCCTAATTGAGTATAACCAGCGTGTACAACAAGCAATAGATCTGGGACATCCTATCCCTAATCCTTTCTGGATCCCCTCTGATGGGTTACTTCTGCAAATTACTTTTAGCTTTTTATCGTTGTATGTCAGTAATAGCATTAAAAGGCGCATCGGGCTGCCATGTCATGTTTATATTTCCTATTTTTTTCGACATGTACTAGCAATATGTCGATGGAATCGACATACGGAAATCATAAGTCGAAAAATCAAGAAAACATCGACGTGTCATCAACAAACGTCGACATCATGAGCCATAAAATAGAACTACTCAGCCACCAACCTAATCTTAGCTGCTCTCCACGCCGTAAACAGCACCAGCAATATCTTTATCCCCATCTGATGAAACCTATAATATGCAAGTGAGCAAATGCGGCCAGCCAAAACCAAATCCCACCAAAGTCAGTGCAATCACGATGGGTATCATCACTTGCGAATGTCCAACTCATGAATGGAGCAACCCGTCTACAAGAGCGAGTCGAACGGCTGGTTGCTATAAGATACCGTGAAGGTTACATGGCGCAATGGTCATCTACCGAAGATGGCGCTATTTTGTTGGTAGAAAACCATTGCCCCATTTTAAACCGCTCTGCTACTTTCTCGGCTACCTTCTCCGTTAAAGATAAAAAATAGCCCGCCAGTCAGTAATATCAATCCACCAGATATCATCAAAAGAGTTTGAATATTAATATAGTCAGCAATTGGGCCAAACAACACCATACCTAATGGCAAAGAACAGGACAAAGCGATCTGAACTAAACTGAATACCCTGCCCATCATCTCAGGTTCGACTCTTTCCTGAAAAACTGCTGTTATCGGTGCGTTAAAACAAGGTGTTACCATGCCTAAAAAAACATTGAATACTAGATAAAGTGGGAACCAATAGGCATTACCAAGAGCGATCATAAATATGCCAAACAACGCGCAAGCTACCGCTGTTATACGCATTTTATTTTTATATTCACTCCAGAAAGAAATCAGCAATCCTCCTAAAACCGCGCCGGCACTAAATGTCATTTCATTAATGGCTAAACGCCACGGCTCTTCCCCAAATGTCCTATTAACTAATAAAGGTGTCAAAAATGCAGCCGGACTAATCAAAAAGCAGACACAAATCAAAAAAATCAAAAGATTTCTGATTAATTTATTCTCTTGCAGATAACGGAAACCCGCTAAGATTGCCTGAAATTTATTATCCGGCATGGAACCAGAAACAACTTTGGGAATAGGAATAAACGCAACAATACTAATGCCGATAATGGCAGTCGTTACGTCTACTAAAAAAATATTTTCCATCGAAGTCTGAGAGTACAAAAAGCCACTGATAGCTGGAGATGCCAGCATCATCAGTGAAGTCAAAGAAGCATTAATACCATTAACCCGTAGTAATTTCTCTTTCGGAACGAGTTGCGGAATAATAGCATTAACTGCCGGCATCTGGATGCCCGTTCCCAATGAACGGACAATCAGTGCGACAAATAACAGCTCAAGACTCTTAAATCCGAGCATAAAAGAGATAGCCAAGCCAAGCGTTACTAATGCAATTAACGCATCAGAGGCAATACTGAGCCACTTACGGTTATAAGTATCCGCCCAAACACCGGCAAATAAAGAGATCAATACCTGAGGAAGAAATGCACAGAGTACCGAAATAGCCAGCATTTCTCCCGATGAAGTACTTAGGGTGATATACCAGACAATAGAGAACTGGACAATGGAAGAACCTAGCAAAGAAATTGTTTGAGCTGATAAAAATAAAGCCGTTTTGCGTTTCCAACCCGGAAGTAATGCACTCATTTTAACTACGCCCCTTAAAATCCAAGAGGCGTAGTGCCTGAAAATAATTATTCAAACACAAACTCCTCTAGTTCTTTTATTGTTGGTGCACCAGCAGCACCAGAACGGTTGACGACAATAGCAGCAACACGATTGCCAAGTTCAACAGCATCTCTTAGCGACATTCCCTGCGATAATCCCGCAAGCATGCCGCCACTATGAGCATCACCAGCGCCGATGGTATCCACCACTTTCACTTTATAAGCAGCAACATATTCTGGATCACGATCAGACAGGCATATCCATGTACCCTGTGAACCTAACCGGCAGATAATAGTGATTTTTCTTTCGCTGGAATAACGGCTAGCTTGGACGACAGGATCACCTTCTCCGCACAATATAGCAACTTCATCACGGTTCAGTGTCAGAATGGTCCGGTCAGCAGGTAATGCATCAAGGAAAGCGGGAGCTATCTCTGGTAAACGTGGGCCAAAATCCAGCAATAACGCCTGCCCGGATGGTGACGCCAGTAACCAGTCACATAAAATCGCCGTTGATTTACTCGCCATGACATAACCACTGGAGTAGATATACCCCCTTTCCGGCAAAGCAATAGAAGAGAGCATTGCCTTACTCCAGTCAACTTCACAACCACTCACGGAGACAAAACTTCTTTCACCGTCTGGTTCAACCATTGCCAAACACCAACCATTATCAAGAGATGAATTGGCCAATGTGACCTCAAGCCCAAGGACCCGCATCTCTTTAGTTATCTGCTCACCCCAGCATCCGTTACCAACCGGTATACCATTAATCACAGGGATTTGCAGGCGGACCAAAGCCCGAGCAACATTAAAACCAGAACCACCAATCTGCCGATCAATTTCTTTAGCTTCCTGATCTGCTCCGCTACGAGGAAGCCTCGGTAAGCTAAGAACAATATCTCCCGCCGCCGCACCAATTACAGTAATCGGTAGTAAACCCGTCATCAGGCTCTCCTCTTACCGGCCCAAATATCAGCCATAGCCCCATCAAATTGAAAAAGAAACAGATAAATTGCTCAGGAAAGAGAGCTTGCAGCAATTATTGCTGAATTTATACACATAAGAAATATTTATACTTTAACATTAATCAAGTTCAATAAAAGTCAGCCTATATCAATTATGTGATACCAATGTGACTTATCGGTCATAGAGCGATGACAATCCCGGTGTGGAATAGTGACGCGTAACCATTGTCGTCAAGATATATGAAAACTCATGGAAAAAGTTGATGAATTCATGAAATTAGCCTCATGAGGAGAGCCAAAATGAACGAAAAAGCCAAATGTCACAATATTATAAAAAGTTATTTAATCGATAAAAGTATTAGCACGTTTCCGTCCGGCCGTATTTAAATGCGAAATGTGTTCAAAAGCTAACATTTTTATCTGATTACTACCCAAATACACTTTCATGACAAATAAAATAGCCCTATTGGGATAAACAGTGAGTCGATTTCATTGTATTTTCAGTGTAAAATAAATTTTTATAATTTTATATCCTTGATACGTCAATCAAGCGTATCATGATAAATAAAAATTTAAACAATATATTATAAATATATACCTAATAGATTTCGAGTTGCAGCGAGGCGGCAAGTGAATGAATCCCCAGGAGCATAGATAACGATGTGACTGGGGTGAGTGAAAGCAGCCAACAAAGCAGCAGCTTGAAAGATGAAGGGTATAAAATTTATTTACTTGGTTCTTAGTAACGATTACTTAAAGCATATTATTTATTTACATCCATCAATATTATTGCTGCTCTATATAATTGTAATTATTAACTAATGCATTATTTATCAACCCTACAAATTACCTTTACAGGAAATCACACCTTGAAAACACACATTATTATTCAATCCGCAAAACAACGACCTGATTTAAAAGGTGCCGCGGATGAACTTCTTTACAATAACTGGCCTTTATTTATGCTGAATACTTCAGCGGATGATGAAGGCTGGGATGAATTATTCGAGCCAGATTTCAGCCAATTCCAACAATTTGCTATTTTGCAACAAGGGAAAGAGCAGAAATTAATTGGTACTGCTAATTCGGTGCCTTTCCCTTGGGAGGGAGATTCATTAGAGCAACTGCCGGATAATGGCTGGGATGAAGTTTTTCACAGGGGTATGATTGCCCGTGGAAAAAAAGCAACAAAAATGTTGTCGGCACTGTCGGTAACGATATCTCCTGAATTTCGCGGCAAGAATTTGCCAACATTACTTATTGGTAGCTTAAAACAGGCGGCTATTGATGCGGGGCTGGAAGGGTTAGTTGTTCCTGTCAGGCCGACGTTGAAACAAAATTACCCATTGCAGGATTTTGTACAATACTGTGGATGGAAAAATGACAACAATGAACCTTTCGATCCTTGGATTCGGACACATTGGCGCCTGGGAGCAAAGATTATTCAACCGGCCATGCACTCAATGTATATAAATGCCACGCTTGATCAATGGCAGGAATGGACAGGAATGAAATTTCCGCAAAGTGGGCAGTATATTATTCCTGGAGGTTTAGTATCGCTAGAGGTGGATATACAACAACAAATGGGTTATTACATTGAGCCCAACTTATGGATGTTTCACAACTTGCATGTTTGATTTAGCATTATTGCGATAACTTTCATATTGCATATTTTTGGCTCATTTAACTTACTAATCTCTCAGCATGGGTATAAATAGTCGCTTTACCGGGTTTACAAAAACCAACCAAGGTTAAATGATATCGATCAGCAATTTCTACAGCCAATGAAGTTGCTGCTGAAACCGCAAATAAAATTTCAACACCACAGATGGCTGATTTTTGTACCATCTCATAACTAGCACGGCTGGATATCAGAACAGCGCCTTGCTGCCAGCCTGTTTTTGCCTTCATGCCTAGCATTTTGTCCAGTGCAACATGACGACCTACATCCTCACATCCTCCCAATAATTTACCTTCTGGATTGATCCAACTTGCGGCATGAGTGCAACCTGTCAATGCGCCAATATCTTGGACGTCAGTCAGTTGAGAGAGAGCATGGTCAAGATGGCTTAATGAAAAGGTTTGAGTGAAAGGCAACGGGGTGAGCGGGCGAAAAATATCAGAAAGTTGTTCTGTACCGCAGATGCCACAACCCGTTCGTCCCGCCAGATGACGTCTGCGCTCTTTTAAACCAGCAAAACGACGGCTAGAAAGTTCTATTTGCAACTCAATGCCGCCGTTACAATTAGGGATAATATCAATGCCACGAATCTCGTGCTGAAATTCAATGATGCCTTCGGAAAGCGA
Organism: Photorhabdus sp. CRCIA-P01; assembly: GCF_003545805.1. Classification (GTDB taxonomy): domain Bacteria; phylum Pseudomonadota; class Gammaproteobacteria; order Enterobacterales; family Enterobacteriaceae; genus Photorhabdus; species Photorhabdus antumapuensis. Next base: position 6,797 of record NZ_NMQR01000013.1, on the reverse strand, counting down.
AAACCCAATAGCGAAATATTCGAGATCTTTGGGACTTGCCATCATTACGACATGCGAAATACCGTTATAAATTAAAGCAACAGGAACTTCTTCTGCGATCCAATCAGCTTTTAATATGTCGGGATCGTGTTTTTGTTGCACATTCGTTCTTTTTGCACCCTCAATCACACCAAATGGTAACAACTTCCCTGATTTAACGTTATACATTAGATGAGTTCCTAATAGTGTTACGACACAATAATTATACGGAAAAAAGAGTCTATACTATTTGTCAGGCAATAAATCTGATCCCGCTACGGAAAGTAGTTTTAATAAGAAAGAACACATTCGAAATTTTTCCCATGATGGAATGGGTATTGTTTAAAACAATGTGAGTGAGGAGATTCCCATGCAAGTCAGCAGAAGGCAGTTCTTTAAAATCTGCGCTGGCGGTATGGCAGGTACGACGGTAGCAGCGTTGGGCTTTGCACCAACCGCAGCCCTTGCACAAACGCGTAACTATAAATTGTTGCGAGCACGTGAAACCCGAAATACCTGCACATACTGTTCTGTCGGCTGTGGGCTGTTGATGTACAGCCTTGGCGATGGCGCAAAAAATGCGAAAGCAACTATTTTCCATATTGAAGGTGATCCTGATCACCCGGTAAACCGCGGCGCACTTTGTCCTAAAGGGGCTGGCTTGGTTGATTTTATTCATAGTGAAAGCCGCCTGAAATACCCGGAATATCGTGCTGCGGGTTCTGACAAATGGCAACGTATTACTTGGCATGAGGCATTTGATCGCATTGCTAACCTAATGAAAGTAGACCGTGATGCCAATTTCATTAAAACCAATCAAGAAGGCGTGACAGTCAATCGTTGGCTGACAACCGGTATGCTGTGTGCATCTGCTGCCAGTAACGAAACAGGTTATCTATCGCAAAAATTTAGTCGCGCTCTCGGCATGCTCGCCGTAGACAACCAAGCACGTGTCTGACACGGACCAACGGTAGCAAGTCTTGCTCCAACATTTGGTCGCGGTGCGATGACCAACCACTGGGTTGATATCAAGAACGCGAATCTGATCGTCGTTATGGGTGGTAATGCCGCCGAAGCGCATCCTGTAGGATTTCGCTGGGCAATAGAAGCCAAAATCCATAATAACGCTAAGTTAATCGTGATTGATCCGCGTTTTACCCGTACAGCATCCGTGGCGGATTTCTATACCCCAATTCGTTCTGGTACTGATATTGCTTTCTTGTCAGGTGTGATTTTATACCTGCTGACCAACAATAAGATTAATCATGAATATGTCGAGGCGTACACTAACGCCAGTCTGATCGTGCGTGAAGATTACTCGTTCGATGATGGTCTGTTCAGTGGTTACGATGCAGAAAAACGTCAATACGACAAAACCAGTTGGAACTATGCACTGGATGAAAATGGCTTTGCTCAACGTGATATCACGCTTAAGCACCCACGTTGTGTATGGAACCTGTTAAAAGAGCACGTTAGTCGTTACACGCCCGATGTCGTCAGTAATATTTGCGGTACGCCAAAAGAGGATTTCCTGAAAGTCTGTGAATATATTGCAGAAACTTGTGTTAAGGATAAAACCGCTTCTTTCCTATACGCACTGGGTTGGACTCAACACTCAGTTGGTGCACAAAACATCCGAACCATGGCAATAATCCAGCTACTGTTGGGCAATATGGGGATGGCGGGTGGCGGTATTAATGCATTGCGGGGTCACTCGAATATTCAGGGATTGACTGATTTGGGGTTGTTGTCGCAAAGTTTGCCGGGATATCTGACACTCCCCTCAGAGAAACAGGCGGATTTGCAAACTTACCTCCAGGCAAATACGCCAAAACCCATGCTGCCGGGTCAAGTTAACTATTGGGGTAACTACCCAAAATTCTTTATCAGTCTGATGAAGAGTTTCTACGGTGATAACGCCCATAAAGATAACGACTGGGGTTTTGACTGGCTGCCGAAATGGGACAAAGGTTATGATGTTCTACAATTTTTTGACATGATGTCGAAAGGTGAAGTAAATGGCTATATTTGCCAAGGCTTTAACCCAGTAGCTTCTTTTCCGAATAAAAACAAAGTCGTTGGTGCACTGTCGAAACTGAAATTCCTGATCACTATCGACCCGCTTAATACTGAAACTTCAACTTTTTGGCAGAACCACGGTGAATTTAACGAAGTCGATTCATCCAAAATTCAGACAGAAGTTTTCCGCCTGCCGTGTTGCTGTTTTGCCGAGGAAAACGGTTCAATTGTTAACTCTGGTCGCTGGTTACAATGGCACTGGAAAGGGGCTGATGCGCCGGGAGAAGCTATCGGTGATGGTGAGATCCTCTCTGGTATCTTCAAACGTCTGCGGGATATGTACCGTGCAGAAGGGGGAGCTTTACCAGAGCAGGTGCTGAACATGACCTGGGATTACTTCAACCCGGATAGCCCTACATCGGAAGAGGTGGCTCAAGAGAGTAATGGCCGAGCACTGGTTGATCTGATTGATGCTGATGGCAACGTCATAGTGAAACAAGGTCAGCAATTAACCTCTTTTGCGCAGCTACGTGATGATGGTACTACCGCTAGTGGCTGTTGGATCTTTGCTGGAAGTTGGACACCAGAAGGTAACCAGATGGCTCGTCGTGATAACGCTGATCCGTCAGGATTGGGAAATACGCTAGGTTGGGCATGGGCATGGCCGTTAAATCGTCGTATTTTGTACAATCGCGCATCGGCTGATCCCCAGGGTAAACCGTGGGACCCAAAACGTCAGTTACTGACGTGGGATGGTATTAAGTGGGGTGGTGTCGATACTGCTGATTACAGCGTGGCGGCGCCGGAAACGGATGTTGGTCCATTTATCATGCAACCGGAAGGTATGGCGCGTCTGTTTGCTATTGATAAGATGGCGGAAGGACCATTCCCTGAACACTATGAACCTTTTGAAACACCATTGGGGACCAATCCGTTGCATCCGAATGTGGTATCCAACCCGGCAGCTCGCGTGTTCAAAAGCGACTTTGACGCAATGGGTAAAGCAGATAAATTCCCTTATGTAGGAACGACTTACCGCTTGACAGAACATTTCCACTATTGGACAAAACATGCATTGTTGAACTCGATTATCCAACCTGAACAGTTTGTGGAAATCGGTGAAAAACTGGCGGAAAAGAAAGGCATCAAACACGGTGATACCGTCAAGGTTAGCTCTAATCGTGGTTACATCAAAGCGAAAGCGGTTGTCACCAAACGTATTCGTACCCTGAATGTACACGGTCGTGAAGTGGATACTATCGGTATTCCTATTCATTGGGGCTTTGAAGGGGCAGCGAAGAAAGGCTTTATTGCCAATACATTGACACCATTTGTTGGTGATGCGAACACCCAAACGCCTGAGTTCAAAGCGTTCCTGGTTAATGTGGAAAAAGTGTAAGGGGAAAAATTATGTCATTACAAACTCAAGACATTGTTCGTCGCTCTGCCACAAATTCTTTTACTCCTGCACCACGGGTGCGGGATGACCAAGAGAGCGTTGCGAAGCTGATTGATGTAACAACCTGTATCGGTTGTAAAGCTTGTCAGGTGGCCTGTTCTGAGTGGAATGATATTCGTGATGAAATCGGTTATAACGTTGGTGTTTATGATAACCCAGCGGATTTAACCGCTAAATCATGGACCGTGATGCGCTTCTCAGAGGTTGAAGAGAACGGCAAACTGGAATGGCTGATTCGTAAAGATGGTTGTATGCACTGCGCTGATCCGGGTTGCTTGAAAGCTTGTCCAGCCGAAGGGGCGATTATCCAGTATGCAAATGGGATTGTTGATTTCCAGTCTGAACACTGTATCGGCTGTGGCTATTGTATCGCGGGTTGTCCGTTCAATGTGCCACGGATCAATAAAGAAGATAACCGGGTATATAAGTGCACTCTGTGCGTTGACCGCGTTAATGTCGGTCAGGAACCTGCCTGTGTGAAAACCTGTCCGACCGGTGCAATCCATTTTGGCAGTAAAAAAGCGATGAAAGATTTGGCGGCTGAACGGGTGAGTGAGTTGAAAGGCCGTGGTTATGAGCATGCGGGCTTGTACGATCCTGATGGTGTTGGTGGTACTCATGTGATGTATGTGCTACACCATGCTAACAAACCACAGCTATATCATGGCTTACCGGACAATCCCGCTATCAGCCCGACCGTCACCTTCTGGAAAGGTATCTGGAAACCCCTGGCCGCGGTGGGATTTGCTGCCACATTCGCTGCCAGCCTCTTTCATTATGTGGGAATTGGACCAAACCGAGTGACGGAAGAAGACGAGGAAAATGCGCGTCGTGATGCGGAATCTTCACAGAAATCAGTCAATAGGGAGGAACAACGATGAAAGACAGGAAAAATATTATTATCCGTCACTCACCCGTTGAGCGAATAAACCATTGGGCGGTGGTACTCTGTTTTCTCTTTACCGCCATTAGTGGATTAGGATTCTTTTTCCCCTCTTTTAACTGGCTGATGAATATCTTCGGTACGCCTCAATTGTCACGGATTTTGCATCCATTTGTTGGTTCAGTGATGTTTGCTTTATTTATCTTTATGTTTTTCAGATATTTTAAACATAACTTTATCGACAAAGATGACATTGTATGGCTTAAAAATATCCATAAGATTGTAAAAAATGAGGAAGCTGGTGATATTGGTCAGTATAACTTAGGTCAGAAAGGGGTCTATTGGTCTATCAGTATTTTCCTGATATTGCTCGCTGTCAGTGGTGTTATTATTTGGCGCCCCTATTTTGCTGATCTCTTCTCTATTCCGATAATTCGAATTGCGCTTCTAATCCATTCAATGTCAGCTATTGGTTTAATCCTGACAATTATGGTTCACGCTTATGCAGCATTCTGGGTGAAAGGATCGCTTCGGGCAATGGTTGAAGGTTGGGTAACCCGTGGTTGGGCGAAGAAACATCACCCACGTTGGTATCGTGAAGTAATGAAACAGGAACAACAAGAAGAGAAACGTTAATACGTTTCGAATATAATCATCGAAGCAGGATCGTCATATCCTGCTTATCACTTTCCTATTTTAACCCCCAGTGCTGATACTTACGCTGTGGTGTTCGGTTTTAAAATCCGCTTTGTTTTTTATATCGCCAAAACCGAGAGTACCGGTATCGAGGGTGTTTTGTCTTTATCTACGGTACTGGCGATAACCGCGCCATCAAGCTGAGTATGTTCACCCACTTTTACTTGATAGCCTCCTTTGCCGGCAAACAGGCCAGTCTGCTCCTGCACGCTGTCAAAGTTGCTGTGGATTTTGTCGCGGCTGGCGCTGAGGTTCAATGAACCGCTTGGTTGCGGGCCGACAGTGACGTAACATGCCGCCTGCTGAGCCGCCGGTGCTGACACTCACCGGGCTGTTTATTATCCGGCTCGCTGAACAGGACTGACGGCTAAAAGGAAGCTCCCAGTTCTCAGTCCGGGAGCTTTTTCAGTATTATGACAACATCAAGTTTTTCCTAAGACCTTTTATATTGAAGATAATTTACCAAACAAACAACAGCACCTAGGAATATCCCCATAACAACACCGATACCAGATGCTTCAATAATATCTTTGTAACCAATGGAAAACGCACCAGTTTCAAAAAAAAGAACAAATTTAACTAACAGTTTTACCGCCATGACTGTGGTGAACACACCTATGCACAAAACTAAAGACCAAGATAAAAAGTAAATCATAAATTTCATTTTTTATCCTTAGAGTTTAATTCATCCATGACTACTTTATTTGCAGCTTCAGAACCAATGGCTCCCATTCCACTACCAACAATACCAGGAACAGGAGATACCAATGGCGGTGCTGATATATAAGGATTGATCACACTAAATCTTTCTTTAAATCCATTTGACCAAGAGTTAACTTTACCATCAAGGTAGTTAGTAGTTCCTGTTGCTAGCCCATACCCCACTGACGATCCCACAAACGCACCTCCCATCGGTAACCACGGTGAATTTCCATCAATTACGCTAGAAACGCCTGCTCCCAGTGTGTTAGTCGTAACTGTGCCCCAATATCCCATCCCAGCCGTTGCACCACCTGTTACCAAAGCTGTCCCGAAACTGGCATAGCTGAAACTTTCTTGGGGATTATTGTAGATGTTATAACTTTGCATCCCTAGATTGGCTAAGCCTGTAGTACCGACACCTATCGCCCGATTCGCAAGAGTTGTACTTCCAACCCAATTGGAAACGACAGGTGTTGCTGCCTTGCTTAACGCGGGTAAAGCAAGCGTAATCGTTGCGATTGCTGCCCGATGAATATTATTGGTTTTCTGCCATGTCTCGTAATTATCAATTACGGGCGTAAGCTGATTGAGACTATATTCTGCCAGCTTTCTACAATCGTCGTCACAACCCGATGATTGAGCAAGATTAATGAGATCTTTCTGTTGTTTTTCCAAATAATCTTTCGTGATCCTTGTTTCCAACGCTTTCCGTTGCTGATCTTGTAGCGGTCAAGAAATTCCGGACACCATTTTAGCCTTTTCCCATTGCTTCTCGTATTCAACGGGAGAAATGCCTCCATTAAAACTATGGGGGCGAATGTAATTATAATATCCACCCAGATATTGCGTGATATCTCTTATCGCTTCATGCATATCCTGATAGCCTTCTGGGGGAACCCATTCACTTTTCAGACTCCGGAATACCCGTTCCATCGGCGAATTATCATAGCAGCAGCCTCTGCGACTCATGCTTTGGATAATCTTGTTTCGCCAGAGTAAGCGGCGAAACTTTTTACTGCT
>NZ_NMQR01000129.1 GCF_003545805.1 Photorhabdus sp. CRCIA-P01 | reverse complement strand
CTGCGGGGTGGTCGGCGAATCCACCAATCTGCTGACCGGGTATCTGGCGGCGGTCTCGCGCAAACTGGATAAACCGCTGGCCGTGTTAATCCAGAGCAGCAGCGCGGCGGGGAAATCCTCCCTGATGGACGCCGTGCTGAACCTGATGCCGGAAGAGGAGCGTATCCAGTACTCGGCGATGACCGGACAGAGCCTGTACTATCTGGGGGAAACCAGCCTGCAACACAAGATACTGGCTATCGCCGAAGAAGAAGGCGTGCGGCAGGCGGCCTATGCCCTGAAACTGTTGCAGTCGGACGGCGAGCTAAAAATCGCCAGTACCGGCAAGAACGAACAAAGCGGCGAGCTGGTGACACGGGAATACAAAGTCCAGGGACCGGTCATGCTGATGTTAACGACCACGGCCATTGATGTGGATGAAGAGCTGCTGAACCGCTGTCTGGTGCTGACAGTCAACGAATCGCGCGAGCAGACGCAGGCCATCCACGCGATGCAGCGGCACCGTCAGACGCTAGAAGGGTTGCTGGCTGACTCGGAGAAAGGCTATCTGACTCAACTGCACCAGAACGCCCAGCGCCTGTTAAGGCCGCTGAAAGTGGTCAATCCTTACGCCCATCAACTGACGTTCCTGTCAGACAAAACCCGGATGCGGCGCGACCACATGAAATACCTSACCTTGATACAGGCCATTGCGTTGCTGCACCAGTACCAGCGGGAGGTGAAGAAAACGACCCATCGCGGGCAAGTGATTGAATATATCGAGGTCACGAAAGCGGACATTGCTCTGGCCAACCGGCTGGCGCATGAGGTGCTGGGTCGCACGCTGGATGAAATGCCGCCGCAGACCCGCAAGCTGTTGCTGCTGATACAGGAGATGGTCGGCCACATCGCGCAGCGCCAGCACTGCCAGCCAAACGAAGTGCGCTTTACCCGGCGGGATATCCGCGCCTTTACCCACTGGAGCGACAGCCAGCTCAAAAACCACTGTCAACGGCTGACGGAAATGGAATACCTGCTGTTGCACGGCGGCAGCCGGGGGCACCTGCTGCATTATGAACTGCTGTGGGACGGGGAAGACAACGGTGCAGCCCACCTGTGCGGCCTGCTGGATGTCGGAGAACCGGACTCAGAAACCGCCGGCAGTGAAYGCAAGTCTGACGTGGAAGCAGATAAGTCTGCCTCAAGTCTGGGGCAAGTCCGGCCAAAGTCTGAGGAAGAAAAACCCGCATCAGCCCGGACAGCACAAGGGCTGGATAGTGCGCAAGTCCGGGCAGATGAAAACGCAATAATTAGAGGCAAAAATAAAMTGGCCCCGCCGCCCGCGGCCTCAGCCRCTCATCCCCCCTCTGAAACGGAGATAAATCATGGCAAACCGTAAACCCCGCAGGGGAAGCCTGCTGACAGTAGATGAAGTGTACCGCAAACCTGTGGGGCCGGCGCACGACCCGAAGAGCCTGTATGCGTTGTTGCTGCGCTTTGTGGTGTGGCGGCAGGAACGTAACTGGTCGGAAAGCACGCTGAAAGTACAGACGCACCATACTTACCACTTTATCCTGTGGGCCACCGAGCGCGGCTTATACTACGCAGCGGATATCACSCGGCCGATACTGGAACGTTACCAGCGTTATCTGTATCAGTACCGCAAGACCAACGGTGAGCCGTTAAGCACCCGGACGCAACGTACCCAGCTGGAGCCGTTGAAAGTGTGGTTCAAATGGCTGACGAAACAGCATCTGATACTGGCGAACCCGGCGGCGGACCTTGAGCTCCCCAGACTGGAAAAGCACCTGCCGCGCTATATCCTGACCATCGATGAAACCGAACAGATACTGGCGCAGCCTGACCTGACGACGTTGCAGGGGGTACGCGACCGGGCGTTGATGGAGTTGCTCTGGTCAACCGGGATGCGTCGGGGCGAATTAACCCGGCTGGATGTGTACAGCGTTGACGGAAAACGCAAAACGGTGACCATCCGGCAGGGCAAGGGGAATAAAGACCGGGTGTTGCCCCTCGGCGAACGGGCCTTAAGCTGGCTACAGCGCTATCAGCGACAGGTGCGGCCACAACTTATCGTCAATCCTGACGTCAAGGCATTATTCGTCGCAATGGATGGTCTGGATGGCTTACAGGCCAACGGTATCAGCAATCTGGTGACAGCTTATATCAACGCGGTGGGTATTGAGAAAAAAGGGGCCTGTCACCTGTTCCGGCACGCGATGGCGACCCAGATGCTGGAGAACGGGGCAGACCTGCGCTGGATACAGGCAATGCTGGGGCATGCCAGCGTGGAATCAACCCAGGTGTATACACAGGTCTCTATCCGGGCCTTACAAGCGGTGCACGCCAGTACGCATCCGGCGGAGCAGATGGCAGACGAAAAAGCCGGCGACGCCGATGAGGTGGGTTTACTGGCCGACCTGTACGCCGAAGCTGACGCCGGCACAGACATGCCGCCGAACGGTTCGGCACCGACCTCAATCCCCGATACCCGCTGACCGCCCGCCCCCGTTGAGTCGGGCGGGTGCGGTGTGAGGGCAGACCGTGGCCGGACTGCCCGTTAGCCTCGGCGCACGCGGGGGTAAATAGTCGTCAGGCGGCCCAACCGCTGGCGTCCCCATTAACCCGGAACAGGCCGCCCAACGCCTATTGAACATAATGCGGGGGAATTATAC
>NZ_NMQR01000128.1 GCF_003545805.1 Photorhabdus sp. CRCIA-P01 | reverse complement strand
TGAAGCGACCTCGCGAGAGCAAGCGGAACACACAAAGTCTGTCGTAGTCCGGATTGGAGTCTGCAACTCGACTCCATGAAGTCGGAATCGCTAGTAATCGTAGATCAGAATGCTACGGTGAATACGTTCCCGGGCCTTGTACACACCGCCCGTCACACCATGGGAGTGGGTTGCAAAAGAAGTCGGTAGCTTAACCTACGGGAGGGCGCTGACCACTTTGTGATTCATGACTGGGGTGAAGTCGTAACAAGGTAACCGTAGGGGAACCTGCGGTTGGATCACCTCCTTACCTGAGATACAGTGGAGTGCAGTGCTCACACAGATTGTCTGATGAAAGAAAAGAATAACGTTATCGCGATAGGCTTGTAGCTCAGGTGGTTAGAGCGCACCCCTGATAAGGGTGAGGTCGGTGGTTCAAGTCCACTCAGGCCTACCAACTCTCCTTATCCTTGGGTCTTCCAATCGCTGCGTGACTCATGTGCTCGCGCGCACTGCGTTACTCGCGTTGAAATACCCGGCGGCTAAGCGAGTTGGTCGAACGGACGATAACGGTGAATTCTGTATGGGGCTATAGCTCAGCTGGGAGAGCGCCTGCCTTGCACGCAGGAGGTCAGCGGTTCGATCCCGCTTAGCTCCACCATACACAAGAAATAGTTCAGAGCATATTGGCGACAGTATGCTGTGAATTATTTTGCTCTTTAACAATCCGGAACAAGCTGAAAAATTGAAACGGTCAATAATATCCTCGCGGTATTATTGAYGAGTCTCTCAAGCTGAATGATCCGAGACACGTTCGGGTTGTGAGGTTAAGCGACTAAGCGTACACGGTGGATGCCTAGGCAGTCAGAGGCGATGAAGGACGTGCTAATCTGCGAAAAGCGTCGGTAAGCTGATATGAAGCGCTATTAGCCGGCGATGTCCGAATGGGGAAACCCGGTGCAATGCGTTGCACYATCGTTTGATGAATTCATAGTCAAACGAGGCGAACCGGGGGAACTGAAACATCTCAGTACCCCGAGGAAAAGAAATCAACCGAGATTCCCCCAGTAGCGGCGAGCGAACGGGGAGCAGCCCAGAGTCTGAATCAGCCGAGGTGTGAGTGGAAGCGCCTGGAAAGGCGCACGGTAAAGGGTGACAGTCCCGTACACCAAAATGCCTCGGTTGTGAACTCGACGAGTAGGGCGGGACACGTGGTATCCTGTCTGAACATGGGGGGACCATCCTCCAAGGCTAAATACTCCTGACTGACCGATAGTGAACCAGTACCGTGAGGGAAAGGCGAAAAGAACCCCGGCGAGGGGAGTGAAACAGAACCTGAAACCGTGTACGTACAAGCAGTGGGAGCCTTGATGTATCAGGGTGACTGCGTACCTTTTGTATAATGGGTCAGCGACTTATATTCTGTAGCAAGGTTAACCGATTAGGGGAGCCGCAGGGAAACCGAGTCTTAACKGGGCGAAGTAGTTGCAGGGTATAGACCCGAAACCCGGTGATCTAGCCATGGGCAGGTTGAAGGTTGGGTAACACTAACTGGAGGACCGAACCGACTAATGTTGAAAAATTAGCGGATGACCTGTGGCTGGGGGTGAAAGGCCAATCAAACCGGGAGATAGCTGGTTCTCCCCGAAAGCTATTTAGGTAGCGCCTCGTGAGTTCATCTTCGGGGGTAGAGCACTGTTTCGGCTAGGGGGCCATCCCGGCTTACCAACCCGATGCAAACTGCGAATACCGAAGAATGTCATCACGGGAGACACACGGCGGGTGCTAACGTCCGTCGTGAAGAGGGAAACAACCCAGACCGCCAGCTAAGGTCCCGAAGTCATGGTTAAGTGGGAAACGAGGTGGGAAGGCCCAGACAGCCAGGATGTTGGCTTAGAAGCAGCCATCATTGAAAGAAAGCGTAATAGCTCACTGGTCGAGTCGGCCCGCGCGGAAGATGTAACGGGGCTAAACCATGCACCGAAGCTGCGGCAGCGACATGAATGTGTTGTTGGGTAGGGGAGCGTTCTGTAAGCCGGCGAAGGCGGCGTCGTGAGGCCCGCTGGAGGTATCAGAAGTGCGAATGCTGACATAAGTAACGATAAAGCGGGTGAAAAACCCGCTCGCCGGAAGACCAAGGGTTCCTGTCCAACGTTAATCGGGGCAGGGTGAGTCGACCCCTAAGGCGAGGCTGAAAAGCGTAGTCGATGGGAAACAGGTTAATATTCCTGTACTGAAGGTGACTGCGAAGGGGGGACGGAGAAGGCTAGGCCATCCGGGCGACGGTCGTCCCGGTTTAAGCGTGTAGGTGGAAAGAGCAGGCAAATCCGCTCTTTCGTTAACACCGAGGCGTRATGACGAGCCGCCACGGCGGTGAAGTGGTTGATGCCCGGCTTCCAGGAAAAGCCTCTAAGCCYCAGGTCACCTTGAATCGTACCCCAAACCGACACAGGTGGTCAGGTAGAGCATACCCAGGCGCTTGAGAGAACTCGGGTGAAGGAACTAGGCAAAATGGTGCCGTAACTTCGGGAGAAGGCACGCTGGCGGTAGGTGAAGGGCCCGCGCCCGGAGCCGAAGCCAGTCGCAGAGACCAGCTGGCTGCAACTGTTTATTAAAAACACAGCACTGTGCAAACACGTAAGTGGACGTATACGGTGTGACGCCTGCCCGGTGCTGGAAGGTTAATTGATGGGGTTAGC
>NZ_NMQR01000127.1 GCF_003545805.1 Photorhabdus sp. CRCIA-P01 | reverse complement strand
GGCAATCACGGCGGCTTTGCCGTCCTGCGCGGTGTTATTCAGCGTGCCCGTCTGGAGGGCGAGCCGGTCGCCGTAAATGCGCCCGGTGCCGGTATTGTTCAGGGTGTTGGCCGTGAGATGGGTCAGACCGCCGTCAATCAATCCGGTATTGTTCAGCGTATCGTGGACCTGGATTTGCGTTTGCCCGGCGCTGATTTCACCGGCGGCGCTGTTGGTGAGATTTTGCGCACCAAGATGCAGCGCCTGACCGGCTTTTATCTGGCGGTCATTGAAGAGATTGCCGGTGGTTTTCAGGGTCAGATTGCCATTGGCCGCCGTGTTGCCGGTATGGTGAAAATCCTCGGTTAAGGTGACGACCATATCCCCCTGCGATAACAGTTGGCCGTCACCGCTGAGGGCCTCGGCGTTAATATCCACCTGTTTCCCGGCAATCAGGGTGCCCTGTGGGTTGTTAATCCTCAGATGCGGTTGCTGAGCCTCGCTGTTGATAGTGAGCTGTTTGCCCGCAGAGACCAGCCCCTGGAGATTATTCAAGCTCTGGCTGATGTTCGCTTGCAGATGGTCGGCCGCCCGTAAAGCGCCCTGGCGGTTGTCCACCTGTTGGGCGTTGACCGTCAGGTTTTGCGCTTCCAGTCCTTTATCCGTCTGTGCCGTGTCGCGGTTAATCAGGTGAGCGGTGCTCAAGGTCAATTGCTGACCACCACGGATAAGGCCGCCGGTGTTATCGGTTTGGGTTTTGACATTGAGTGTGGTGTCGCCCACGGCTTGCACCTGCCCGTGTCGATTATCGAGCCGCTGGGTTTTCAGGTTGAATGTACCGGCCGACAACAATTTGCCGTCCCGGTTATCCGTCTGCGCCTGTCGGGTGTCGATAACCAACTGTCCGCCTTGCAGATGACCGTGGCGATTGTCCAGCGGGCCGCTGGTAATGGTGGTTTTGCCCTCACTAATGATTAAGCCGTTTTGGTTATCCAGTAACTGGCCGCCGGTGTCGATACGGAGGGTATTGGCGGATTGTAAGGTCCCCTCGCGGTTGGTGAGTTGTCGGCTGTGAATGTCCAGCCCCCCGTTGCCGGCTAAATTGCCCGCCCGGTTATTTAAGGTCTCTTTGGCGGTCAACGTCAATGCGCCATTTTCAGCGGCAATGATGTTGCCGTGCCCATTATCGACGGTGGTCGCCTGAATGTTCAGGTGACCGTTACCGGCCAGGGTGCCGTGCTGGTTATCCAGCAGCCGAGTGGTAAGGGACAGCGTGTCTTTACCCTGTTGTTGCATCACACCCCCTTGATGGCTCAGGGTGTCGGCATTGACGGTAATCTGCCCGGCCTGAGTTTCAGCCTGATTCAGTTGCAGTTCACCGGCGTGTATCGTCAGGGCGCCATTAGTCAGCAGTTTGCCCTTATCACCCAGCCAGCGCTGGCTGTTGAGTGACAGTTTCCCGTTGCCCGCCAGTTGCACTGTGCCCTGAGTGTTATCTGCCTGACGCGCAGTGAGATGCAGGTCCTCGCCCTGACTGGCAATGTTGCCCTGATGGTTGTCGAGCTGGTCTGTGGTGAGGATCAACCGTTTCCCTTGATTGAACACTGTCCCTTCACGGTTATTCAGGGTGCGGGTATAGAGCGTCAGTTCACCGCTCCCTGTCTGGTTAATTTTTCCTTTCAGGTTAGAGATATCCGGCGTCGTGAGGTGGATTTCCTGTGCCACTAACTGGCCGCCGTTGTTGTTAAACTGGCCCGGCGTTTTCGCAGTCAAACGGCTTGCGTTGACGGTGGCGCGAGCAGTACTTATCCCCGATTGACCGGCGGTGAGTTGAATCTGGCTAGCTGCGGTCTGGCTGTCGCTCAGGTCAATCTGTTGACTGTGGACGGCCAGCGTATCGGTCGCCAAATTTTTGCCATTGGCCTGAACGTGTTGCGCCGTCAGGGTCAATGAACCGGGGCGGGTGGTGTTGCCCTTATCATCCAGCCCCGCAGCCCACACACTGTCATGGTGGCTGTGTATCGTGTTCGCGGTGACCGTGGTATCGCCCCGCGCTTCCACCCGGCCCTGATTATCTAGCGCCCCTTTGGCTTGTAAATTAATCGCCGATTGTGACAGCAATTTGCCCGCGTTAGTGACATCGGCAGACGACGTTAATTGCAACGTATCCCGGCTGCTGAGGGTGCCACGGTTTTCAATCCAGCCATCGGCGGTGATATGCACTTCCCCGGCTGAGGCGCCGATATTACCGGCATTATGGACGCCCACCCCCGCTTCGGTGCCTTCCAGCATGATTTTATGGGCGTACATGCCGCCTAGAGCGGCCACATCCAGCATAAACACCGGCGGTTTAGTGGCATCAGCGGATTTTTTCTCAATCTGTTGATGCGCCACATCCACAATATTGCGCCCGGTGGTCACTTTCAGGTCTTGCGCATGTAATTTGGCGTTAATCGCCACGGAGCGGGCGATAATATCGGTGTAACTTTGCCGGGTGCTGTCCATGCCGTGCCCGTCAATGCGCACTTCCCCCTGATTGACATCAAACCCTTTCAATCGGCCCCGTTCCATCAGGGCTTGCCCGGTGGTGAGCGTGGTGCGATGCGCATTAATAAACCCGCAACCGTTACAGGTGATACCCGCCGGGTTGGCAATAATCACCTCGGCTTTATGCCCGGCCACTTCAATCCAGCCGTTGAGG
>NZ_NMQR01000126.1 GCF_003545805.1 Photorhabdus sp. CRCIA-P01 | reverse complement strand
AGAATAACTCGTTGTCCGGTGACAAGGCCAGAGAGTCAGTCAAACAAAGTACCGAATGGTGGAAAAATCAGGTTAGGGAAAAATTGGGTGAAGGTAAAACTTCAACGGCTGTGAATAGTGTGTTAGGCGCCCTCAATGATGCCGGTGACTTTGCTCTTGTGGGCGCTGATTACCTTTTTGACGGTGCAGCCGCTATTACATCTTGTGCTATTGGGGATAATTATTGTCAGCATGCCCTGAATGATCTGGAGGGTAAAAATCAGGCTGTCGCGGGTAGTGTGAAATCACTGATGACGGGTGAAAGTTGGCAGGCCATCAAGGAAACTGCTAAAAAAGCGGGGGAAGGTGATCAGTTAGCTTCAGAAAAACTGGGGGCAGCTATTGCTGGCGCCTTGATCCCTGGTAAGAAAGTTCCCACTGTGTCATCAGCTGTTTCTGGCACTAATAAACTTGAGTCAACGGTAGCCAGTGCAAACAAAACGACAAGTGGTGCCGAGAATATCGCCATTTATCCGAAGTTAAAATCAGATTTAGTTCAGCAAAATCTGGATAATATTGCAAAACAGGACTCAAGGTTGGCAGCAGCGGTAAAAGGCAGTGGTTCAACTAATCCTAATTTCTCTGTAGGAATGGGAACTGCGGCGGATGCTGATCGATTAGGTAAAATTTGGGTTGGTGATGGAGGAAAATTAGTCGATAACCAAGCTAAATGTCCCGGTTGTTGGATCAGTGCAGATGGAGTGCGCTTATATCGTCCTCCAACAAATAAGAAAAGTCAGTTCGCAGTTACTGGAGTACAGGCAAACTTCCAATTATTTGATAAATCAGGAAATGTGATTAGCAATGGTCACTTAAACGTCACCAAATGAAAGCGAATTTAAAAGCGTTATGGTCGGATCATTTTTTACTAGAAGAATTTGCACCTCCGGAAAATGATAATTTTTCTTTATGGATTGAGTTATCAATTGGTGTTCATGATGAAGAAGGTGCTGATTATTTTCAAGTGCAAATATGTACTCCCGAATGGCTTTGTAATCATCATTGGCAGCCGGAATTGATACGTCATACGCTTCTGGTACGTAAATATGATCTGGCTGAAATCCAAAAGACCATCACGGATTATATTGAACAGTGTGAAGGTAATGACTGGATGGAGATAGCCCAAAAGCTTTCCCGTGTCTTTGCCTGGGAATATGAGGATTATCAACCTTAACCTGTTGTTATCCAAAGAGTCCAGCTAAAGAACTGGACTCTTCCTTTAGCCGTCAGTCATTCTCAGCCAGTTGAATGATTAACTGTCCGGCTTCGCTGGTAATAGTGATGGGCTTCCCCGTAGTAAACCCCAGCGCGGCCAGCCAGCGTCCCTTAATGGTGAGCTGCGGGTACGGATTGGGCTTGCCCCGGTTAGGCCGGTAGCCCACGGTGTAATGCCGTGGCTTTACAGCCTGCCCTTTAGTTGTAATGGTTTTTGCTTTAGAATCGCATTTAGCCATGATGAACTACCTCTGATAGTTGGTGATGGTTAGCGGCGCTGGAGTGTTCCCGCACTTCAGCGCCGTGCTGTGTTAACTCTCTTCCTTCGCTGTTGTTGAGATACAGGCCATTGTGCCGGCAATCTGAGTTTTGATGATCATTGCATCCAGCAACTCTTTAATAACCTCCTGCTCATACTGTGGCATACGAGAAATTGCCTCAAATTGGTAACGTAGTCGCTCACTGGGACCGCGCTCCTGTTCATCAAAAACCAGCATATCCGCACTGACACCGAGCGAAATAGCCAAGCGACGTATTACCTCTAAGGTAGGTTGTGCTGAGCCTCCCTCATAGCGCCGGATCTGTAAAACTGCCACACCAGCCATATCAGCCAGCGCCTGCTGAGTGAGCCCGCGCTCCTTGCGTAATGTGGTAAGCCGTTCAGGGAACTGCATATCGAGAAACCAGGTTGTTGAACTTGATATCACTATATATCCCCCTTTTAAAAAGCTTGTTTTTAGATATCTTATCAGATATGTTTTAAATATCAATATAGCATCTTGACAGGTTTTTACAGGAGGTAACCGATGGCCCGCATTCCCGATACCGATTTAGCCCGCTTAAAGCAAACCGTCTCATTGCTGGGGCTGGCACGTAAGCAGGGCCGTCTGATGAAAAAACGGGGGAAGGATTATGTGCTGCGTTGCCCCTTCCATGAGGAGAAAACGCCCTCAATGGTCATCTCACCGGCCAAAAACTTCTATCACTGCTTTGGCTGCGGGGCCGCCGGGTCGGTGCTGGACTGGGTGATACAAACGGAAGGGGTGACGCTGAAAATTGCTATCCGCCGGCTGCGGGAGCTGGCCGGGCTGCCGGACATGGACAATGCCGTGGTGGCCGCTTCTTCTTTAGCCGCTCCGCCGGAATCACAGGCGGCCCCCCTGCCGCGCCCGAAACTGGCCGATCTGGACGATGACGGACAGGCGCTGTTACATCAGGTGGTTGATTTTTATCATCAGAACTTACTGGCATCACCGGAAGCCAAAGCCTGGCTGGAACGACGCGGACTGCATCATCCTGAACTGGTCAGTCACTTTAAGCTGGGGTACGCAGGCAATCACGGTATCGGCGGTTCAGCGGGGTTGTTGCCGTCGAAATCGAGTAATGAGGGGCAGCAGTTGCGCGACAAACTGGCTGGGCTGGGCGTGTTGCGTACCACCACCCGGC
>NZ_NMQR01000125.1 GCF_003545805.1 Photorhabdus sp. CRCIA-P01 | reverse complement strand
GTTGTTGTGGAGAATAATCACTTAAGCGTTGACCAGAATCATTCGAGGAGCGAGGAACTGGTCAACTGTCAGGGAGATAGTAGTTGCCGTACGACTGTCAGGGATAAGTATCGCCAAGAATACGATAAGGTTCAGGCACGAATAACAAGCTGTACCGGTGCAGAGCAATGTGTTGCTGTTGCCAAAGAGCTGCGGGCATTACAGAGTGATTACAGTGCCCGGATGAGCGAAATTCAGGAAAAAGCCAGAATGCAGGGACTGGATTCCCTCACACCGGCAGAAGTGCGGGAATGGGCAGATTTACGGGGTGCGATGTCGAATATTGATGCCTCCCGCAATTTAGTGCTCCATCGTGCCCAAGTCACCGGCGGCTCAGAAGAGACCACCCAGGAAATCGTGAAGATTATGGGGCAGACGGGGATTGCGGCGTCTGCGGGGGTTGCAGGCGGAATTAGTAAAGCGGGTGCAAAAGTTATCAACTCAGACCAAAGCCAGCAGGCTAATGCTGATAAAGGTTCTAAATCTGAGGTAGCGGGAAAAACAAACTATCCAGAAGGAATAAACTTTAAGATAGAGCAACCTAAGCATTTAGCAACCCTTGATGGTTATAGCCAGAAAAAAGGAATTTCAGGGGCACACAATGCAGATGTTTTTTATAAGGCAGCTTCTGACAATGGAGTGAAAATAGTTTCACAAACTCCTGGAACAGTGAATGGCATTACGCATATTAAATATCAAGTGCCAACCAAAGACAGGGCAGGTAATTTTGATGGCGGGTATAAAAAGGAAATTCTCGAAAAAACTGTTTATGACCCGAAAGTGTTTAGTGATAAAAGGATATTAGAATTGGGGCAGAAAGCAGCCGCTAACGGTTACCATGATGCAATTGCTTCAGGTAAAAGAGAGTATATGGCAACCGCAGATGGTGTTAAGTTCCAAGTTTATTTAGACCAAAAAACAGGGACAGTGACTAATTTTTTCCCAGTGACGAAATGATGAATGAATATCTCTTTGAAAAGATAGACTATGATAATGATCCTAAATGGGTGATAAAGGATTTTCTTAACTCAATTAATCTTTCAGAAAGGTTAATTGAGTGTGTGGAAAAGATCATTAACAGATGTGGTTTTGTTATTAATGAAACATACTGCCATTTTCCAGACTTAGAAGATCCAGATCCTGAATATCACTTTGATGGAATTATGTTTGGTGTATGGGAGGGAGAAATTATCGTACCTGAATCTGTCGGTTTTGAGTATGTCAGATTGGCATGTGAGAAATATCTTCAATTACATCCAGAAGATAAAGACAAGGTAAGTGCATTACTAGCCAGGCTACCTTGTTAATACCAAGATCCCAGCCTGAGAGCTGGGATTTTTCCTTTAGCCGTTAGTCTCTGTCAATCAACTGAATAATCAACAGCCCGTGCTCAATGCTGACCTGCACTGGCTGTCCGGTGGTAAACCCGGCTTCTTCCAGCCAGTTGCCTTTAAGGTGCAAACTGGGATGCTGGCTGTAATAACGGGTCATACCTGTGCTGCGGTCTTCGTGACGGGTACTGGTATACCCCACCTTATAGCTGCGCCGGGCTTTTGAAATCTTCCAAGCTGCATTACAATCGCGGTTAGCCATGATTAACTACCTCTGATAGTTGGTGATGGTAAGCAGCGTTATCCGGGTAGCCGCCCGGTAATGCTGCGTTAATAAAATCGCCTTTTCTGTAGCAAATCCTTTCTACGATGTCAGTAACCGCGTCATCTTTGAACGTTTAAGCAAACTGTCCATTAACACAATCAGCGCCTGCTGATCTTCATCTGACAACGAATCCATCTGAGTCACGAGCGCCTGTAAACGGGGATTATGTATCTGTGGCGGTGCCATCGGTTCCAGCCCCACGAGCGCATCTAGGCTACTTTGTAATACCTGAGCAATCCTGACCACGGCATCCAGTTGAGGAACAGAAGCGCCACGCTCCCAACGGTTATAGACCCGGCGATCCACATTGAGCAGTTCAGCGAGTCTGGCCTGTGTCATTTTACGGGCTTCTCTGGCTTCCTTTAGCCGCTTGGCAAACAGTTGCATATCTTCCTCACAAATCCAATGCGGTAATGCGATGTGCATTGTAAGCCCTCCTTTTTAATTGCTTGACTCAATGGCTATATTATAGTCTCATATTAATGCTACTACAATGTCTATTGACAGGTTTTTACAGGAGGTAACCGATGACCCGCGTTCCCGATACCGATTTGGCTCACTTAAAGCAGTCCGTCTCATTGCTGGGGCTGGCGCGTAAGCAAGGCCGTCCGATGAAAAAACGCGGTGAGGATTATGTGCTGCGCTGCCCGTTCCACAATGAGAAAACCCCTTCAATGGTGATCTCACCGGCCAAAAACCTGTATCACTGCTTTGGCTGCGGGGCCGCCGGGTCGGTGCTTGACTGGGTGATACAAACGGAAGGGGTGACGCTGCAAATCGCTATCCGCCGGCTGCGGGAGCTGGCCGGGCTGCCGGACATGGACAATGCCGTGGTGGCCGCTTCTTCTTTAGCCGCCCAGCCGGAATTACAGCCGGCCCCCCTGCCGCGCCCGAAACTGGCCGATCTGGACGATGACGGACAGGCGCTGTTACATCAGGTGGTTGATTTTTATCATCAGAACTTACTGGCATCACCGGAAGCCAAAGCCTGGCTGGAACGACGCGGACTGCATCATCCTGAACTGGTCAGTCACTTTAAGCTGGGGTACGCAGGCAATCACGGTATCGGCGGT
>NZ_NMQR01000124.1 GCF_003545805.1 Photorhabdus sp. CRCIA-P01 | reverse complement strand
TTCACAAACAACGCCAGCCGTCCCTGATTACCCTGTGCGATTCCGTCCCCCTTCCCTAAATTAACCGGCAAAATATTCGGTGCCAGACGTTTCCAGGCCGCATCCACCGCCCGCTGGAACGCCAGTTCCTTTTCAGCACGGACATATTCCTGCCTGACCCACAATTCTGCATAATGTTGACGCGCTTGTACTGTTTCTGCCTCAATGCCCAATGCACTCAACGGATCGAGTCCAGGAGACTGAATACCCCGTTGCCCCTGCATCAATTGCTGATAACGCTGAAATTCGGCTTCTGTCAGTCCCCATATTTGCGCCTGAATACGGTGGTTTTCAGCTTGCATGACCTGTTGCTGAGTCGCTTTCATTCCCGTCACTGTCTGTTCAGAGATAGCAACCTGTGCCACCGAGGCTGACAGGGGCATGACAACGCCAACCAGCATCAACCAACGCCTCTGGCTGAAAAAATCTTTTCTCATCATTATCTCTCGTTAACTGACAGGGTTTGACGGTGCCCTTGTACCTGGAACAAAGCCTGATGATCGGAGATACTGACCAACGTCCACTCAAATGCGCTTTCACCCGGAGTCAGTAAGCGCATTTGAGATATTTGGGAATGAGGATCTATGTCTCGTGGAATAATAACGGCATAAACTTGTTCTCCCCGACGTTCAATACCAGAAAGTATGAAAGGAGCAACTCTCTGTTTCTTAGCTCGAAGAACCTCCCGGTCAGGTGTGCCCGCTTTTTTACCAGTATGCTTTTCCTGCTGAGATTTCCACGCGATTAATGCGTCAACGCGTATTTCCTGCTGTTTCCCGATATTTTTCAATACACTTACTGCTTCGGTAAGATCCTGATGAGCACGGCTTAAATCAGTAACTGACTGTGCGAGCTGTTTTTGTTGGTCGTTGATGGATCCCTGTTGCGCTATCAATGCCTGATGAAACCGGTCATTTTGCATTTGCCAGTCCTGACGGGAGACAAAGCCGGTATCCGCTTTATCAAGCCGTTCATGCAGCTTTTGCACCTCATCAGGCAAATGCTGGAATGATCCATTTCGCATCAATGACTGAAATTCCACTAACTGATGATGTTGCTGCCGTACCACGAATGCCAGAAACGCTATACTGACAATAACAAGTAATATTGACAGATACCCCAGACATTTTTTTAACGACAACCTGGGTTGGGTCTTTTGAGAAACCGCCTGCCGCAAGCTGTCAATTTCAGCCTCAGACGTCGACGACAGAGGCGGTATTTCAGTTGTCATACACAACATCCTTGTTTGTTTTATTTAGCGCTGTGCCTGGCGTACTTTTAACCTGAGTTCTGGTTAAGCCGTCACTAATATGTCCATTTCTGAGCGGGAGATATTCAGTGACGGTTTGTTCTCTTTGAAACAATAAACGATTAGCCCTCCTAACACATTCAACATGAATCCCTGTAGACTACGGTGTCGTGAGTGCTCTATCTGAGAAATATTCTTTAACTGATCATGGATGGTTTCTATGATGAAACGCTTTGATAACATCACTTTATCCCACACTGAGAGCGCTTTGGCCTTCATGTTGCTGCGCGTATTCGTTATCAATGTCACCCCTGTCGCGTTTAAATCATCAAACAGAGTCTGACTGATATATCCTTTGTCGCCGTAAAGCGTTCCTGTTAATCCTGCGGCTAACTCACGGACAGGCTCCCGATCATCGACATTACCCGGAGTGAGTTTAGCTGACACAATTTCTCCCTGATGATTGACTATCAGATGCAGCTTAAAACCGAAAAACCCTCCCATTGACCCTTTCCCTCGTTTCGCTATGCCGTCAAACACCTTATGGCGAGGGATACGAATGTTATGGCAAACACGAATACTCGTGGAATCGACAAAAGCGAGTCCCGTGGGTTTCCCTTTCACCTGCGTCAAATAGCTACAAAGCGGTCCTAAAACTGAGGAAACGACGCCTAAGAACCGGGTATAGCTGAGCAGGGTGGGAAAGTCTTGTTGATGGTATCGTCGGACTAATCCAAAGTAGAAATTTTTGAAATCGCGATAATGTGACATATGAAAAGCAATCACAATGGTCATAATCTCGCTGGCACTCATGCGGCCATGACGTCTGCGTTGACGATGTCCTTCCTCGATACACTGTTGTTCCCAGAGTGGAATGAATACACGGCAAAAATCATCGACATCGCAGAAGAGTTCAACTAGTTTATCCATGCCTGTTCCTAATAAGATCGTTTTTTTCTTGGTCGAAAATTTTGATCTTGGAACAGGCACTGAGTTCCATTTTTTTATCCAGAGTTCAGGTTCAGGTTACTTTTAGTATTATCGGGTTGCTTGACAAAACAACGGACACAGAAATGCGACTTATTCAGTAGTGATTAGAGTCTAATCATACGATTACCCGATACAGGGAAGAATACTGGGCAAAACCAGAGAGGATGACGATAAAAAACTCAATATGAAAAAATGAAAATTACACTCCAATATAGAGCATAAAAATCTATGGTTCCCCTCGTTTTTGCAACACTCATTTTTGATGAATTTTTGGCTTGCTTAAATCTATCCGGCGTCACTGTAGGCAAGGAGCCTGCGCCTCGATGAGTTCCGCGCCTGATGAACCTTAAAACCTTGTCGGCTTGAAAGAGCCATTTTTTATGTTAGGTTTCTCATCAGGCCGGTAGGCCGTTCATGTCATCAATAATCAGTCTTCGCAAAACCAGTGGGGTAACATTTAAATAGGTTCACAATGACGCCAGCTTTAGGCGACAAATACCGTGTGTTGTGTCGTAATGG
>NZ_NMQR01000123.1 GCF_003545805.1 Photorhabdus sp. CRCIA-P01 | reverse complement strand
CGGCGTGACAGCAACTATCTGGTCAGTTTCAGTGGCATTCCCTACAGCGAAATCCTGAGCTACCGGCCGGCACTGCGGGAACGACCGGTGATATCCGGCACGGTGCCGGCGCGGGTGACCAGCGACTGGCCGAACGACACCTACAGCCATATCGATAAAATGGGCCGTTACCGCGTCAAGTTTGATTTTGATTTGGATGAGTGGCCGCTGGGAGGCGAAAGCCTGTGGGTGCGTTTAGCCCGCCCGTATGCCGGYAACACCTACGGTTTCCACTGGCCGCTGCTCCAGGGAACCGAAGTGGCGATCGCGTTTGAACAGGGTAACCCGGACCGGCCCTATATCGCCCATGCGTTGCATGACTCGCGGCATGAAGATCATGTAACCCGCTACAACTACAGACGCAACGTGTTGCGCACGCCGGCCAACAACAAACTGCGGATGGACGATGATCGCGGCAAAGAGCACATCAAACTGAGCACCGAATATGGGGGTAAAAGCCAGCTCAATCTGGGCCATCTGGTGGATGGACAGCGACCGCATCCCAACAAGCGCGGTGAAGGGTTTGAGTTGCGCACTGACGACTGGGGAGCGATCCGGGCCGGGAAGGGGTTGTTTATCAGCGCGGATCAGCAGGTTAAAGCGTCGGGWCAGCAACGGGATATGCAAAGGGCGTTGTCTGAGCTGGAGGCTGCAATTCAGACCGCGGCGGGGTTGCGTCATGCCGCTGAGGCGGCGAAAGCGGAACTGGCGGATATCGAAACCCAGACTGCATTGATGAATGACACCCTCAAAGATCTGCAACAACGCGCTCTGTTACTTTCCGCGCCGTCAGGCATTGCTCAGGTGACCCCGGGCAGTTTGCAACTTTCTGCTGGTGAAAACCTGATCACCACCGTGGGTCGGGATGCGGATATGAGCATCACCAAGAAATTCCGGCTGGCGGTGGGGAATGGTTTGAGTTTGTTCACCCGAACGTTGGGTATGAAGCTACTGGCGGCTTCCGGCAAGGTAGAGATTCAGGCACAGACTGACGCGGTGGAGGTGTTGGCGCAACAGGCGCTGACGCTGGCAAGTCAGCAAGATCGCGTGACCGTTTCCGCGAAAACGGAACTGCGTCTGGAGTGCGGGGGAGCTTATATCTCGCTGAAAGACGGGCATATTTCSTTTGCCAGCCCGAAAAATGCCCGATTCCAGTGTGACATTTTGCAGAAAACAGGCCCCGCCAGTCAGAGTTCAAATCTGACCTTGCCTGAGCGTTGTGCGTCAACGGCAGAGCGGATGATGGGTAATCAAGAAGGTGTAACGAAATGAGGCGTAGATAATGACAGAAGCAAAGACTCAAATGACGGTAGATTATGATTTTTCTCCCGAGGCTGAAACCAGACAGCAGACCGGTTTGTTGGCTGATTTGTGTACAGYATTCACTCAGCATGACGACCACGGTTTCTTACTGGTTGACCCGGCGGTTTTTCTCAATAACCGACAGGAAGAGCGATTACCGGCGGCCATCCTGAATCATCAGCCGGCGGCGATACCGACGCAGATAAAGCATCACCATTTCGAATCCCGCTATTCTCCCTGGYTGGTGCTGCTGGATCTCAATCGGTCTGAGGATGCCGAATTGCTGGCGTTGAGCGTTACGCAGGCGTTGCAGGAAACGGACCCGGCAGAGTTGATTGCCGGGCGTGGGCGAATGGTGTGTGGTTGGCTGTTCAGTGCTAGCCCGGCCTCTGCGATTGCACGCCATATCAGTAYGATGGCGGTGCAGTCCGTGTCATTTCAACCGCAGGTCATGCTGCGCTTTTATGACCCGGCGGTCAATAATGCCTTTTGGCCGGTGCTGGATAACTGGCAACGTTCGCGTTTGTTAGGGCCGTTAACCGACTGGTATCTGATTGACGGCGACGGCCAGTTACTGCATCGGGACAATGCCCGGTCTGCAAAAGAGCTGTACACCTTTTCACTGTCATTGACAGCGGCACAGGTGGCGGAAATGGTCTGGTCGGGGCCGATGAACCGGGCACTGCGCCGATATCGTCAGGCGCACCGCAATCAGTTACGCCGGACGGAACTGGGATCTCTGCATATTATGCTGACCTTATTGCGTCGGGTAACTGCACGCTGCGCCTTTAATGTTGCACAAGACCTGGAAACCTGTGCATTGCATGGTCTGCTTTACCATCCGGAGATAGATTTACACCCCCGGATACAGTCGTTGTTATCCCATGAAGGCGGCGATAGCGCTGAAGGTTATGCCGAGCGTACCGTCAGACTGACAGCAGAAGCATGGTCAGCACTGGCTCGTGAATGCAGTCATGCCAATCCCGCCATTATTCCCTCAAAAAACCAGGAGATGTTGAGATGAATCAATCATTTTGTTGGACGTGTGAGTCCACCGGGCCGGCGYTGTTGCCGGTGCGTTATACCGTGGTGCCCGATAATGTTTCGGAAATCTTGCCGGCGTGGGCGGAAACGCCAGAACCCTCGGCACCGGGCTATCATTATGCGCTGCGTGCCTTACGGCAGGGTTTTTTGTATGTCTATTATGCTAATGCCGGATTAGATGAACCGGAGAGTTGGGAGGCTTGGAGCGTCAGCGAGGATGGCGCACTGTGGCAACAGTTTAGTGCGCCTTTTGGTGTCTCTCCCAAGAAAACCTCGGATTGCCGTGCGCCGACCCATCTGAGTGCCAATATGGAATTTATTGCGTTAAGGGATATCGCCTTGCGTCAGGAGACCTGGCTGGCTTTCACGCCCTCGGCGTGGAGCTGGGAGACCATCGAGTATTATCACAACAACCGCG
>NZ_NMQR01000122.1 GCF_003545805.1 Photorhabdus sp. CRCIA-P01 | reverse complement strand
GAGAGCATAAAGAAGTGTGGGGTATTCCTTTAATCAATTAGTATGATCGTTCTCGTATTTATTGTGACAAAGGGGGGGAGCATGTCTGTCTATAAGGTCAAAGTGGCTATTCGCGATATTAGCCCGATGATTTGGCGACGTTTTCGTATTCATTGTGACATGTCACTTGGCGCTTTGCATTTTCTCCTACAGTTTGCATTTGGTTGGGATAACGGCCATCTTCACTCTTTTCATATTCATGGTAAAGACTATGGTATTAGCTATGAAGGTGGATTGGGGTTTTATGATAATCCCTGAGCGGTTTCACTCGCCTCATTTCAGTTTGAAAATCGCGATAAGTTTACTTATGAGTATAATTTTTACCGCCATTGGTTATACCCTATGGATTTCAAGATGCATCGCGACGGCAAGGGAACGAATCCCCGGGAGCATAGATAACTATGTGACCGGGGTGAGAGAGTGCAGCCAACAAAGAAGCAACTTGAAAGATAACGGGTATATTAGATATCCGCATTGAAGCGATTGAATCAAACGTAAATAAAAATACGCCATTTTGCCTTGGTGGCCAAGGAATGCCGGATACTACTCAGTATGATGAAACTGAAGCCTCGATTAAACTTTTAGAAGCTATTGTAGAAAGCAATGACAGCACAACTTGGGCAGATATCCAGGAATTTATCGATGAATACAATCGTGTCAAATTTAACCGCCAACGACTCAATCAGTTATTAAAGCGTTATGATTTTGACACCCCGAACTATTCACAGGGCTTAGACTGGACTCTCTAAAGGTATACTTTTACGTAAATAGCGATCTCAGCCCTTAAATTGTCTCTAAAGGTGGTGTAAATTGAGGTTTAGAGAGTATTATGAAAACCTCTATAACCTTTATGGATTATTCTATGATTTATGCTTATATTCGTATCAATTCTTCTGAGCAAAATGCTGCGCGGCAAGAAATGGCGATTCAAAATTCAGGTTATAAAGTTAAAACAGTTTTTACCGATATTGCCGGCGGCAAAGATACGCATCGCCCCTATTTACAACAATTATTATCGATACTCGTATCTGGGGATACATTGATTGTTCATTCAATCGATCGCTTGTGCCGAAATATGATGGATATGTGTAATTTAACACTTGATCTAAAACAACGAGGGGTTTCACTTATTTTTCTAAAAGAAAATATTTGTTTTTCTGCACATGAAAATAACCCACTACAAGAACTGCAATTGCATATGATGTCAGCATTTAGTCAATTTGAACGAGCTCTGATTAGGGAACGTCAAGCTGAAGGAATTGCCGCTAAAAAGCATAGAGGGGAACAGACTGGCCGCCCTCCTGCAGATAAACGTAAGGTCGCAATGGTTGATGAATTAAAAGCGAAAGGTATTCGCCTTAAAATAGCCTGTGATAACGTCGGAATAGGTGTTTCAACTTACTATAAGTTAAGGAAAAGATAATCCATTAACTTCGGAGGTCGTATGATAAAAATCGTAGTGACAGTAAAGGTAATACACGATGATGGTTCCACCTATCAGGAAATCTTATTAACGTCACAGAAAACCACCGAACAAGATGAACCTTTGGGATTATCCCTTAACGAATCAAAGACATTAATCAATAGTGCTCAATTAGCTATCATACAGTCTCAAAGCCAAGCCTATATGCAAGCGCATCGAGGATGCCCACACTGTCATCAACGTCGTCAAATAAAAGATCATCAGACTCGATATTATCATACTTTATTTGGGGTCATTCCGATTAAAGGGCTTCGACTGTACCGCTGCAGCTGTGAGACAAATAATACAAAATCAGTCAGCTTGCTCAGTGAATGGCTACCCGAAAATATCCATCCCGAACTAAAATATATTGAAGCTAAATGGGCCTCATTGATGTCTTACGATCTTACTGTGGATAGATTGAAAGATATTTTACCCATTAATAAAACGTTAAATGCCGCCACAGTACGTAATCACTTAATCAGTGTCGCTAAACGACAAGAAGCTGAGTTAGCCGAGAAACCCGATTTTCTCGATAAAACCGCTTATGACAATGAGCAGTTACCCCGCCCAGGAAAACCGATGGTGATAGGATTTGATGGGGGTTATGTCCGAGATTGCCATAACCGAAAAAACAATTTTGAAATCATTACAGGAAAAGCTTACGCCGAAAATATTCAAGCAAAACGGTTTGGTTATGTTCACACGTTTGAAAATAACCCAAGGAAACGCTTACTTTCTGTACTCAATGCCCAAGGGATGCAAACTAACCAACAGATATTATTTTTGTCGGATGGGGCTGATAACCTAAGAATGATGTAAATCGGGATTTACCCCGAAGCTGAGCATATTTTAGATTGGTTTCATATTAGTATGCGCCTAACAGTGCTTAATCAGTGTGCTAAAGGGCTCATCACACAATGCTCTGATATTGGTATAGAATTAAAAAATTTACTCGAAAAAACAAAATGGTACCTATGGCATGGTAATGTCGATCAGGCGCTAGAACAGCTCGATAGCTGTTTAGGCATTTGTGATGATGAAGAAGATAACCAAGTCTATAAAAACAGTAAAAAAGTGGTGCGGTATTTAGAGGAAATGATAACTTACCTTGGTAATAACCAAGGTATGATCCCCAATTATGGGGAACGGCATCGCTATGGTGAACCCATTTCAAGGGCATTTGTGGAATCAACAGTGAATGAAGTTATTGCAAAAAGAATGGCAAAAAAGCAGCAAATGCAGTGGAGCCAAGAAGGTGCTCATTACCTTTTACAAACTCGAGTGGCCGTTTTGAATGATGAATTAGAAAGTCTCTTTCACCGTTGGTACCCTAAACTGAATAACACGAATTTAGATGCAATTTAGATGCAATGGCGGCGTAAATACCCCACTCTTTTTTATGCTCTCC
>NZ_NMQR01000121.1 GCF_003545805.1 Photorhabdus sp. CRCIA-P01 | reverse complement strand
GCGGCAGAGAAAGGGGATAAAGCCGCGGAAGAGCGCGTCATTGCGCGACGGAATGCCGCGATTGCCGTCACCGCCGTGGCGGCAGGCGGCTATGCGCTGGTTTATGGCGGTCATATACTGATTGCGGGCTCGGCTGAAATGGCAACGGCAGGGCGTATTGCGCTGGAAGGCTGTAAAGCCAATCCGGCTCTGTGCCTGAATAACGTGGGGATTTTCGTTGCGGATGCGGTTGCGCCGGAAGCGGCTGTTGGGACCGGTGCTTTGGCGGCTGGAGCGGTAAAAGTATTAGGTAACAGCAAAGAAGGGGCGAAAAATCTGGCAGAAGGATTGAGTCATGCCTCAGAACCGCTGTTAAGAAATGCTAAACCTGATACCCATGCCGTAGCTAGTTTGATCGAAAATGAGAAAGTGTATGTTGGAAAGGGGACGATTAACCAACAATACCTTACAGAAATGTCTAAGAATGGTGTCAAATTTTCACCTGAAAATGTCTTAAGAGCTGAAAAGTTAGCTGATGGTAAAATAGTGTTTCTTGAGAAAGGTAATTCATCGGCGGGGCTTCAACATATTGTAGAACGCCATGTAAATGACTTTGCCAAAATAGGTGTTTCAGAATCACAAATACCAAATATAGTCATGGATGCTGTTTCTAAAGGAAAGATTGTCGGTTATCAAGGAAAAAGTACTGGACGTCCGGTTTATGAAATTACAATCAATGGACGAAAGCAACGAATAGCAGTGACTACTGGCAGTAATGGCTTTATTGTTGGTGCTAATCCAGCAGGGAGTAAGTAGATGAAAAGAATAAAATTAATGGTTGATTACGATTGTTATCCATTATGGATTGATTCAGATGGTGAGGTTGGGAATATTGATCCTGATGTTTTACCAATTAGTGATTTTCTCAAAGAAGAATTAAATAATTGGTCTAAACAATATGATGAAACATTAAATTTGGATGATCCCTTAAGCTCTAGATTTTCAACCCCAGAAGAAGAAATAGTCTTTAAGGAAAAAGGTCAATATCTGCGAGAAAAGCTACAAACTGAATTGGGCAATAACTATGAAGTAGTATATCAATAATGATTACTAATCCCCGATCATTAGTGAACTACCCCCGAATGTTAGACAAACATATAACATTCGGGGGACAGTTCATCCAATCGGGGCTATATTCTTCTATTTTTATGACAACCGGTTTGCCAACATAAAAACCGAGTTGTTCCAGTCAGAGCCCTTCAATGGTGAGTTGAGGTCTGGGCACTGATTAAGCTATCCCCCCGAAGGCGCTTACAGTGCGGCAAACAGCGCGGAGCTKGTCTATCGTAACAACATGACTGAGCAYATGTTGTATCAGTTATCGGCAGATAATCAAAAAGATATATTAGCGGCAGAGAAAGGGGATAAAGCCGCGGAAGAGCGCGTCATTGCGCGACGGAATGCCGCGATTGCCGTCACCGCCGTGGCGGCAGGCGGCTATGCGCTGGTTTATGGCGGTCATATACTGATTGCGGGCTCGGCTGAAATGGCAACGGCAGGGCGTATTGCGCTGGAAGGCTGTAAAGCCAATCCGGCTCTGTGCCTGAATAACGTGGGGATTTTCGTTGCGGATGCGGTTGCGCCGGAAGCGGCTGTTGGGACCGGTGTTTTGGCGGCGGGAGCGGTAAAAGTATTAGGTAACAGCAAAGAAGGGGCGAAAAATCTGGCAGAAGAGTTGAGTCATGCCTCAGAACCGCTGTTAAGAAATGCTAAACCTGATACCCATGCCGTAGCTAGTTTGATTGAAAATGAGAAGTTGTATGTTGGAAAGGGGACGAGTGTAGTTGATGATGCAACTTTAGCTAGTAAAGATAAGTTAACAGGCCAAACT
The DNA here is from genome assembly GCF_003545805.1 of Photorhabdus sp. CRCIA-P01. Taxonomy (GTDB): domain Bacteria; phylum Pseudomonadota; class Gammaproteobacteria; order Enterobacterales; family Enterobacteriaceae; genus Photorhabdus; species Photorhabdus antumapuensis. The sequence goes on along the minus strand of NZ_NMQR01000121.1, from coordinate 1,274 downwards.
GCTAATTGGAAAAACTACACACATGCAGAAGCGGTAATAGAAGTTAAGAATTCAGGTAAATTAGTTAATGCTAACAATGCTGTGATTGATTCAAATAAAGTTACTTCTTATGCATTAAATACTGAACATCCTGTTGGCGGAAATAAAGCTAAAGTTTTTGAATCAGCCTTGGGATATAACCAATCAAATGCTACTGATTTAATATCTAAAATACAGGCAGGGACTAAAACGAATACAGCTATTCTTGGTAATGTTGATAAGTTTGGTCAAAGAATAACTATTGACATGCCAATTACTGGGCCAAACGGCAAAACAGCGATTGTTCGTACAGGTTGGATATATGATCCTGAATCATCAACACCTAGATTAACAACGCTTTATGTAAAGTGAGATAGGTATGAAATATTCTCTTTTTGATGTTGTTATTTTAACCTCAGACATTCCTGAACGTGGACTTAAAACTGGAATGAAGGGAGCCATTATTGATGTTTATTCTGAGCAGGAAGAAGCATATGAGGTTGAATTTTGTGATGAAGATGGCCGGACTATAGATATGTTACCGTTATATTCCAATCAATTATCTCCATTTGAATAAGATAATTATGTGGCATATTTAATCCCACGATCATTCTGAACTGCCCCCGAATGTTAGACAAATATATAACATTCGGGAGGCAGTTCATCCAATCGGGGTTATATTCTTCTATTTCTATGACAACTGGTCTGCCAGCATAAAAACCGAGTTGTTCCAGTCAGAGCCCTTCAATGGTGAGTTGAGGTCTGGGACTGATTAAGCTATCCCCGGAAGGCGCTTACAGTGCGGCAAACAGCGCGGAGCTTGTCTATACCCAATAAACTTCAAGATGCAGTTTTTAGCACCTGAAAATGGTCGTTAATTCTGGACGTCAGCGAGTCCGCTATATCAGGTAGCGTTGTGGTGAAAAATTTGAAGACTTTGTCTCGAAATTCATGCTTATCAGCGAAATAACGGTTATTTCGAACCTGTTCATTCATGACCTTCCATAATCGCTCTATCGGGTTTAAATTTGGGCTGTATGGCGGAAGGTAATGTAACTCAATATTGCTAACATAAGCCCACTCCTTCACAAGATGAGCTTTGTTGTAACCCGCCCCATCCACAATAAGATGAATTTTTTGATGATAGTCAGGATAAGACTTTCTTATTTCATTGAAAAAACAGCAAATATTGTAGTCATTGATGGTTTGATATTCCTGGAACACGGTACGACCAATGGCATTCAGGTTGAGCGCGC
>NZ_NMQR01000120.1 GCF_003545805.1 Photorhabdus sp. CRCIA-P01 | reverse complement strand
CCGGATTGGCTTTACAGCCTTCCAGCGCAATACGCCCTGCCGTTGCCATTTCAGCCGAGCCCGCAATCAGTATATGACCGCCATAAACCAGCGCATAGCCGCCTGCCGCCACGGCGGTGACGGCAATCGCGGCATTCCGCCGCGCAGTTATGCGCTCTTCCGCCGCTTTATCCCCTTTTTCCGCCGCCAAGATATCTTTTTGATTATCTGCCGATAACTGATACAACATRTGCTCAGTCATGTTGTTACGATAGACAAGCTCCGCGCTGTTTGCCGCACTGTAAGCGCCTTCCGGGGTATGACTAATCAGGGCACCTGATAACGCCCCGATAAATTTAGCCGTCTGGGCCTTAGCTTCATTACCCGTCAGCGCTTCCTGAAGTTTATGAATTTGCCGTTCTGTTTCATTCTTATACGCCGGTTCAAATAGCCGGCTTTCCATGGTGATGGCGGCTAATTCAGCCGCCAAGCATGGATTTAACCGAAAAGATGATCAGCTAATTATTGAACTTGCGTGTCAGCTCTAAAAGTTAATAAAAATAATTTCCCCCGATCATATGATCGAGGGGATTGACTTTATTTTGGAATTTTTGTCAGCAACTCATTAACCTTATCCGTATCTTCTGGATGAAACTCGAGATACTTTTCACAGACCAATCTGACATAGTGATAACAGATTTCTTCACTGACTGTTATTGTATCTTCATCAGTTGGCGGATAACCAACAGCAAACTGTACACCTTCAAAATATTCATCTTCACTATTCATGTCAGGGAAAAAACAATATACACCATCTAACATAAAAGACTCTTTTTGAACAATATTTTCTAAGGCATCTAAAAAACGCTCGTCATTATACATAAGGTCAAAATAGCTTTTTATGATCCAGTCAGAATTAGAATGATCATAAGGTAGCTCAAATAAAAATTTCATTTATATGTCCTATTTTGGATGAAAATTACTTATCCCACCTGTTTTCTTATCAATATATACCCTAAATGTAACACCATCTGCTGTAGCATCATATGCTTGTTGACCTCTAGCTATAGCTTGTTTGTAACCACTGACAGCAGCTTGTTGACCTAACTCTAACATTTTCCGATCAGTAAAAATTTTGGGATCATAGATAGTCTTTTCAAATGGTTTTGAACCATTACCTTTGTGAGTTCCTGTAAAATTCCCAGCAGCATCTTTAGCAGGTACTCTATATTCGATATGAGTTATTCCATTAACACCAGTAGGCGTTTCACTGACGATTTGTATTCCTTTGTCTTTTACAACACTATAAAAAACATCTGCATTGTGCCCGCCCGCAATTCCTGATTTTTGGGTAAATCCATCTACAGTTGCTAAATGCTTTGGCTGATTGATCTGAAAACTCATGCCATCAGGGTATGTAACAGTTGTCACCCCCTTTCCAACATACACTTTCTCATTTTCAATCAAACTAGCTACGGCATGGGTATCAGGTTTAGCATTTCTTAACAGCGGTTCTGAGGCATGACTCAACTCTTCTGCCAGATTTTTCGCCCCTTCTTTGCTGTTACCTAATACTTTTACCGCTCCAGCCGCCAAAGCACCGGTCCCAACAGCCGCTTCCGGCGCAACCGCATCAGCAACAAAAATCCCCACGTTATTCAGGCACAGCGCCGGATTGGCTTTACAGCCTTCCAGCGCAATACGCCCTGCCGTTGCCATTTCAGCCGAGCCCGCAATCAGTATATGACCGCCATAAACCAGCGCATAGCCGCCACGGAGGTGACGGCAATCGCTGCATTCCGCCGCGCAGTTATGCGCCCTTTCGCCGCTTTATCCGCCGCCAAGATATCTTTTTGATTATCTACCGATAACTGATACAACATATGCTCAGTCATGTTATTGCGATAGACCAACTCTGCACTGTTAGCCGCACTGTAAGCGCCTTCCGGGGTATGGCTAATAGTGCCCAGACCTCAACTCACCATTAAAAGGTTCTGACTGGAACAACTCGGTTCTTATGCTGGCAAACCAGTTGTCATAAAAATAAAAGAATATAGTCCCCGAATGGATGAACTGCACCTTAATCAGTTAGTATCTAACTTTTGGGGGTGCGGTTCATAAGGCCGGGAGCTTTTTTAACGTAACCAGAATGGTGGATCATCTGGGCTTAAGGCATCGTATTCTTCTAAAGAACGATATTGATCTTCCATATACAAAGGCATATCAGTAATAACTACTTTTACAGGTTCGTACTTGTAGTCTGGATATGATTTAAATTCCTCATAATTTACCTTTGCAGATTCAATACAATATGAGAAAGCGTCAAAATAACGAAAAAATACGTCTGATAACATAGGGAAGCTAAGATCCAATCTGCTTTCTTCAACATTAACCAATCTTACCGTGTCCCATTCAACTGATGAACTTGGCAAACTCATAAATAATTGACGTACTTGTTCCATCTGAGCCTTAGCATCCTCTACCTCTTCTTGACGTAAATAGCGCTTATAAAGCCTGTCTGTTAAAAGATTCCAGTTTTGTTCTGGATATTTCCGTTCAACTAAGAGTTTCAAACATTCAAAAAACAATACAACATCACTGATCGTTCCAAGCTCTTTTGTAGAACTTCCACCGCTAAATCCTATATTTCTCATTCTGTCTTGAACCTAATTGATGAGGCACTAATCATGCCGTTAGATTTTTCAACAATACCTTTTCTGATAGCAGCCTCTTGCTGAAATGTCATTGTTTGCCCTCGAACATCAATAACTATCCGTTGTTCCATTCCCGCAGGGAGATTCTTCTGCCGCTCAATCACCTGCTTGACAATATTATTAATCAGGCCATTTTTATTCGTTGCAATGTTATAATTTTTTACTTCAACACTGCAAACATTGCCTTGACACCAGTCTGGGCGAACGCTGCCTTTAGTGCCGTAGGGGACTTCTTTACCCTCTTTAAAAGTCACTTGACCACTCCAGCCATCACCCAAATCTTTCCCGACATCAATTTCTGACTTTCTGTGACCGGGGCGTGAGATTGATGTAATTTCATCACTGGCCTTATTGATCAGTTTAGACGCTTCTCCAACGTCACCTTTCTGTAAAGCTTTTTCTACCGCCTTGATAGTTTTCCCGGCGGCATCACCTGCACCGGGAATAATCGCTATCGCGGCGACCAGATAATCTAATGCGCTCTCAGCCTCGACAAAGCCTTTGATATCCCCGATAACGGGCACGAAGTCAGTACCAACGCTGATAATTTCCCCGGTTTGTTTACACGCCTCCGGTGACTGCTGACAAAAGGCTTGTTTTTTCTCCTCGTAGGCTTTGATTGTGCCTGACTT
>NZ_NMQR01000012.1 GCF_003545805.1 Photorhabdus sp. CRCIA-P01 | reverse complement strand
ATGTGGATACAGAAAGATGCTCAGGGAAATAAAGGTCAATTAGTCGAGAATAGATCTGCGACGATAAAAACCGTGAAGGGGGATTTGGTTGTCAGGACCCAAAAACTTAATAATGCGCGTGATGTTTTTATTGTTAAGAACAAGGAGTTAATACCCGATTCAACAGATAAAAACAGGATTGTTCATGAAACGGAAACCTGTGATTTTGGAAACCCGGTTATTCATGAAGCCGAATTAATAACGCCACTGCCTAAGAAATGGTTTGGGCGTGTTGATTTTGGTCGAGATAATATTACAGACGGGGGAATTCATGTAAATCACGCCAGCAGGAAAAATCAGCAACAATAATATTATTAAAGCGAATAACGACATCACCCTTTTGGCAACTGACTCTGTTACATTAAACACAGGAAAAGTTATTTCCGGGGGTAATGTATCCATGATCGCCGCTAATAATATTGATGTATTGCAGAGTAAAATCAAGGGAAAAAACATTACTGTTATTAGCCGTAATGCTGATTTAAAATTGCAAGGCAATGAGACTGCCGGCTATTTCAACCACGATGGTAATCGAATAATCAGCAGCATTGAGGCAACAGGTGATTTATGGCTAAATGCAGGTAAGAATATTATTTTGCGGGAGGTGTTTTTAACTAAAAGTGATAATATTACTTTGACGGCAAACAATGACATTACTATTGATAATAACAATATTGCGCTATTATCACATAAACGCATTGGCAGTCTTCTCTCTAACATTAAAGAGCAAGAACTTTTTAATAACCTGTTATCTAAAGTGGGTAAGCTGGATGCAAAAAGTTCGGTTGTGATGAATGCCGGTGGAAATTTATCGGCTAAGAGCATGAGTTTCTCCGCAGGAAAAGACATCAACTTAACTTCGGCAAAACGTATTGATCTGACTCCCCGTGAATTATCGCCTTCACTGAGTAAATTATTCCCTTCATCACGTTCAAGAGAATTAAGCAGCCGATTAACCGCGGGAAATAATATCAGTGTTATCAGCGGTACGGATATCGACGGAAAGGCGGTTCAGATACAGGCAAACGGTAACACATTATTGTCCTCTGGCAGGAATATCACCCTCCTGCCCCTGCTTTACTCTGTTATTGCTTACAATGACGATGACAGACCTGAGCATTATGATGAATATAAGGATGATAGAAATCATGGCGCCCAAATCCGGGGGACTAAAAAGCTGACAATGGCGGCAAATGGAGCCATTACCACGGTGGGTTCAACGCTACTGTCTGAGGGTGATATCACGATTACCTCTGGTGGTGATATCCGTTTCGAATCGGCCCGGGATCACTTCTACAAAGATCGCGCTGATTATTTAAAAGATGACAGCATCACAGAAACCTATACTCAACAAAGTACGGAATTAACCAGTGGTGGTGTGCTGACCGTCCTTTCAAACGGCAGTATTCTTTTTCAGGCCACTAAACTGGCGGCCAAAGGGGCAATGGATATCGCGGCGAAAGGCGGTTATCTGTACGCTCAGGCGATGGAAGAATCCAGCTATTATGAGAGAACAGAGACAAATCGTAATTGGTATGGCAAAAAGAAAACCGCTAAACGCACCCGTCACGATGTCACGAATAAAGTCACTGAATTTACCGCGGGCGGTGATATYAATCTGTTAAGCCGGGATGACAGCACCTATGAAGCCAGTAAAATCGCCACCAATAAAAACGCCAGACTGACCAGYACTCACGGTAAAGTCAATTTCAAAGCGGTGAAAAACAGCACCTTTGAACAGACGATTACCCATTCCAAAGGCTTTTATATCAAGCAGACCGATAAAGGTTATACCGAAAACACATGGGTTCTGCCTGCCATTCATATCGGCGGAAAATTCACCGTGGAGGCGGCCAAAGGGATTAGCACGGATATCAAAGCAAAAAATGGTCAATCGTTACAAAATGCGGTATCACTCTTCGGCAATACCCCGGAGACCGCCTGGCTGAAAGGACTTAATGAAAATAAAGATATCCAGTGGAATTTGGTCAAAGATGCTTATGACAGTTGGGATTACAAAAGCCAGCATTTAAACCCGGTGGTTTCTGCGGTGATTGCAATTGCAGCAGCGGCGGCAACCGCAGGCAGTTCTCTGGCAGCCTCTGTTGCATCTTATGCGGGGAATAGCGTTGCCGGTGGGGCGTTAACCGCAGGAATGTCATCACTGACGGCACAGGCGGCRGTTGCTATTGTGGATAATCAGGGGGACATATCCAAAGCGCTAAAAGTATTAGGTAGCAGTGATGCCGTTAAATCAACCATGACCTCAATGGCGATGGGTGGCGCATTGGCAGGATTTGATTCCTACATGGGATGGGATAAAGCGGCTGATGGCACTCAATTAGACCCCACAAAAGCGAAATTACCCCAAATCAGCAAGGGTGACTGGAACAAAGTTGTCCAACGGGTAGCCGGTCAATCCATTATTAGTTCCAGCCTGAATACCACCATTAACGGCGGCAGTTTTAAAGATAATTTGACTACGGCTCTGTTGGCTAATATTGGCAGCCAGATTAATGCCGAGGGTGCCGGGCTGATTGGTGATAACGGTCAGGTATTAGGTTTACCCGGAAAAGCCATCAGCCATGCGGCGGTTTCTGCCCTTGCGGCGGAAATTGGCGRCGGTGATGCCAAAGGGGCGGCTGCCGGGGCATTAGCCGCAGAACTGGCCGCGATAACATTGGATAAAACATTCAATGATCCAATGAAAATTCAGGCGGGGGGCAAAATCATYGGTAGCGTTGCAGGCGCCATTGCAACCAATAGCGCCAAAGGCGCTAACAGTGGAGCTAATGCCGGAGAAATTGTTATTCTCTTTAACCACCTGAACTCCATGAATGCCTACAATCTGGTCAGAGAGCTCCAGGAAGCCAATAAGCAGGGAACGCCTACCGAAGCAATCTGGAACAAATACACCAAACTGAGCGCTGCGCAACGGGCAGACATGTTATCTGACTGTGCCGGGAACGGTGGATTATGCACACTGACCTATCAGGCTGAAATGGACGGTGGGATAAAAACAGCGGATGCTATTAGTGGTTTAAGGTGGATGTTTGACTTATCGGCTGAGGATACCCAGCGTATCAGCCAGTTTGTGACGACAGAAAACCAGAACGATTTAGGGCTGTTATATAACTCGTTGCCCGCCTGGGAAAAAGGTGCGCTGATAGCCAAAGAGGCGGTAGAATCTGCCGGTATTGGTGGCGCTATCGGCGGTAAAGCTTCCGTTGCTTCGATTGTTGGGAAGAATAAACAACCTTATCAGCCGAATCAGGGTACAACTGGAAAGGGAACGACCACTTACCCAGAAGGAATTCATTTTAATATTAACCAGAAAAATCACCTAGCCACATTTGATGGAATATCTAAAAAAGGGATAAGTGGTACACATAATGCTGACGTATTTAATCAAATTACATCTGCTAATGGTGTAAAAATTATAGGGAAAACACCCGGTTCAATAGATGGTATTACTGAAATTTCATATCAAATCCCAGCATATGACAGAGCTGGAAATGTTATTGGATATAAAGAAAAAATCTTTACTAAAACAGTTTATGATCCAAAAATTTTCTCTGACCAGCAGATGTTGGCTCTTGGACAACAAGCTGCAATAAATGGTTATAAATCTGCTATAACTTCTGGTGTTAGAGAATACACATCAACAGTGGGCGGCGTGAAGTTCCAAGTGTATTTGGATCAAAAAACAGGTACTGTGCTTAACTTCTTTCCGGTGACAAAGTAATGAACGAATATATTTTTAAAAAAATAGATTATGACAATGACCCCGAGTGGGTTGTGAAAGATTTTTTTAATTCACTGAATTTACAAAGTAAATTCTTATGGGCCCTTCCTTTTCTCTTAAATAAAACAGGGTGTGGAGTAAATGAAACCTATTGCATTTTCCCAGACTTAACAGATCCCGATCCTGAATATCATTTTGAAGGAGTAATGTTCGGGGTATGGGAAGGTGAAATCATAGTTCCCGAATCTACTTGCTGTGAGTATGTAAAACTAGCCTGTGAGAAATATCTTCAATTACATCCAGAAGATACAGAGAAGGTAAAATTCTTACTTGCTCAACTCCCTTAAACCAGAAAGATCCCAGTAGCAAAAGCTGGGATATTTTCTTAATACGCTTGAACAACCATATAACTCGCTGCCCGCCTGGGAAAAAGGTGCACTGATAGCCAAAGACATAAACGATTATAATTATTCAAAATGTCAGCCCCCAAATATAATAAGTTATTAATACTCAGGAATAGTCAGTTTTCTATAATTGACTTGCCTACTCATTATCTCAACTATTAAATAATTAGAGAAATATAATCTTGAACAATATAAAAGTGGCCCTAAATTATAAATTTCAGGCCACATTTCATCAAAATTTTATTTAAGTTTACATTAATACCAGACACTAATATTAAATTAATAGCTTACAAGTCAATCCTGGCAAAACCAATATTCTATCACTCTTGAATTGGAGAAGGATTTGCAATACTTTTCAGTGAATCAGGAAGGGTTTCTCTGAGATACATATCACTAATTTTTGGCAAATTATTAACATAGAGATCATATGGCATCCAGAATGATTTCCCTTCAAATCGGTTATTCTGGAATATATCATTCTGTACTTCCTCTGGAATATTTTCCCATTCAGCAGAGCCAGGAGAATATGGACCTTTATATTTAACGACATTCCACGGATTATGCAGTCGCACTAACTTAATATCATTCCATTGTTGAGCATCCAATATTAAATAAGCATGACCTGATACCAAATCCGTAGACGAACCGGTTCCTTGATAAGTCACATGATGTTTTATTTTGAAGATATCGATAAATTGCTCATCCCAAATACGATCCTGATTATCTTGATTAATACTGGTATTTGCTGTCGATTCTATACCAAAATAGACTTCATTACCGCCGCCTAAATTCTCATAGCCTCCATGCAATTTCGCAAATGCTTTTTCAATCAGGTAATACCAGAATTCATTTTTATCTTCCATAGCAGAAAAACTAACTCGCGGCAGATCATCGTCAATCAATAAATAACCCATCGTCGATTGATTGATGATTCTGATCGAATAAACACCCGTTGGGTTATAAACCGGCGGATAGATAGCAGAAAATAACACATTATGCCCTTCAGGATGGGATGCAATTGCCCCAACGGTGCTAACAAAGCCGCAATTACCAAGATAAAGCTGGCCCATATCGATCATCTCTATCCCTTTAATAAACATGCCAGGGGATTCAATAAAATCTTTAATACGGCTATGCTTGTCAACTCCCCCACTTTGCCATTGTTCAGGAGGATATGAATCATCGACTAAATAGGCACTCTTTTCTGATAACGCTTTAATTAAGACCAATACCGGATCTTTTGCATATAAAGTGGCTCCCTTAAAGTCAAAAGGTTCACAGGTAGCCAGAATATCATTTAATTCACTTAATTTTACCGCTTTATCAGGATCTCCGCTCAATGCTTCTTGCACTGATTTTTCAGCATATGCATCACGCCCACATGCAATTAAATCCCTATCCGGTGATTTCGGCCATGTATGAACATTACTGACATCAACTGGTTTATCGGAGAAATTAACAACTGACATTTTCAATATCCCTTGATTTTATAATGAATGGACAACCTTATGCTGTTATTTATATTAAATAACCAGCCCAAAGTTTTATACCTAATAGTATGATTAAATAATTATCAAATAAACTTACCTTAGGTGCGGTAAATATTTACTTATCACGTTATTAAAATCAACTTAATTATTAAATAGATGATGGTTTTATTTTATTGATTCAGTATTAATAATTCGAAATAATAATAACCATTTCAATTCAATTAAAAAATCAAAAATATAAAGCCTGCATATAATACACAGGCTTTATATAGATTCTGAAAATAATTACCGCATAGCTTATAAGAATGGCGTGATATTGCCAGCCCCTTCTCGTATTACAACCGGCGTATCCTCAGTTAAATCAATTACGGTGGTAGGCTGTTGCCCTAAATAACCCCCGTGAATAATCAGATCAACCAGTTTTCCCAAATTATCTTTAATTTCTTCAGGATCAGATTCAGCAAAATCATTGCCTGGCAAAATCAGGCTCGTGGACATCAATGGCTCACCCACTTGTTCAAGAAGCGCCAAGGCAATTGGATTAGAGGGAACACGTAACCCGATGGTTTTCCGCTTATCATTCATCAAACGGCGAGGTACCTCTTTCGTCGCACGCAAAATAAACGTGTAATTGCCCGGTGTATTATTCTTAATCAGACGAAAAGCCGAATTATCGACATAAGCATAAGTCGATATTTCTGACAAATCCCGGCACATTAAAGTGAAATTATGATGACTATCTAACTGGCGGATACGGCATATCCGAGTCATCGAATCTTTATCTTCCAGACGGCAACCAATCGCATAACCGGAATCAGTTGGGTAAACAACCACCCCACCCTTTTTAAGCACATCCACACTTTGCCCTATTAAGCGTGGCTGCGGATTATCCGGATGAATATAAAAAAACTGGCTCATAAATTACCTCTTAATTTTATGCAGCCCCTACAGTGACCAGTTACACCATATTGGTACCACATCACCGGGCAACCACAATTTACGCCCTAACTCTATCCATGAACAAGGCTGGTGAAAATCAGAACCCAACGAAGCCATCAAATCATATTCCCGTGATAATTGACCGAGATATTGCCGCTCGTTAGGTGCCTGCTGGCACTGTGCAACTTCCATTGCATCACCACCATGTTGTTTAAACCAGACAATCAGACGCTTCAACCATTTGGTCGATAAATCATATCGTCCCGGATGAGCAATGACTGCTTGACCACCTGATTGATGAATGGCATCAATAGCTTGTTCAATTGTACACCATTGAGGTGGAACGTATCCGATTTTTCCCTTTGCCAGATACTTCTTAAATACTTTCGCTATTGTTGGCTCCCTGCCCATTTCAATTAAATAACGGGCAAAATGGCCCCGTGTTATTTGTCCACCATTCGCTAATCGGCTCGCACCTGCCCAAGCATCGGGAATACCCACCTTTGCCAATTTGTGGCCTATCCTAATTCCTCTCTCTTTTCTGAGTTCAGCTTGCTTACCGAGTAATGTGACGATTGCATTTGACTGAATATCAATGTTCAGACCAACAATATGAATCTCCATATTTTGCCACAGGGTGGATATCTCAACCCCTGATATGAGCTTTAATGGCAAATCATGTTGGTTGATATATTCATGGGCTGGCAAAATAGCGTCCGTTGTATCGTGATCAGTCACGGCCAATACATTAACGCCCATTGCCACCGCCCGTTCAACCAATTCCGCTGGTGAAAGTAAGCCATCCGATGCGGTTGTATGGCTATGAAGATCATAAATTGTTACTAACTCAGTGGCTGAATTTGTCATTATTCTTTTCTCTGCCCAAATAGCTTAAAACGCGTGATGGGATAGCTTAACGGTAAATGGTGGCATTTTACAGAAAAGAACGGTGTTCAGCCCTAAAATATCGGGCTGAACATTGTCATCTTAAGAATAAAAAATTTGACGGATAAGAAAAACGATATCCCTTTTTATTGGTAAAGAAGAATTAATCAGCGTTTTTCTTCACCTCGCCAATAGATTTCAAATAATAGGGCTTACCCGGATTATAGAGTGGCCCCATGTCGATAGTCTCATCATTAGATTTAGCAATATAACCCATCCCTTCTCTGGCTGCATTCGCCAACAAACCACAATCCTGATCGCCTGACCAAGAAAATATACCACCCAGCTTATTCTGCGCGACATATTCCGCTTTCTGCTTCACCGTGCGAGGGGTATCTAACGAGATAAAGTGTCCTTCTGTCTCACTAAATAAGAAATCGGCATCAGCGTTGGTATCCGTCATTAACACAAAGCCATTTTTCCCGGTAGCAAGAGTGTGTTCACTATCCAGATAATTATTAACAATATCAAAGAATTCAGGTGAGCCTTTTTCCATTGTTCCTAATGCATCGCCAGTTTTATTATATTCGCGCGTTTCAAGTTTTGCCCCTTTGCCTGCACGGCCATAGTTAGCATAGCCCAAGTGAATTTTATCCCAAGGTATGCCAAGATCCTGATGTAAATAATTGATAGCAACTTCCGCGGATAAATCAGATGCACCTGATGGATCAGGATCTTTTGGTGAATAGAGATTCGTATGATGACCAATATAAGGCGCCCACCCGGTACCAAAATAGTCGTAACTCATTAAGTAAATATTATCCAGACCATTCTTGACTAATTCCGCAATATTAGAGGTTTCTAATTTCGCTTTTACACCACTACAAGCAATGGAGATCTCTTTTCTATCCTCTCGCCCAAATCGACTATCCAAAGACTCACGCAATTCTTTAATTAACAGAGCGTAATGTTCTCCATCTTTATCACTAATAACATTACCTTCCTCGCCCTGGCTTCCAGGATATTCCCAGTCAATATCGACACAACTGAACATGGGAAAGCGCTCAAAAAAATCAACAATACTGTCAACAAAAACGCGACGCAGTGCCACATCAGCCGCCATCACGGAGAAATAACCGGACATACTCCATCCACCAATACTAAAAGCCAGTTCAAGTTTATGGCCGGCTAAACGCGCTGTTTTTTGCAGTTCACGTAATCCACCTAATAAACCCGAAGCTCTCTTTTGTTGATAATAAGGCAAGAATGTTCCTGGCCCGATATCAGTATTCGCGCTTTCTTTCGGCAATCCCACATTACGGGCAGTCCCTAAATCCCCATAAGGATCAAGAGGAACAATATGGCCTTCAGTAATTTTTATTTCACTCTGGCTATTCCAGCCATCCGCAACTTCTTTAATCTTCTTCCCTTTTACACCAGTATCACCGTAAATACCCAAAAAGCTGAATATTAATTTATCATAGGCAGTCACATTAATAGTGCTTAAATCAAATCCTCTGCCCCGACTACCCGCCCCTTCATCCTTACCATCTAAACGCGCATCATATTGGCACCAATCAGTAATATAAGCAGAAAGTTTCGGTCTGGATTTATCGCTTTCATATTCATTAAACATCGGACGACAAACACGCGTCGCAGTATAAGAAAGATTGCCCGCTGAACCATCAGGTTTAAAATTAACATCCGGTCTTTGATAGGTTTGTTCTGTAATATCATCTGGTTGTAAAACCGGTGAAGGAATATCTTCGGTCGGATCAACACGCCCATCGGTAGGATTTCCGTGTTGTTTTATCTCTTCGTCCGTCGCTTGACGAATATATTTCCAGGCATTATGCGGTGTTCCCTCTTTAGCCGTGGGATCGGGAATATGCCAGCGCTCAACCCAATAAGTATTGGTATAAACACCACCATTAAAAATAACATTATAAACTTGGCCGCCGGCCTGATTTTTCCATGCGGTTAATGGTTCACCAATAATATCACTTATGTCGGACATGGATTTCGATGAGGTATAAGTATATTTGTTTACCATTTATAAACTCCAATGAAATTTATATTTAGCCTCCACATCAGTAGAAGAGGCTAATTTGAATGTTAATGATAACGAGTAAGAACTTTAAATTCAGATGACTGATTCATTTAATTCTTAATGCCCGTCATGCCAAATCTGGGTTTTCCTTGTTCAATAATGCCTTAACAGCTGTGCCAAATGATGCAGACCCTTCCTGCGCGGTATATCGAATATGCAAAATCACATCCGTTAGACTTTCTAAATCCTGCGAGGTATTGGTAAAGTGAAAATTCCAACTCGATCCTACTCCTACCCCCTCAAAGGGTAAGAAACGTTCATCATCGAAATTAAGCGTGAACATCCCGCTGTCATTAATACCCGTGGATAAAGCGATTTGTTGATTGGGCTGTATGCTACGAACCGTATAAGGCGTTTCCGCACGAGTTCCTTCTTTCAACATCTTTTCAACGGTTTTGAGATCCGCTTTGGTCGTATAACTGCTTACACCCGACAAACTTAATTTGGCGCAGATATCTTCATAAGGCCCAATTAACATAGGCAGCGTAACTGAAACAGATTTAATCCGCCGATTAAATAACCCCGGATAATCTGCACCGAATTGTTTTAACTCATCCAAATTAAAGGTGATTGCATTATGTGATTTCAGCGCTTTGAGATTATCTTCCCAAGACTCGCCCAATAAAGATTTAAGCGAAATCGTTTTGATAATTTCCAATTTACGTGAATTTTGCTCAACATAAGTGCGTTCCATACGTTGCAGAGCCAATTTCAAATTTTCACCGACCAATAGCCCTTGGTAGAGATCATTCCAGCTCGCGCCATCAATAAAATTCTGCTCGCCTAGCCCAAGCTCATACTGTAAAGAAGCTTGTGCGGATAAACACAACGATGAAACAGCATCATAAACCTGCAAATAAAGGCTTGAGATTTGGCTAATCATCCAAGTATATAAACTTTCATTAGTAAAACGGCTGGAGAAATACGCCAACAGTGCCTGAGATTGTTGTTGCTGCGCTTCAACTTGCGCCAAACGCTTACGTGCGGCGCTGACCTGCAACTGCTGAATATTAACTTGCTGATCAATAGATTTTACTTCCCATTCAGCCTGTTTATATTGCAGCTCCCACTCCTGCCGACGACGGCGATAAGATTCAGAAACACTGAGGCTTTCAGCTTTAGTACTATCAGACTGATGTTTCAAGGTTGCTATTTCAGCAACAGCATTTAAAGCAGCCCCCCAATGTGAACCCCCAACAGCCAATCCGTAAATATTAGGAACTAAATCCAATGCCGCCGCAGCCGTCCTTGAGACTTGTGAAGCCAACAAAGCAGAAGATGCCTGAGCTTGTAATTCAATAACCTGCTGCTCGGTTGACGAAATATTTTCATCATAAAGACTTTTATAATGTTCGTACCGCTCCTGAGCAGATTGTTTACTCACCTGCAACGCATCAAGACTGGCCTGGTTAATATTGATATCTTGTTGCTGGAGGTCAACAGCAAAACGGTAGAGATCATTATTCTGAACCATCTGAAATGATTCAAAACTCAAATTATCTTTCCGTTCCAACAGGCTTAATAAGGTGCTACCAAATTGTATCAACGTATCGACACCCGATTTCGCCCGCGCCAACATCGGTTCAAAGCGATAATTTGGCACTCTGAAATTCATTCTGCTGGTATTTCTGGCCGCAACAACTCGCTGATAACGCTGATTCATTAATCCACGAGGAGAAATTTTCGAATCATAAAGATCCATGGAAATTTCTTTACCATCCAGCGTTAAATTATGGCGTAAATTGTAAATCCGGTTTTCTATTCTATCCCACAGAGCCGTTAACTCTTCATTAATAGGTTTCATAAAGAGATCATTATCCAGCGCACGAATAGTTTTATCATGAACCACCGGGGCATAAGGCAGAGGATAACTTATCATCTCCAATGCACGTACCGCGCTACTCTTCTTATAGGATGCATCCTCAAGGGTTATTGGCTGCCAGTAACTGGCTAATTGAAGATCGGGACGCGCGCCTAATAATGAACTTGCCGTTGCATAGCTCAAACGAGCCAACGTTCTGGCAGTAGGCTGTAACTTGCGATATTCCATATCGCCCTGATCGATAACATTCTTAACGTAGAAGTTAAAAATAGCTTTACGATAATGAATAGGTTCACTGGCAGAAATTGCATCAGGATCAGACGGCTCTATCAAACTACGTAATCTCTTGGGCTCATCAATGATCGGACGACTATTCCAATAACGTGGCTTATCTTGTTCCAACGCCGGTTCATCATTACTTTCAAAAGGATTAAAAATAAACTTAATCCAGCGACTGGCTTCTTCATAACGCTGTTCGACATTAAACCGCCAAGCCACCATAAATGGCATATGGAAGAATAATTCCCAGAAATAAATACCATTTGCCCCTTTAAGATCGATAGGTTTTGAAACCTTGCCGGTAATCGGCTCTTCATGAATGTTTTGAGTTTCCCAACTGAGAACTTTGTCCAGTTTTTGACTCGCCTTACTAATTAACTCCTTTGCAAAAAGGGTATTTAAACGAATCGCCTTGTCAGAATACCAACTTTCTGGTTGCTCCTCTGACGGCTCTTCTTTTGGAAATTGTAAATATTGGGTTTGTTTCGTCTGTTTAATTTGGATCTTGTCACGAAGTAATTTACCTACACTCAGTTTTTGCTTAATTTTACCGGCAATATCTCCAGTTTCTGATGGCAAACTAAAACCTGTAACAACCGTTATATCATTTCGATCACACCGATTCAGTGTGAAACTTAATTTTGGATCATAATCTTCTGGAGTAAGCACCTTATAATCAAGCCAACACCGTTCACCCTGACTATCTTCCAGCCAAATACAATAAAGGATATTTTTACTTCTGCTAAAATCATATTGATATGTTGAACTGGAATTAAGAGACAAATTTAATGTTCCATCAACATAAACAGGTTTAAAATCAAATTGATCTATTGTACCTAAACTTCCTTCAAATTCTATTGTTCCCGCGATCGGCCACTTCATATTATTATTAACAGGATAAAGAACTAATTGCTTATATTCTTCCGGCCCGCCATTTGAAGTCTCTCGGAAATAGAACCAAACTAAAGCAGCACCATATGCATCCAGATCGGATAGCGTTGAAGTGGATTTGGGCAAATCCGTTGCTGCCATTAATAAGTTGTCACAAACATAAGTGAAAACTTCATCATAATCATAAGCTTCTTTATTCTCATTTTTGCCTTGCAAACGCACAAATGCGACCAACGCTAAACGTTCAACATCTCCGGTACGATCGAGCACCGCAATCAACTCTTTCATTGAGTGGTCAAGTAAATCTTCACGAACGGTAGTCCCGGTACTCCAGGTACCATCAAACGCCAAATGAGCCAAATTAAGTTTGGTGCGATATTTAATACTATTATCTTTATCTTGTTTTTCTTCAGAAACTTCAAACCAACTAATATACAATCGGTTATTTAGAATAATCGGACGAATAATACTGTTATATGCATTCTCTAACGGAACATTAATCAGCTTCCACTCACCCCAAGCGGTAGGATAAAGTTCGTCAGTCTGATTATTACGCTGTTTGGCATCTAAAGTTCGCCAAAAATAACGGTAAGGTTGGGTACGGGTCTTAGCAATGAAATAGATCTTATCATCGGCAATATTAATCCCATCTTCGTAACCAGCAATAACCTCTAAATTACTGACCTCTTCGAAGTTATTCAAATATCCCAATATCGCTTTCTGAGCAACATCATCCGTGAGCTTACCTTGATTAAGCGCACTTTCAAGTTGGAAAAAGAATTCCGTTTTAGTTAAACGTAATGTGGGATCAACATAAACTTCCGGGTAAATAGCCAGTTGTTGATTTGCCGCCCAATAACCATAACGATTAGCAAACTCCTGCCAATTATCGGCCTCTTCCTGAGTCATCGATAACCCTGACTCTAAATTCAAAACAATACGGTTAATATATTGTTGTACCGATTGAGTAACATGCGCGACACGGGCTGTTTTGACTTTGGAAGAAACCTGAGTGTCTAACAATAGAAAATCATACAAGTCATCAACGTTTTTAATTTTTTCACTCTGAGATTGAAAAGCGGTATCATGCGGAACAATTTGACCAAGATAATAGTCAACCAATGCGTCACGCAAATTTTCCTGTAATTTTGCTTCAATTAAATTAGACATTATCATCATCTCCTTGCGCTTTTAATGCGGCCATTACCGCTTCACCGATGCTTTGGAAAGCTTCAAAATCTGAATTAACATCAAGTGCACCAGCACCTAATAAAGGCTCAACGGATAAGTTGGTTTTCACAGAAAATTGTTGTAGCCGTCGTATCCAATCTATTTGAGATAAAGTCATCGCACGTTTTCTTTCTAATCCGCCTTTTTCACAAGCAAGATAAATTTCATCAGTGTCCCAATCTAATATTTCAGCCAGTAATTGCGCACATTTATAATTGTTATCATCCTCTTCTCTCTTCGGTAAAATTTCACTGTTAGCGAAAGTAAAATATTCCTGAATTTTATCTTCATTTTGTTTCGCATTTTCCAGTAAATCTTGATAGCGATTCAACAGGAAAATTTCATCTAACGATAATGATATTTCTGTTGTTTCATCTATGTTTAGTCCAAGCCATTTAGGATTTGTCAGGCGCAATAACAATAGATTATTACTTATGCTCAATGCATTAATTAATTGAGTATAAACTAACAGACTGTAGGTCAAGTCCAGAAACTCTTTTTTAATATCTTCAACTTTGTCTGGCGTATTATCTAACACCATTTTCAATACTGAATAAATACTACTTCCTAACCAACGCAATTGTAGTGGAACAATATCTCTTGATACCCCATATTCACCCGCAACAGCACTAGATAATAGACTCTCTTGTGCGGTTTTAGCTTGCAATGTGATTTGCAAGACAATATTAATTTGATTATTATCTGGAGTTATCTTTTTCTCTTTTACAATATCTTCGATCTTTTTCCTCAGAGACTCCTCGTCTGTTTTTCCCCATATCAACGGGATATCTTTAATTAATCCATTACTCTTATCAAAAACGCCATTTTCATCTGACAGAGTGGTCCACCAATCTGTACCATTTATTTCTTGCCGATTAAAATCAGATTCTTGCAAACGTACATTATCAGTCAAACCGTCAGAAATTCCCTTATAAAAGGTTAACATGCCATTTGTTGGCACCACCGGAAGCTGAGTTTTACCTAATAATAGAGAAAGCTTAATCGGTGTCAGTTTTGTTTTAGCAAGCCAGGAAGTTAAAACCTCCATTTGAGCAATAATATTAAGGATATCATCTTTTTCTCCCAAAGCCGGTATATTTGCCAGATATTCGTTTTTATCCGTCAAAATATCCGCCAGAATTAATCCATCTTCCGCAGAAAAACCAAATAATCGTGGAATAGTCACCAGACGATAAAGTCTGGATACGACATCAAGATTACGCACCAATTTGCCAGCAGAGAGCTTCAACGTGTTCTGAACGATAGGCGCAATGACTTGAAACGTGGATAAAGAAATAGCTAGCCCAGCACACAATTGTTTAACTGTTTTCGCTCCATCTCCTTGATTTTCCGTATAGTTAAATGCTTTCCCATCCAGAATTAAAGGTTGGTCAAAAAGTTTAGACTGATTAAAAAGTTGATCAAAAAATGGAATATTATTGCTGATAGCAAATGGCGTCATTTGATATATCCATCCGGCAAACGCCTCCGGTAATACTTTATATTGCGTCGATAAATGGCGGAATAAACCTAATGCTCTTAATGTATTATTAGAGATAGCCAGATCGGTATTATTAGGTTCAGCTTTTATTGCTGAAGTTACTAATAAATCAAGTTGATGATAAGGTAACGCTAACCAACGCTGTAAACGAATAAAGCGGTTCATTCGATCATGGCGAAAATCAGAAACTGCCTCTATTTCGCGCCCAGAGCCGGTTCTCACAATGCTTAATGCATCTAATTGCCCCGCATTTATATAAACCCCCCCATAATGGTAAGGCGCTGGAAAGTGTTCTGATGTTTGACCACTATCTAAAATAGGGTTAGAAAACATCACATTTGGCGAAACTAAAGGCCGAAAATCACCACTACTAAACAAATGTTCGAGATCTGTCACTTTTGATCCTGTTTGTTGACCAAAAGATAGAATCTGTTTTAATTTCACGCTGTCATCCGCAGAAAGACCATAATTATCTTGGAAAAACTTCTCTGCTTCTGGCAATAATTCTGATTGTTCAGTACCTTGCTTAGCAATGGCAAAACGGTAAGTCATGGTCAGGAAATTAATACCTTCAATATTTACCGAGGCATTATTTTTACTCTCTTTTGGCACCGCGGCATAAACTGTCATTTCACCAAAGAAAGGACCATTATCCAAATTACCAATTGCACTATTATCACTTTCTACATAAGTTAATTTTAACTGTCGACTAAATGGCGATGAATTATTAAAAGGTTCCATCCTTGCTTTTACGCGGTTATAGGTCAGAACATTTTCACCACGAAGTTTAACTTTGATGGTCTCTTTATTTTTATTTTCACAGGTAATGACAATTTCATCATAGGCTTTATCAACATTATCACTCAACAGTGTCGGGCCAGTGATATTCTCATCAGCATGAATAATATAAGCATGTTTTGAAATATCACGTTCAGGCAATACTTCTGTTGTACTTGCGCTGAAATAACTCTTAATAAGTTGTTCACGTGATAAAAAGTTTTGCGCAAATGGACTTTCCTCTTTCAGTAAAGCTATTTGCTCCTGACTTAATTGAGTATAAGCAAGCAGAGCCTGATCACGTTTTTCAGTTAAGATATGCCAGGGAAATTGCTGATCCACTTGCTGAATAACTGTACCTAATTCGGTCTCTTTTTCGGCCAAGCCTTTATTGATTTGCTGAGAAGGTAAATTATAAGGTAATGTAAAGGGAAAGCGGGTCTCTCCTAAAACCTGATTAACCGGTTTATCCGCCTGGCCTGTCTGATCAATATATTCCCTGGCACTTTTCGACAAAACATCATTCACAATAGATATTGCCGTCACCTCTTTGTAAAGATTATCACTATTAAGTAATAAGTCAGGAATATCAGCGCGCCTTTGCTCCAATCCCACGGCATTATTGGAACCATCCAGCTCTATTTGTTGTACAAACTTATAAAGATCAAGCAGGTAATTTACCGGACTGTCAAGGGACTCAATAGCGTTTGGCTGACAGAAGTTATCCCAAGGCTCAGGAAATAAGTTGCTGTAATCAGGTAATTTTTCTTTTTCATCTGGATCACTATTGCTATAAGAAAAATATCTTGCCTGATGATTCGTTTTCCTTAATGTTGTGCCATCGTAATCTCTTAGTTGCCTTTGCCGATAACTTTGTACTAATTGATTAGCCGCACTCACTGCTTTATCAAAGATTACCTCTGCATGTCCCGACAAAGATTCGTTGTGACGTTTAATAAATCGCTGCCTTGATACTTCAACAATATCAAAAATTGAGTGATATCCCAGACGCTGGAGTGTATTGACCAGAGTAACAGTGGAATTATCTTCCTTCTGCTCTGAATCTGATAACATATAACTTTTCGTCAATATTAGCGATGCTGATGATTTTATTTCCGCCACCGCGGATAATAATGGTGATACTTTTGTTACATCCTGTTTTTCACGAGAAATGCTTTTATATTTATCCATTACATTATTCCCAACCTAATTAATCGGCAACACCTGAATAGAACAGTTATAGAGACTATAACCACCTTAAGTAGTGAGATTTTTTAAAGCATAAATTCAATTTAATTTACATTCTTCACACTGCTTCTCTTTCGGTTTATCGTAAGAAGGAAGTTCACCTTCGAAATAAAACGGCTCCATTTCAATCACTTTTTTAATCGCCTTACGACCCAATCCTTCATGAGCCGCATTAGTTAGCAAGCCATTATCTTGATCGCCGGTCCAAATAAATAAACCACCTAAACCTTTTTCTTTAACATAGCGGCCTTTTTCTCTGACTGAGCGTGGCGTATCTAACGACATAAATACTTTGAGATCTTTATTATAAAGATAGTCAGCTTTAGCTACCGGATCATGAAAAACTGAAAAACCATTACGACCTATTTGATTTTCATAATCAACATAGTTATAGATAATATCTGTCCATTCAGTGACGCTGTATTCGAAACTCCCTACCGTGGATGTTCCATCTGTATATGTTCCAACCAGCTGTTCATTATCCTTACTCTCTAACTCCGCAGTTTTGGCATTACGTGTATAACCAGAATAGCCGATATAAATTAATTTCTTATCAATCCCTAAAGAGATAAGATAGTTAACTGCATCATCGACTGAATATTTAGAATATTGATCATCTTCTTTGCGATAAAGATTGGTATGATGAGATATTTTTTTATCGCCTAATGTAAAGAAATCATAAGTCATTAAGTTGATTTCATTGACACCGGCGGCGATTAATTCTGGAATATGTGCTGCTTTGATTTTTTCTATATCGGCAGAAGCAGCAATACTAATTCCTTTTAAATTACTGATATTGGCATTTTTTAAATCCTTAATAAGCTCAGCAAAATACTTATAATCATCTTCACCAAATGGGTTACCTTCCCCCGCAGAACCAGGATATTCCCAATCAAGATCAATATGAGTTAGCATAGGGAATCTGGTGTATAAATCTTTAACCCCCTCAACAAATCGTTGTCGCAGTTTCTCATCACGGCAAACTTTATAAAAAGCACCACTCATTGACCAACCGCCAACGCTGACGGAAATTTCCAGATCCGGATTTTCATCTTTAAGTAAACGTAATCCTCCTAATACCCCTTGGGCTTTATCTTGCTGATATAAATCTATAGGATTGCCCGCCCATTGAGTAAAACCACAATTAAGATAAGCTGCAACATCAGCCCAAGGATCAATTGGAATAGGTTTACCTTCGTGATTCTCAAGAATATCTTGTTCAGCATTCCCCATTTGCCATCCATTTACACCCGCGGCAGCGATGATAGTTGCTTTCTTCTCCCCGGGATCGCCAATAATACCTGCAAAGCTAAAGATAATTCTTTTAAACGGTTTTCCTTTTTCTTTATCACCTTTAAAGCGCATTAAATCAGCACTTCTGCCACCATTCTTTTTAAAAGAATCATCATTTATCGGCGCTAAACGTTCATCATAGATTGACCAATCAGATAAATAACAGAAAACGCCAAAATCATCCTTCTCCTCGTAAGTATTAAAAACAGTTTTAGCAAGTCTTGTTGGTGTATAGGATAATGCGCCATCGGTTGTTTTAGGATCAAAACCATTTAACCGATAAGTTTTCTGCGCCGCACCTTCTTCCGAATCTTTAACTTTATGTGGATCAGTTTCATACACCAATTGGCTATCTGCTTTGGGTTCATTTTCACTCATATCTTACTCCACTAATAGTACAATTATTTTAAACATCAGAGAGTTAAATCATGGCAGTCCATGCCAGAATATCGTTCCCCCTGGCATACCTATAACGTATTAAATACAAAGGATTACATCGCGTTAACTGATAAAGATCTAAATTTTAAATAACACGATATGTTAGAGCCATGAATACTACTTCTCACAGTAATATCGGTTAAACCTCTTTTTTTCATATGCAGATATAAAAATTGATTATCTATTCTCCTCGTTTGCCTATTGACTCAAACAAAATCCAGCCAATCCTGCTCTTTAACCCATTTTGACTATCGCTAAATTCTTTTTTCCATGAAACATGATTTACCTACTTAATATTACTAAATATATATCATAGCTATATCATGAAATAATAATATGAGTTATTTGTGACAGTAAGATAATAATTTCATTAAAATTAAGCACCCTATATTATCCTATCTCTAACTATTGAACACTTTATGTTACACTGTAACAAAACATCACCAAATTAACCTTCAATTTCCTCTAATAATATTAATTTTCATAACCTAAGTTCTATAGGAAATTAACTGCTTATAATGTTGATCATTCCTAAATTCGAGGAATAGTACGGCAATTTAATTATGATCATCAACACTTTTAAGTACCGCTTAATGACTAAGGCGTTACCCGTGACCGCACAAATTAATAAATGCGCCAAAAAATCCTTGACACACTAATGCCGTTCCACTTTACTAGTACGAGAGTGAGAGCGATATTGTCTTGTATACCAATATTAAAGAGGCACTGAAAATGGCTGTATTCATGACGTCTATCCGTTGGTGGCATAACTTCCCAGTAAGGGCGGTATGGTCACGCACATAAATTAACAGTGCCAAATTACCAAAACCCGCCTAACCAGCGGGTTTTTTTATATGCATAACTGATTAACAGGACGAAAAAATGACGGATAAACAACCAAAAATCACAGTAATCGAGCAAGAAACCGCTTACCAACCCGATCCTACTCTACTATTCAATCAACTCTGTGGTGAGCGACCAGCAACTTTATTGCTGGAATCCGCAGAAATTAACAGCAAAAAAAACTTAAAAAGTCTGCTAATTATCGATAGTGCCTTGCGCATCAGTGCCAACGGCAATCAGGTGACTTTTGACGCTTTGACAGAAAATGGCCGAACTTTATTACCTATCTTAGCCAACAAATTTCCCAGCAACGTTCAATCTGAAATGACACATGATGCTCTGCAAGTTACCTTCCCTCCAATCAATCACAATCGGTTAGATGAAGATAATCGTCTGAAAGCTGTATCCGTATTTGATGCACTGCGTGCCCTACTTTCTCTGGAGGAAGAGCCATCACCATACAATTCATCTCCGTTCAATTCATTGCCATACAATACAGAAGCGATATTCGTTGGTGGCCTGTTTTCCTACGACTTGGTGGCCGGATTTGAGCCGTTACCGGCAGTAAAAACCGTTCAACGCTGTCCTGATTTCTGTTTTTATCTCGCAGAAACGTTATTGGTGATCGACCACCAGAATGAAAATTCACGCTTGCAAGTTTCGCTTTTCAGTGATTCTCAAGCAGAAGAGCAGCACCTTAAGCAACGATTGAAAGCATTAGCGGCACTCATTACCGAGCCCATTGAACCAGTACAACAAATCTCTCTGCCAACCATGAAAGTTTCATACAATCGGGATGACAAGACCTATGCAGAAATGGTGGCACAGTTACAACAATACATCCGCCAAGGGGATATTTTTCAGGTCGTGCCATCAAGACGCTTCTTTCTGCCCTGCCCGGCACCGCTTCATGCTTATCAAAAACTTAAGTACCATAATCCAAGTCCTTACATGTTTTTCATGCAGGACAAGGAGTTCTGTCTGTTTGGTGCTTCTCCTGAAAGCGCACTTAAATATGATGCGTCCAATCGCCAGATTGAAATTTACCCGATCGCCGGCACCCGCCCTCGTGGGCGCAATGCTGCCGGCGAGCTGGATGCTGATCTAGACAGCCGAACCGAACTGGAGATGCGAACAGATCATAAGGAATTGGCTGAACACTTGATGCTGGTTGATTTGGCCCGTAATGACCTGGCTCGCATTTGTGAACCGGGCAGCCGTTATGTCTCTGATCTGACAAAAGTCGATCGCTACTCTTTTGTTATGCATCTGGTCTCCCGCGTCGTGGGAACATTACGCCATGATTTAGATATTTTTCATGCTTATCAAGCGTGTATGAATATGGGCACCCTTACCGGCGCACCGAAAGTACGCGCAATGCAACTTATCGCTCACTACGAAAGTGAACGCCGAGGCAGCTACGGCGGTGCTGTCGGTTATTTCACCGGCAAAGGGGATATGGATAATTGTATCGTTATCCGCTCTGCTTATGTAGAAGATGGCATAGCGACTATTCAGGTTGGCGCAGGTATCGTACTGGATTCCGAACCTTTAGCCGAATCCGAAGAGACCCGCAACAAAGCAAGAGCAGTCATTCGTGCAATTATTGAGGCTCATCAGGCAGAGGAGATGTTCTAATGGCAAATATTCTTCTACTCGACAACGTGGATTCATTCACCTATAACCTCGTCGATCAATTACGTCATCATGGTCATCAAGTTGTTATCTATCGTAATACTGTTGCAACTGAAATGATTATGCAGCAATTAAGAATGCTCTCCTCTCCGTTATTGATGCTTTCACCGGGACCGGGTAAACCCTCTGACGCAGGTTGTATGCCTCAATTACTCCAACAAACCATCGGCAAAATCCCTGTGATCGGCATCTGTCTTGGGCATCAAGCCATTATTGAAGCTTATGGTGGAGAAATTTCCGCGGCTGATGAGATCCTACACGGCAAAGCTTCTCTGGCAAAACACGATAATCAAGCTATGTTCGCTAATCTGGAAAACCCGCTACCCGTTGCTCGTTATCACTCTCTCACGGGTAGACGAATTCCATCTGAACTGACTATTTCCGCCCGTTGTGGCGACACGGTTATGGCGGTTCGCCACGATAAACATAAGGTTTGTGGATTTCAATTTCACCCAGAATCGATTCTCACAACTCATGGCGCTAAATTGCTTGAACAAACTCTGGTTTGGGCACTAAATTAAAGGAGAGATGAAAATGCAAGCTATTTTCAACAAATTGTTTAATGCGCAGACACTGACACAACAAGAAAGCCAGCAACTATTTGCCGCCATTATTCAAGGAGAATTAAGTGAACCACAACTCGCTGCCGTACTTATCAGCATGAAATTACGGGGTGAACAACCACAGGAGATTGCCGGTGCAGCCCAAGCATTATTGGCAAATGCCCTGCCATTTCCACGGCCGGATTACACTTTCTGCGATATCGTCGGAACGGGCGGTGATGGTGCGAACAGTATCAATATTTCAACCGCCAGTGCCTTTGTCGCCTCGGCTTGCCATATTAAAATTGCCAAACATGGTAATCGCAGTGTTTCCAGCCGATCAGGTTCTTCTGATTTGCTGGCAGCGTTTGGGATCGCCCTTGACATCAGCGCGGAATGTGCTCGTAGTGCACTGGATGAAATTGGCATCTGTTTCCTATTTGCGCCACATTATCATCTGGGATTCTGTCATTCGATGCCGGTACGTCAACAACTGAAAACCCGGACTATATTTAATATATTAGGTCCTTTGATTAACCCGGCACGTCCGCCATTGGCATTAATTGGCGTCTACAGTCCCGAGCTCGTTGAGCCTATCGCTCGAACCTTACTGGTTCTCGGCTATCAACGGGCAGCGGTTGTACACAGTGGTGGCATGGATGAAGTCGCACTGCATGCACCAACGAAAGTGGCGGAAATTAACGAGGGAGAAATTACCCATTATCAATTAAATGCCGAAGATTTTGGTTTACAACGTCATCCAATGTCCGCATTAAAAGGAGGTTCACCAGTGGATAATCGTGAAATGCTCAGTTTATTGTTACAAGGACGGGGTAAGAAAGCCCATGCAGATGCCGTTGCGGCTAACGTTGCTCTGTTAATGAAAATTCATGGACAGGAAGATTTACGTCATAACACACAACAAGCTCTCGAAACTATTCACAGTGGCCGAGCTTATGAACGAGTTATAGCACTTGCAACAAGGAGTTAATCATGCAAGCTACCATTTTACAGAAAATTGTTAATGATAAAGCCGAATATCTTATTAATCGCAAACAGCAACAACCATTGGAAAGTTTTATTGATGCTGTTGTTGCCAGCAACCGCCATTTTTATCAGGCACTAAACAGTGAACAGACGGTTTTTATTCTGGAATGCAAAAAGGCATCTCCTTCTAAAGGCGTTATTCGTCAGGATTTTGATCCCATTCAAATAGCGAAAATTTATCAGCCCCATGCAACCGCCATCTCTGTATTAACTGATGAAAAATATTTTCAAGGCAACTATGAATTTCTTCGTTTAGTCAGTGATGCTGTTCACCAGCCAGTATTGTGCAAAGATTTTATTATCGATCCTTATCAAGTTTATCTTGCCCGTTATTATCAAGCCGATGCGATTTTGCTGATGCTTTCCGTGCTTGATGATCAGCAATATATTGCGCTGTCTGAACTTGCGCATAGCCTGAATATGGGTGTACTGACTGAAATCAGCTCGGAGGAAGAGCGAGCCAGAGCGGTTGCACTAAAAGCTAAAGTTATTGGTATCAATAACCGTGATCTGAGAGATCTTTCCATCGATTTAAACCGTACCAAACAACTTGCGCCACAGTTACCGGAAGAAACCATTGTTATTAGCGAATCGGGTATCCACCAGCATCAACAAATTCGTGAGCTTAGCCATTATGCTAATGGCTTTCTCATTGGCAGTGCTTTGATGGCCCAACACAATCTGGACTTAGCATTACGTCAACTGATTCTGGGTGAAAATAAAGTCTGTGGATTAACTCGCCCACAAGATGCAAAAGAGGCATTACAGGCAGGTGCTGTGTATGGTGGTTTGATATTTGCTGAACATTCACCTCGCAAGATTGATATCCAACAGGCCCAACAAATTATCAATGCAGCAAATCTCAAATATGTCGGGGTATTTCAAAATCAATCATCGTCATTCATCAATCATACCGCCCGTGCCCTTTCTCTGGCGGCGGTGCAATTACATGGCGCCGAAGGCGAAGTTTATATTGCGGAACTGCGAAAAACACTGCCTGAAAATTGTCAAATCTGGAAAGCAATTGATATGTCGAAAGATGAACTTCACACCAAAGCCGGAAATGTTGACCGTTATTTACTTGATAACGGCAAAGGTGGAACCGGCCAAAGTTTCGATTGGCAATTACTTGAAAAACACTCACTCGCCAACATCATGCTAGCCGGTGGATTGAATGAAGAAAATTGCCAACAAGCAGCAAAATATGGCTGTTGCGGACTTGACTTTAACTCTGGCGTCGAAAGCGCACCCGGCATCAAAAGCAGCCATAAATTAAATAAAGTGTTTCAGCGACTACGCTGTTACCAATAAACAACAATTTTCCGATTAATGACAATTTTCCAATTAATAACAATTTTCCAATTAATAACAATGGACAAATAGAATAATGAGTAAGCTTAACCCCTATTTTGGTGATTTCGGTGGACAATTTGTACCGCAGATCCTTATTCCAGCCCTTGAACAATTAGAAGCCGCATTTATTGCCGCTCAGCAAGATCCCGAATTCCAGCAAGAATTTCAAGATCTACTAAAAAATTATGCAGGCAGGCCAACGGCATTAACTTTATGCCGTAATCTGACGAAAGGCACCAAAACTCGCCTTTATCTGAAACGAGAAGATCTATTACACGGCGGTGCCCATAAAACCAATCAGGTACTTGGTCAGGCACTATTGGCAAAACGCATGGGCAAAAACGAAATTATTGCAGAAACCGGCGCGGGTCAACATGGTGTAGCAACCGCCCTCACCTGCGCACTTTTAAATATGAAATGCCGCATTTATATGGGCGCTAAAGATGTGGAGCGCCAATCCCCTAATGTTTTCCGCATGCGTCTGATGGGAGCCGAAGTTATTCCGGTTCACAGCGGCTCCGCCACCTTAAAAGATGCTTGCAATGAAGCGTTACGTGATTGGTCTGGTAGCTATGATAAAGCCCACTATTTATTAGGGACTGCCGCTGGACCACATCCTTATCCGACGATGGTCCGAGAGTTCCAGCGTATGATCGGCGAAGAAGCCAAATCCCAGATTCTGGCAAAAGAGGGACGTCTGCCCGATGCCGTGTTGGCCTGTGTTGGTGGAGGCTCCAATGCCATTGGCATGTTTGCCGAATTTATTCCCGAAACATCAGTCCGCCTGATTGGTATTGAACCTGCCGGGCACGGTATCGAAACCGGTAAACATGGCGCTCCACTGAAACATGGCAAATTGGGTATCTATTTTGGTATGAAATCGCCAATGATGCAGACAGATGAAGGCCAGATTGAAGAGTCTTATTCTATTTCCGCCGGTCTGGATTTCCCTTCCGTTGGCCCTCAACATGCCTATCTGAACAGCATTGGACGGGCTGACTATGTTTCCATCACCGATGATGAAGCATTAGAAGCATTCAAAGCCCTTTCCCGTGAGGAAGGCATTATTCCAGCCCTCGAATCCTCTCATGCGCTGGCTTATGCTTTGAAAATGATTCATCAGGCTCCTGATAAAGAGCAATTACTGATCGTTAACCTATCCGGTCGCGGTGATAAAGACATATTTACTGTCCACGATATTTTAAAATCCAAGGGGGAAATCTAATGGAACGTTACGAGCAGCTATTTAAACAACTGGAAAGCCGTAAACAAGGTGCTTTTGTCCCCTTTGTCACCCTAGGTGATCCAACCCCGGAATTATCATTGAAAATTATTGATGCACTGATTATCGGTGGTGCTGATGCTCTTGAGTTAAGTATTCCTTTTTCCGATCCGCTGGCTGACGGCCCGACCATTCAGAATGCTAATCTGCGGGCTTTCTCCTCAAATGTGACTCCCACGCTCTGTTTTGAACTATTAACAAAAATTCGGGCAAAATATCCTGATATTCCTATTGGTTTATTAATGTATGCCAACCTGGTTTTTCATCATGGAATAGATGAGTTCTACCGCCGTTGCAAAGATACGGATATCGATTCGGTATTAGTTGCAGATGTTCCCATGCCAGAATCACGGCCATTCCGTACCGCAGCCATGAAACATGGGATTGCCCCCATTTTTATTTGTCCCCCCGACGCGGAAGATGAACTATTACGTGAAATTGCTTCTTATGGCCGCGGATATACCTACTTATTATCAAGAGCAGGAGTGACCGGTATAGAAAGACGAGGTGAAAAACCGTTAAATCATCTAGTCAATAAACTACGGGAATATCATGCTGCACCACCGTTACAGGGATTTGGTATTTCAGAACCTAAGCAGGTAAAAGAAACATTAGCGAGTGGCGCAGCGGGAACCATTTCCGGATCGGCCGTCGTTAAAATTATTGAACAAAATCTTTCTCAGCCAGAAACAATGCTGGGAAAACTGGCTGAATTTGTATCAAAAATGAAGTCTGCCACTCAACTGTAATGTAAAAAATATAGTATAAAAATGGGGCAGAACCTGCCCCATACTTTTATATACCTTTCATAGCAAACAGCCATGTCAAACAAACACAGCTCTTATCAGAAGTGATAACCGGCACTAAACATAAATACCCACGGATCAATCCGGGTATCGATTTTATGATGCTGGTCACCCGCTTTAAATTTCACATCCGTTTCAATATTTACCCACCACACAGAGGCATTTATCATCCAGTTCTGATCTAACTCATAATCCAGACCAACGTGACCGGCAACACCCCAAGAATCTTTCAGATCCAGACTATGCAAATTACCATCTTTAACGGCATCATTACCATTAAACTTTTCATTAAAGAAAGTCGTGTAGTTTAGACCAATACCGACATAGGGGCGAAATTGATTTTCTTTAGAACCGAAATAGTATTGCGCCATTAATGTCGGCGGCAAACTTTTTATTTTAGCAATATTCCCGACACCCGGTAAACTTACTCTGTTCTGGAAAGGTGTCCCTGCCAGTAATTCAACACCAATATTATCGGTAATCATATAACCAAAAGTCAAACCCATCTGGGTATTATTATCCGCACTAAGAGATCCCAAACCTAACACATTATCAGAGCCAGTATTGGGTCTGACTGTTGCACTACCTGCGCGGAAAATAAAGTCACCCGCTTCATGAGCAAAAGCGAATGATGGTGCTAACGTTGCCGCTGCTAATACAAATGCAGAAATTTTTTTCATTATTCATCCCATTCCTGTGATTTAAAGTCAATCAAAATATACTCATATATTAGAAATCATGATCCAAGACAGATCACATCTTTCAAAGAATTTCAGCAAAACCGCATATTTATAATATTATTATTTCAATTTGGAATTATTTTAAATTGATCAAAATCAAAGTTTATTTATTATTAATCAGTTAGAAATTTTTTGTTTATATACCCATTCAGATGTTTTATCTTTCCTCTTATTATATTTCCATTATGTTTTAATAAGGTTAATTTTATGTTTATTTTTATCTTAAAAATATAATGTGAAGAATTTTTTTCTGTCATCAACAATCACAACTATACCTAATAGATTTCGAGTTGCAGCGCGGCGGCAAGTGAACGAATCCCCAGGAGCATAGATAACTATGTGACTGGGGTGAGTGAAAGCAGCCAACAAAGCAGCAGCTTGAAAGATGAAGAATATAACCATTAATTTATCCGCATCATCTCGTTTCTACTATCCACGTTTCCCCATAACAAGGTACAATCACCCCCTATGCATTGTTGTTTAACCTGATAGGAGCTGTCTTCATGCCAATCACGGCGAATACCCTGTACCGTGACAGTTTTAACTTTTTCAAGAATCAACTGTTAAGTACCCTGACCCTGGCCGTTCTGGCGGCTCTGGTTACCACCTTATTGGGGCACCTGTTTATTCCTGACAGCGAACAGATGAAGTTGCTGACAGAAGCAGAATTCACGTTTGCCACCTCAGGCAAGGCCGGTATTCAGGAACTGGTGTCTCAAATGACCCCAGAGCAACAGTCAATGATCATGCGTGCGGGAATCGGAACCATTTTCTCAAGTATGATTGGTAGCGTGCTACTGGTTGGTGGTGTATTGACGCTGGTTGCGGCGGTTTCAGCGGGAAATCGTATCTCTTCATTACAGGCAATTGGTTTATCAGCAAGCCAATTACCGAAACTGTTCCTGTTACTGCTTATCTGCACCCTGCTAATTCAACTTGGCTTGATGCTTATGTTGGTACCAGGCATTATTTTGTCTATCGCACTGGCTTTATCACCCGTGATTATGACTACCGAGCGTCACGGCGTTTTTGCTTCCATGAAAATAAGCTGGAAACTGGCATTTGCCAATATTCGCTTGCTGGTTCCGGCAATTCTTTTATGGCTGACCGCTAAGCTCTTGCTGGCGTTTATTATTGACCGTCTAACATTCATTCACAGTGAGATGGCAGGCATCACTCTTGGTGTATTTAATAACCTCATCTCAGCCATTTTGCTGATTTACCTGTTCCGGTTGTATATGCTGATTACCTCTTCACAACAAAAATCAATATAAAATAGCGATTCAAATATACCTAATAGATTTCGAGTTGCACGCGGCGGCAAGTGAACGAATCCCCAGGAGCATGGATAACGATGTGACTGGGGTGAGTGAAAATAGCCAACAAAGCAGCAGCTTGAAAGATGAAGGGTATAAAACCCCATGGCAATAAAACTATGGGATAAACAGAATAAGCTAGTCATAGCTGGATTAAGCTAAAATGCAAAAAAATTCCCTGTTTTTTCAACAGGGAATTTTATAGAAAGGAGAGCTAATTAAATATCAATTAGCGAATTTCGGTTAGAATCGATAGCCGACACCAACTACCCAAGTACCTACTTTAGTGTCATCCAGTTTTGAATATTCATAGGATGTATCAATAGTCCAATTTGGCATAGGATTAAACTGTAATCCTAAACCATAAGCAACTGATGTCTTATTACTTTTATAGTCACGGTCATGACCCAGAACAGAAACCTCACCCTTAACCTTTCCATGTGCAGCACCAATTAAACCGTATGCACTAACATAGTCATTAAAACGATATATAGGACCCGCCATCAGAGAATAATAATCCAGCTCAGACTTACCTACCTTGCTACTATTAATATATAAATCGTTATCCAAATGGGTATACGTGAATGAACCAATAACACCCAAATTACTATCCAGCTCGTAGCGGTACTTCAAGTTAAAGCCCTTTGGATTACCGTCAAGTGAGTTACTATCAAAAGGGTTACCAGCTAAATTCTTACTATCAAACTTTACATGACTCTGAGCATAACCACCCGAAATCGTACTTTCACCGGCATTTGCCGCAAATGCGAATACAGATAAACCTGCTGCCACCACTGAAGCTACCAATGCTCTTTTCATTGAAAATCCCTAACGTTGTATAAAATATAGAAAAGATTAATTATGGGGCGCAATTATTTATCAGCAACCAATAGAAAACAACTTAATCCCATTTATTGTTAACTTTCCGTTTAACTAAATAAACTAGTGACGCTCCCGCCTTTATCATGAAAATCCTCCCACTGCAATCGACTGTTGTTCGTATTTATAGCTCTTTATTACTATTGGGATAAAAGCAAAAAATTCCCTGTTTTACAACAGGGAATTTGTCTAGAAAACACAGTGATAACTAATAGAGGAATAATCTTTAGATTACATTAAACTAAAACCTCCTTGTTTGTTATGATCTAATCATATTTTTTTATTCAACGAACTTCAAATCAACAACCAACTGTAACTTATTATCCTTTAATGTAATTAGAGTACCATTCGGGCTTACTTTGAATCATGCGTACCGCAAAATAGAGATCGGGCACCACAATTAGATCGTCATCACTACTTCGCAGTTTATTCTGCTTTATCCAACGGGTAAGTTCTGTCCGGCGCCCGGCGAGCACCAATGTGATATCTCTTACTTTCAATTCACTAATCAACTCATCAATAGCAGCAAATACACTGACATCATCATGGGTAAAACTAACAGCCGCATCGACAACCAGCCAACCCGGACGTTTTTGCGTTTTGTTAGCTTTTTGAATTCTGTCAACATGCTGTAGTACCCGCTTTTTAAAATAGCTGACATTGAAATAAGTCAATGGCGAATTAAATCGATACATCATCACGCCATCTATTGGTTTAATATCATTGCCATGATTAATTGAATGAATCATTCCTTGGTCATTTACCCCCAGGAGCTGATCTGTCGGGCGGAATATAATTCGCAAAAACTGTAATAAACCAAGCAGAACAGCGAAACCAACACCGTTAATCAAACCCACCACTAGCACGGCAACCAATGTAAACAGTGATAAAGTAAATGCCTGATGATTTCGTTTCCTCAGTGACCAAATCCGCCATAAATCCAACAGTGACGATGCCGAATAAATCAGTACTACACCAAGAGATGACAACGGGATATAAGCCAGGAAACGGGTCATAAATAACAAAACCAGCAAAATAATAGTCGCTGCGATAACAGAGACCAATTGCGTTTTCCCACCAATCGCGTCATTAACCGCAGTACGACTGCTGGCAGCACTGACGGCAAATCCTTGTGATAAAGCAGAAGCAATGTTCGCAATACCTAAGGCCCTAAGTTCACAATCCGCATCAATCTGATAACTGTTTTTACTGGCAAAGCTACGGGCCGTCATCATAAAACTGACAAAGCTGATAACAGCAAGGTTCAAAGATGGGATAACTAGCTCACGCATAATGCCTGGCTGGAAATCGGGCATTGGCACAACAGGTAATCCTCCGCCGCTGACACTGCCAACAATCTGAATGCCATATTTTTCCAGATCAAATTGCCAGCTTACATAAGTCGCTAATACCATTGCCAACAAAGGCCCCGGCCAAGTTGGACGCAAGAAACGCACAATGAGCAAAATCAATACCGTAGCAACAGACATTGCCAGCGTCGGTAAATGTGTACTCATGAGCTTGGCAGGTAATGCGATCACTCGTTCAATCAATCCCTCCTGCACGCCAGCAAAACCAAAGATTTTAGCTAGCTGATCGACAATGATTGTCAATGCAACACCGTTCATTAATCCTTTCAGGATCGGTTTGGAAAGAAAATCAGCAAATGCACCTAATCGAAAGTGACTGGCGAGAACACACCATATCCCGGTCATTAAAGTCATTACGATCGTAAGCTGCCAGCGTACATCTTCATTATCAAAAACCAATGGCGCGACAGCCGCTGCAATAACGGCACACGTTGCGGCATCTGGCCCGACAATCAACTGTCTTGAAGTACCAAATAATGCATAAGCGAACATGGGTAAAATACATGCATAAAGACCGATAATTGCGCTTATTCCCATCAAGTCGGCATAAGCAATAGCAACTGGCAGAGCAACTGCGGCGACAGAAAGCCCGGCTCTTAAATCATGATTCAACCATTCCTTGCGATAATGAGAAAAATTGCCCAACCCTGGCATCCAACGCTGTAGTTTTTTCCACTGCATCTGGTTTATGCCCTCTTATTTTTCAACGGGTTTTGGCTATAATGCTGTGTTATATGCTCACTGACAACAGGAAGTTAATTACATCGCTCTTTATGGTAAAATTGTGCGAAACAGATCGATAAAAATCTTTATTTATCGATAAATAAAGCCATACTGTTGCCGCTTAGTATATTCAACCACCAAAATCGGATAGAGTCAGCTGCCGGAATTACAATAGGTTCAAACTATGAAACAACTTTTAGACTTTCTACCTTTAGTCGTCTTTTTTGTCGTATACAAAATGTATGACATTTTCTACGCTTCCGGGGCACTGATCGCCGCCACCGGTTTAGCTGTCGCTATAACTTATTTCCTCTACCGGAAAGTAGAGAAAGCTTCCCTGATCACGTTTATCATGGTTACTGTTTTCGGTACTTTAACTTTAGCTTTCCACAGTGATCTATTTATCAAATGGAAAGTGACCGCAATCTATGCCTTATTCGCATTAGCCTTGCTAGGCAGCCAATGGTTTATGAAAAAACCACTGATTCAGAAAATGCTAGGAAAAGAGCTGGTTTTACCCGATTTTGTCTGGAATAAACTCAATACGGCATGGGCTCTGTTTTTTATTGCCTGTGCACTGGCTAATATTTATGTGGCATTCTGGTTACCACAAGATGTCTGGGTTAACTTTAAAGTATTTGGTCTGACTGCCCTGACTCTGGTTTTCACCGTGCTCAGTGTAGTATATATTTACCGTCACCTGCCACGCGAACAGAAGTAACCCTATTCACATGGATATCTGCCTGCTATCGTCTGTAGGCAGGTATTGTTTTTTCATCAAATAAAGTAAAGTTTTCAATGACACAACAACAATTACCTAACGGAGAGTTAGTCCTCCGCACACTGGCTATGCCCGCTGATACCAACGCCAACGGAGATATTTTTGGTGGATGGTTAATGTCACAAATGGATATT
Organism: Photorhabdus sp. CRCIA-P01; assembly: GCF_003545805.1. Taxonomy (GTDB): domain Bacteria; phylum Pseudomonadota; class Gammaproteobacteria; order Enterobacterales; family Enterobacteriaceae; genus Photorhabdus; species Photorhabdus antumapuensis. Next base: position 87,731 of record NZ_NMQR01000012.1, on the reverse strand, counting down.
GGTGGTGCAATTCTGGCAAAAGAAATCGCGGAAGGCCGTGTTGTCACTGTCAGAGTAGATGGTATTACTTTCCTGAAACCCGTTGCCGTTGGTGATGTCGTCTGCTGCTATGCACATTGTCTCAAAACCGGTAACAGTTCGATTACCATCAATATCGAAGTCTGGGTGAAGAAAGTCGCCTCTGAACCTGTCGGTCAACGCTACCGTGCAACCGAAGCAGTATTCACTTATGTCGCGGTTAATGAAGATAATACCCCGCGTCGGTTACCAGAAGGTAAAACCCACTTTCAACTCGCTAGCAGCACTAGCGAATAAGCCTAATTATTAATGGTTAATGGAAAAAGGAGCGTATCAATAATGCTCCTTTTTTATTTGCATTTCCCCGACCATCAGGATTGAGATATACCCGTAATTTTAAATTCAACGGTTGTGATATAACCCATCGCGGGTATTTTTTCAAAGCGCCATTTTCTCATCGCTTTTTTCACCTCCCTTTCAAAAACATTGGGTGGATTAGCGCCAATCACTTCTACATTTTTTACCCGTCCGTCTTCATCAATATCATATTTGACTTTCACATAACCTTCGGTACCCAATGCCGAAGCTCTGGATGGGTAGACAGGTAACGCTTTACTTAATGCTCTTGGCCCATTCCGCGGTTTAACCACGGGTTTATTCTGATTATTATCAGTACGGTTAGCCAATGCATTCTGATTAAACAACGGCTTTTCCGGTTGTTCAGCTCTCTTTTCAACGGGTTCAGATTGCTTTTTAACAATTTTCTTCTTCACTTCCGGTTTTAGCTTCTTCACCTCTGGTTTTGGAATTACCGGCTCCGGAACAGGTTCCGGCTCTTCTGGCTCTGACTCAGGTTCAGGCGCTGCCGGCTCTGAAACAGGAGCTTCTTCGGCAGCTAACTGAATCATAGCAACAGACATAAGTGCAGCATCAGGCTGCTTTTCCGGTATTGCAGAACAAAAAAGCGCGGCAGCAACAGAAACGTGTAAACAAACTGACAACAATATTGGCCAATGTATCCAGCGCATAAGGGAATTCTTGATTAGCAGCATAATATTCAATCCTCGAATGACTGCTAGTGTAAATGCAAATAGCAATCATATTCAATAAAGATTGTAGGAGAGCGTGAATATAAGGCCAAAAATATTATTTTTTCAATGTATCCATTCGCCATGCTGAACAAACAATAAAGCTCGACGCTGTTTATAACCATTTAATTTACGCAGTGAATAAATACGCAAATTGCGTCTTGATTGCCCTTCCAGCCAACGGCGACGGCGGTTGAGATTCTGGCGTAACATCCGCCACCGCCCTACTTCATTCCGACTACGTTTCATAAAAATCTACCTATAAAAACATCACGCTCATTATAAGCCTTTAAAAAAGATATCCAAGGCGTATCTGGATAGTACTTTTTGTCTCAATAATGCGAAATGACCAATATCAAGTATGATGCTTGCAGTATATTTGCCGATTTTTTGGTAAATTCATCGGGTTAATTAGATCGTTATATCCCGAATCTTGAGGAAACCGTGTTAAACGCCACCAACAGATGTCTGAACAAAACAGGATTGATTGCCGAATATGACAACCTTTTATTCCGTCCTAAGTTGGCTTGCTATTTTCTTTTATTGGCTGATTGTTGCCAGTATCACCTTACGCATTCTGATAAAACGCCGGCCTGTAACTTCCGCTATGACCTGGCTGCTGATTATTTATATCCTACCCTTAGTTGGAATCATCGCTTACCTGTCATTTGGTGAGCTGCATTTGGGGAAACGCAGAGTTGAACAAGCAAAAGCCATGTGGCCTTCAACAACCGTATGGCTCGAAGAATTGCGCAAATCTCGTCATATCTTCGCTACGGAAAATAGCGAAGTCGCGGCACCGCTATTCCAGCTTTGCGAACGACGGCAAGGGCTTGCGGGCGTTAAAGGTAACAAGATCCAACTACTGACAACCTATGACCATTCACTAAAAACCATTATCAAAGATATTGAGAATGCCAAGCACAGCATTGATATGGTGTTTTACATCTGGCAATCCGGCGGCTTAGTTGAACAAGTGACTGATGCGCTTATGGCCGCCGCACACCGAGGAGTTAGATGCCGTATTATGGTGGATTCAGCAGGTAGCTGGTTATATTGCCGTAGCCAATACCCGGATATCATGCGCCAGGCGGGAATTGAATTTGTTGAAGCTTTGCGGGTCAATATATTCCGTTTATTTCTACGCCGAATGGATCTGCGCCAGCATCGTAAAATTATCTTGATAGACGATTATATTTCTTATGCCGGCAGTATGAATATGGTCGATCCACGCTTCTTTAAACAAGATGCCGGTGTTGGGCAATGGATTGACATCATGGTACGAATGGAAGGGCCGGTTACCACAACCATGGGGGTTATTTACGCTTGTGACTGGGAAATGGAAACCGGTCAACGTATCTTTCCGCCATCACCAGATAACAATATCATGCCATTTGAACAGGCCAGTGGGCACACAACTCAGGTTATTGCATCCGGCCCCGGATTCCCTGAGGAATTGATTCAACAATCTTTAATGACGGCTATTTTCTCTGCCCGTAAACAACTGATTTTAACTACCCCTTATTTTGTTCCCAGTGATGACCTGACAAATGCGATTTGCACCGCAGCTTTACGAGGGGTTGAAGTGATTATTATCGTTCCACGCAGAAATAATTTCTTCCTGGTTCGTTGGGCAAGCCGGGCATTTTTTGCTGAACTATTAAACGCCGGTGTTAAGATTTATCAGTTTGAAGATGGATTGCTACATACCAAAAGCGTTTTAGTTGATGGCCAACTCAGCATGGTGGGGTCAGTGAATCTCGATATGCGTAGCCTGTGGCTGAATTTCGAAATTACCGTGGTTATTGATGATGAAAACTTTGGTAATGATCTGACGCTGGTGCAATACGATTATATAGCCCATTCTACATTGCTGGAAACCAATGAGTGGGAACAACGCCCTTTGTGGCATCGGATTATTGAGCGTATTTGTTACTTCTTTAGCCCGCTACTGTGACCAATCCCCTCGTCTTGTAAAGACGGGGGTACCAATCAATGCTTCATCATGCTTTAATTCACTCATCATGACCCACGAATAAATCAATATGGACAACAGATCCCCACAAGCTATGGATTTAGACTTCAATAACCGAATGACAGAAGATGAAACCCTTGAGAAAGCCTATGACATCTTTCTCGAACGGGCTTCGTTCAACCTTGATCCCGCTGATATTCTGCTATTTAGCCTGCAATTCGAAATACGTGGCGGCGCGGAATTACTGCCCCCTTCTGATGGGTGGCTTGAACACGTGGATTTCAATCCACATCCTGATTTCTTTGCCGAAGTCATTATCGGGCTAGCAGAATCTGAAGATGCTGAAATTAATGATATTTTCGCTCGTATTTTGATTTGCCGGGAAAAATCTCACCCGATTTGCCATATTTTGTGGAAAGATTGAAGTCAGTGATTTTGATCTATTCTTTTCTTCTTCAAAGAGTGAGAGCTACTCATTTTCATACGGGTCTGAACCCTAATATATACCTAATAGATTTCGAGTTGCAGCGCGGCGGCAAGTGAATGAATCCCCAGGAGCATAGATAACTATGTGACTGGGGTGAGTGAAAGCTGCCAACAAAGCAGCAGCTTGGAAGATGAAGGGTATAAAACCCAAAAAGTAACTCTCACATTTAATGTCCTACAAAATTTCGCAATAACTACAATCAATCTTAACTACAATGGATCAACCTTCAAACAAGACACGGCATGACGGAAACTCCCCTCCATCAATGGCCGGGTTTTAGCACATTCAGGATCTGCCATTGGGCAACGAGTACGGAAAACACATCCTGATGGCGGGTTGATAGGTGACGGTAATTCACCTTCCAGCAATTCAATGTGTTTATTTCGTTCTTTATCCGGATCAGGCACCGGGACCGCCGACATCAACGCCTTGGTATAAGGGTGCTGTGGATTATGGTAAACCTCATCATAAGTACCCAATTCCACCGCATGCCCAAGGTACATCACCAATACACGGTCAGATATATGCTTAACCACGGCAAGATCATGGGCGATAAAAATCAGCGACAGCCCCATTTCCCGTTGTAATTCCTGCAACAGGTTCACGACCTGAGCCTGAATGGAGACATCAAGTGCAGATACCGGTTCATCACAAATCACCAACTTAGGTTCAAGAATAAGCGCACGGGCAATCCCGATACGTTGACATTGACCGCCAGAGAATTCATGCGGGTAACGGTTAATCAGATTCGGCAATAACCCAACCTTCATCATCATCGCTTTTACCCGCTCTTTAATTTCCAGCTCTTTCATCTTAGGATGATAAGTGCGCAGTGGCTCAGCGATAATATCGCCAATCGTCATTCGCGGATTCAGGGATGCTAATGGGTCTTGGAATATCATCTGGATATCGCTGCGAATATCCCGCCACTGCTTATCATTCATATCCAGCAGGCTTTTTCCCAACCAAGTTACCGAGCCACCGGAAGACTTGACCAATCCGATAATTGCGCGAGCAAAAGTCGATTTACCGCAACCAGATTCGCCAACCACACCAAGAGTTTCCCCTTCATACAACCTCAATGTGACGCCATCAACCGCTTTCAAAGTTTTTGCTGGTTGCCAAAACCATTGTGTGCCATCTTTGATATCAAAGTGGACTTTCAGATCGACGACTTCCAGCAGCACGCGTCTTTTTTCAATCAGATTCATACCAATTCTCCCGGTGCTTTAAAACAAGCTCGCAAACGCCCATTGCCAAATGCCTCTAACTTTGGTTCACAATCTACGCAATGGTCTATTGCAAACTGACAACGTGGCTGGAACGGGCACCCTTTCGGCAACCGTAATAAATTAGGCGGATTCCCCGGGATTGTTGTCAATAACTCTTCATCACCATCAAGACGGGGAACAGCACTAAGAAGGCCAATAGAATAAGGATGAGTTGGTTGATAAAACACTTCGCGGGCCGTGCCATACTCCATTGTTCTCCCCGCGTACATCACCAGGACTTTGTCACAAACACCGGCAATGACTCCCAAATCGTGAGTAATCATAATTATCGCGGTATTAAACTCCTGTTTCAGTTCATTCAGCAGAATCATAATCTGTGCCTGAACCGTAACATCAAGTGCAGTTGTCGGCTCGTCAGCAATCAGCAATTTTGGCCGGCATAACAATGCCATTGCGATCATCACACGCTGACGCATCCCACCAGAAAATTCATGAGGATACATCCGCATTCGCTTAAGTGCTTCTGGCATTTTGACGGCATCCAGCATCCGAATCGATTCAAGGTATGCTTCACTTTTACTCATACGTTTATGCAGCATTAATACTTCCGTGAGCTGGTCACCAATACGCATATAGGGATTGAGAGAAGTCATTGGGTCCTGAAATATCATTGATATTTCTTCCGCTCTCATGCGGTTAAGTTCTTTCTCTTCCAAGTTAAGAATTTCCCTGCCATTAAAAACAGCAGAGCCGCCAATCGTGCCGTTTCTGGCAAGCAATCCCATCAGAGCAAAAGCAGTTTGTGATTTTCCAGAACCAGATTCACCGACGATTCCCAGAGTTTCCCCTGCCCGTAAATCAAAATTCAGTTTGTTCACCGCAGTGACATCCCCATCCGGGGTACTAAAAGTCACGTTCAAATCGTTAACAATTAACAACGGCTCAGAACTTTTCTGGTTTTTAACGCTGTTCATGTTACCTCCTTAACGATCTTTCGGATCGAGGGCATCACGCAAGCCATCGCCGATAAAGTTAAAACAAAACAGGGTCACCACCAGAAAACCGGCAGGAAACATCAGCAACCACGGGGAAACTTCCATCGAATTCGCTCCATCACTTAACAACGCTCCCCAACTGCTTAATGGTTCCTGCGTTCCCAATCCCAGAAAGCTAAGAAACGATTCAAACAGAATCATGCTTGGGACTAATAAAGATGCATAAACCACCACCACACCCAATACATTAGGGACAATGTGGCGTAACACGATGTAACGGGTTGACACCCCACACACCAGCGCCGCTTCAATAAATTCCTTACGTCTCAAGCTCAGTGTCTGACCACGGACAATACGCGCCATATCCAGCCATGACACCATGCCAATCGCAACAAATATCAGCAAAATATTCTGTCCAAAAACAGTCACCAGCAGGATCACAAAGAACATGAAGGGGAATGAATTCAGAATTTCCAACAGGCGCATCATCACTGAGTCTATTTTTCCACCCAGATAACCGGATAATGACCCATACAAAGTTCCAACGACTACTGCAACCAAGGCCGCGGCAATCCCAACCATCAATGAAATACGCCCACCAATAGCAACACGTACCAGTAAATCACGGCCAGAGGAATCGGTACCGAAATAGTGACCTGATTCAAAATCAGGTGACATAGACATCATAGCCCAGTCAGTATCATCGTAAGTAAACTGGGCCAGCATCGGTGCCAGGATCACAAACAAAGTAATCAAAGATAACAAGCACAAACTGGCAATCGCTGCCCGGTTGTGAATAAAACGACGTCGTGCATCCTGCCACAAACTGCGGCCTTCAATTTCCAGTTGCTCAGAGAAATTTTCCAGAGCTTCGCTGTTTTGTTTATTGACTATCATTGCGCGCTCCAGTCTTAATAACGGATCTTTGGATCGATGACGGCATACAACACATCAACAATCGCATTGAACAGAATAGTCAGGCCACCAACCAAAATAGTCAGGCTTAATACCAATGAATAGTCACGGTTCAACGCCCCATTAACAAATAACTGCCCTATTCCCGGTAAACCAAAGATTGTTTCAATCACCATTGAACCGGTGATGATACCGACAAAAGCAGGCCCCATATAAGAGATGACCGGCAGCAAAGCGGGCTTTAAGGCATGGCGGAATATAATGATGCGTAACGGCAACCCTTTAGCACGTGCAGTACGGATAAAATTAGAGTGCAGCACTTCTATCATCGAACCACGGGTGATACGCGAGATACTGGCGATATAGGCCAAAGACAGTGCTACCATGGGTAAGATCATAAATTTTGGCGCTCCGCCATTCCAGCCCCCTCCCGGCAGCCATTTAAGATGAATAGCGAACACCAGCACCAACAGCGGCGCCACAACAAAGCTTGGGATAACAACCCCCGTCATGGCGAACCCCATAACCGTATAATCCCACTTCGTGTTTTGGTTAAGTGCGGCAATAACCCCGGCGCTGACCCCCAGCACAACCGCCATAATAAATGCCGACGCACCCAATTTAGCCGACACCGGAAATGCCGTTGCGACCAGATCATTAACTGTGTAGTCCTTATATTTAAAAGAAGGCCCAAAATCCCCTTTGGAAAGCTGGATTAAGTAATCAAAATATTGTTTATACATGGGATCATTCAGATGATATTTCGCTTCAATATTTGCCATCACTTCTGGTGGCAATTTCCGCTCACCGGTAAATGGGCTACCTGGCGCCAGCCGCATCATGAAAAACGAAATAGTGATGAGAATAAAAAGTGTCGGGATCGCCTCTAAACAACGGCGTAAAATAAACTTAAGCATTGCCCGTTCCTATGTGTTGGCCCTTAACCCTGGCCTTAAAATAATTTGATACTAAAGCAGCCCTTTCCGGGCTGCTTTACAACGATTAGTGTTTGATAATATAAAAATCTTTGGTGTGTAAATTATCCAAAGGATCTTTCCCTGTATAGCCACCAACATAGGGCTTCACTAACCGGGTATTCACATAGTAATAAAGGGGGACAATAGCCGAATCTTTATCTAACCGCGCTTCTGCTTTTTGGTAAACAGCCGCACGCTCATCATCTGTTTTTACTTGTAGAGATTCTTTCACCAGTTTATCGAACTCATCACTCTTATAATGAGCCGTGTTATTACTACTATAAGAAAGCATTGCATTCAGGAATGAAGAAGGTTCGTTGTAATCGGCACACCAGCCAGCACGGGCTACGTCATAATTACCCTGATGTCGAGTATCCAGGAAAGTTTTCCACTCTTGGTTTTCCAAACGGACATCAGCACCTAAATTTTTCTTCCAAACAGAAGATACCGCGATTGCAATTTTTTTATGCAGATCAGAGGTGTTATAAAGCAAATTAAACTTCAATGGATTATCTTTAGTATAACCCGCTTCGGCCAGTAATTTTTTGGCTTCCTGGTTACGTTTTTCCTGGTTCCAATCAGTAAACCATGCTGGTTTTATTTCTTTAAAACCATCAATAAACGGCGGTGTAAAACCGTAAGCAGGGATATCACCCTGTGCTTTGACTTTATTGGTCACAATGTCTTGGTCCATCGCCAATTTCAATGCAGTACGGACACGAGGATCATTAAATGGCGGCTTTTCATTATTAATTTCGTAATAATAAGTACATAGATGTGGGTTAATATGCAGCTCGTTCGGGATCTCTTTTTTCAGTTTCTGGAATAGCTCAATTGGCAAATTAGTATAACTCATGTCAATTTCGCCACTACGATAACGGTTTACATCCGTCACTTCTGAGGAAATTGGCAGGAAAGTCACCTGATCAATAACCGTATTTTTGTTATCCCAGTATGTTGGGCTACGTTCCATCACAATACGTTCGTTGACCACCCAGTTTTTCAGTTTGTAAGCGCCATTACCGACAAAATTCTGCGGTTGAGTCCATTTTTCGTTATATTTTTCCACCGTAGCCCGATGAACCGGTGACATTGAAGAGTGAGCCAAAAGTCTTGGCAGATAAGGAACCGCTTCGCTCAATGTAAGCTGCAATGTATAGTCATCCAGCGCCTTTACACCCAGAGTATCTGGTTTCTTTTTACCACCGATGATGTCATCAATATTGGTGATATGGGCATACTGGAGGTAACTTTCATAGGGAGAAGCAGTATTGGGATCAGCCAGACGCCGCCAACTGTAAACAAAATCGTGAGCAGTGACAGGATCACCATTAGACCACTTAGAATCTTTACGCATATGGAATGTCCAGACAGTGAAGTCTTTATTTTCCCAACTGGCCGCAGAACCTGGCAAGATTTCGCCATTCGGACCAACGATGACGACACCTTCAAACAAATCACGTGCCAAATGTGATTCTGGCACGCCTTCAATCTTATGCGGGTCCAGCGATTGCGGTTCAGAGCCGTTATTACGGACTAAAACCTGTTTATCCGCTAATTGAACACCATCAGGCACTTTCGCAGCCAAGACCTGACTTGCCATTACCATACTCAGTGCAGCGCTGATGCTGACAGTAAGTAGTCTCTTTCTCGTTGTGTTTATCATCTTTTTCTACTCCAATTTTATCCCGTCAGATTCGTTATCAACCGACGGCCCAGAAATAAGGGGTGGATTACCACCTGCATACAAAAGGAACGATTTTGTTTGCAGGGTCTCAGTAACTCTTTCGAATAAAGCGACTGTCTAATTTTTTATCATATACAGTCGCTTAATATCCATATAATCCAATGGGTCTTTCCCTGAAAACCCTCCCACTGATGGGCTAACAAGCCTTACACTCACCCGGTAATAAACGGGAATCAGCGCCGAGTCTTTATCCAATTGAGACTCGGCTTGTTGGTATAATTTTTTACGCTCAATAGCATCCTTAGCGATTAATGCCTGTTCCAGATAGCTATCAAAATTTTTATTCTGATAGAAAGTCGTGTTATTACTGCTATCTGACAGAAACATATTTAAAAACGCGGTAGGTTCATTGTAATCCGCACACCAGGTTGCTCTGGTCACCTCATAATTCCCCTGATGGCGGCTTTCAAGCGAGGTTTTCCATTCCTGATTCTGCAAAATCACATCCGCTCCCAGATTCTTTTTCCACATGGAAGCGGCAGCGATAGCCTGTTGTTTATTTTGCTCTGACGTGTTGTATAACAAGGTGAATCTCAATGGATTCGCCTGATTGAAACCGGCCTGGGCTAACAATGCTCTGGCTCGTTTATTGCGCTGCTCCTGTGTCCAGCCAGCCCACTCTGGTTTAGCAAAATCACCACCTCCGATAAATGTTGGCGTAAAACCATAGGCCGGTATTTGCCCCTGCCCCATAATTTTCCCCGCAATAATATCCCGGTCGAGAGTTAACTTGACGGCCTCACGGACTCTTACATCAGTAAACGGGGGTTTATTATTGTTAATTTCGTAATAGAACGTACAGAGATAAGGGCTAACGCGCATCTGATCAGGGATCTCTTTTTTCATTTTCCGATACAGATCCGGAGGGATAGCGCTGTTGGTGATATTTATTTCCCCACTACGGTAGCGGTTAACACCGCTGGTTTCGGATTGAAGGGGTAAAAGCGTCGCTTGCTCAATAATTGTTTTACCGTTATTCCAGTATTGTGGATTACGTTCAATCACAATCCGCTCATTGACCACCCACTCTTTCAGCCGATACGCCCCATTACCCACATAATTTTCTGGCAAAGTCCATTTATTACCCAATTTTTCGACCAGATCCTTTTTCACTGGTTTCATTGCCGTATGACTGAGCATATTGATGAAATAAGGCACGGGATGTGTCAAAGTCACCTGCAAACGATGATCATCCAGCGCTTTAACCCCCAACTGGTCAGGTGATTTTTTACCTTTCAGAACATCACTAATATTTTCAACGTAAGCATATTGAAGATAGCTGGCATAAGGTGAACCCACTTTTGGGTCAGCTAACCGTTGCCAACTATAGACAAAATCATGTGCCGTGACAGGCGTTCCATCACTCCATTTAGCATTATCACGTAGATAAAAAGTCCATACCTTGTAATCCTGATTTTCCCAATGGGTCGCAACGCCTGGCACAACTTCTCCCTCGGAGCCTGTACTCACCAACCCTTCCAGGAGATTAAGAATAATGTTGGATTCTGGTACACCTTCGACTTTATGTGGATCAAGCGAAGCAACTTCTGCGCCATTATTAATAATAATCTGCTGTTTATCCGCAAGTTTCACACCATCTGGAAGTTCAGCGGCAGGCACGGCTGTAACAGGAAACACTGATAATAAAAATATACAGGAAATAAACTTATGTAATTTTAATTGTTTGATCTTCATTTTTTACCTCCAGTTTGATGGACCCGTTCATTCCACATATCCCATCAAGTCCGGTATCTTCACATTATTTAGCCCAAAGTAACGGATTAAATATTAAAGGTAACTTATCATATCAATTGTTAAAATATCGCTCTCATATTGCAAAAATCATCCTTACAAACAACTTAGTACGACTTATTACATTAATTGATAAAATATCCCAAAATTTATTATAAGCAATTGATACATATAGAATTATCAACTTAAAACTTCACTAAAATAGTAAACAAAGCTAGACCAAAGATGAAAATAAACATAATTTTAACAAATTGCAATCAATGCAAATTAAAAACCTACATTCATCACAAAACAGTGGTGGAAGCAACCAGTTACACATTGAACTAACAGGAAAGAATAATTTAGAAAAATATTGGGTTATTTGTATAAAATTCAGGAAGTACCGGTAAAAGAAGTAAGAAAAGCCTATGAAATAGGCTTTATAATAAAAATGATAAGAATATCATAATTTGTAATTTCACTTGAAAGAAAGCTAACACCTTTTATCGTAAATCATATCAAAGCAACCCTGGGAATAGCGCTCTGATCCCTGTCACAATCAGTTCAATTCCCAAAGACATCAATAGCAGTCCCATAATTCGGGTGATAACGTTAATGCCTGTTTGCCCAAGATATTTGACGACTAAAGGTGCAGCTCGAAATAATAACCAACAGCAAAAAGCAAACAACGCGCTGGTAAGCACCAACCCAATAAAATTCTGCCATCCCTGATAACGAGAACTCCAGACAATACAAGAACTGATTGCACCGGGACCTGCCATTAACGGCAATGCCAGCGGCACAACACCAACACTTTCTCTAATGGCTGTTTCTGATTTTTCCTGCTTATTCTGTTTATCCTCGCCAAGTTTACCGTTAATCATCGACATCGCGATGGTCACAACCAAAATCCCACCGGCAATACGAAAAGAATCAATGGAAATGCCAAACATACGCAGTATCGAGTCACCTAACAGCAAAGATGTCCATAAAATGATGGCAACAGAAGTATTGGCAATAAAGTTAGTTCTATTACGAACCGATTGAGCTTGGTAGTGAGTCATACTGATAAAAACTGGCAAAATACCAACAGGATTGACCAGTGCAAACAGCCCAACAAAAAACTTAATGTAACCAGGCAGATCCAGCAGTAAGTCACCCACAAAAAACCTCTATTGAGTTACGCTGTGTTATTAAAAATATTCTCATGATCGCTCTCCCTAAAATAATAGAAAACTTAATTTTTTCTTCACTTTATACTGGCAAAGTTCGATTTTCCATCGACCACAACGCATTTTTTAATTTAAAATATCTTATATAACAAGTTGTTAACCCGATATTTCCATTAGATTAAAAATTCAACCTCTTAACGCTATTTACAGCCCAATCAATAATAATTATCACTGACCCAAGCTGAAAGGAGTCAGCTTTGGAATTTATGTGATTAAGATCAATATATATTTAATACCAAATGATAACCTGTAGTTACCAAAAAATCACCAAGCTAAATAGTCTAAAAAATACTTATTCATTGATATTAAAAGATTTTTAATATTTTTCAGGAGTACTTCTTTATGACTGTAACTCATGTTACTGAACTGAACGAACTGGTTGCCAGGGTAAAAAAAGCACAACGTGAATTTGCTAACTTTTCTCAGGAGCAAGTTGACAAAATCTTCCGCGCTGCGGCCCTTGCAGCGGCAGATGCACGTATCCCTTTAGCAAAATTAGCCGTGGCAGAATCCGGTATGGGCATTGTCGAAGACAAAGTAATCAAAAACCACTTTGCTTCCGAATATATCTATAACGCTTATAAAGATGATAAAACCTGCGGCATTTTGTCTGAAGACAAAACATTCGGCACCATCACTATCGCTGAACCTATCGGCTTAATCTGCGGTATCGTGCCAACCACCAACCCAACATCCACCGCTATTTTTAAAGCGCTCATCAGCCTAAAAACCCGTAACGGCATTATTCTCTCACCCCATCCACGCGCCAAAAAAGCAACCACCAAAGCAGCAGAATTGGTTCTGAGGGCTGCGGTCGCGGCTGGTGCGCCAAAAGATATTATTGGCTGGATTGATGAACCCTCCGTTGAACTTTCCAATGCATTAATGCACCACCAGGACATCAATCTAATCCTGGCGACCGGTGGTCCAGGCATGGTAAAAGCGGCATACAGCTCTGGTAAGCCCGCAATCGGCGTCGGTGCCGGTAACACTCCGGTTGTCATTGATGAATCAGCTGATATTAAACGTGCTGTTGCATCTATTCTGATGTCCAAAACCTTTGACAACGGCGTCATCTGCGCTTCAGAACAATCCGTTATCGTGGTGGATACCGTTTATGATCAGGTGCGTAAACGTTTCTTTACTCATGGCGGTTATCTGTTACAAGGCAAGGAACTGAAAGCGGTTCAAGATATCATTCTGAAAAACGGCAGTCTAAATGCGGAAATTGTTGGTCAATCTGCAACAAAAATTGCTGAAATGGCCGGCATTAATGTTCCTGAAAGGACCAAGATCTTGATTGGAGAAGTGAGTTTGATTGATGAAACAGAGCCCTTTGCTCATGAAAAACTGTCTCCATTGCTCGCTATGTATCGTGGTAATAGCTTTGAAGATGCCGTAGAAAAGGCAGAAAAATTAGTTGAAATGGGCGGAATTGGTCACACTTCCTGCTTGTACACCGATCAGGACAATCAAGCGGCACGAATCAAGTATTTCGGCGATAAAATGAAAACAGCCCGTATTCTAGTGAATACCCCTGCGTCTCAGGGCGGTATCGGTGATCTCTACAACTTCAAACTTGCTCCATCTCTGACACTAGGTTGCGGCTCTTGGGGAGGAAATTCCATCTCTGAAAATGTAGGGCCCAAACATCTCATCAATACCAAAACCGTGGCGAAAAGAGCAGAAAATATGCTGTGGCATAAACTTCCGAAATCAATTTACTTCCGTCGCGGCTCCCTGCCCGTGGCATTAGCAGAAGTTGCAACCGATGGTGCAAAACGCGCTTTTATCGTAACAGACCGTTTCTTATTTAATCATGGTTATGCTGATCAAGTCACTGATGTGCTGAAATCCCACGGGATAGAAACAGAAGTTTTCTTTGAAGTTGAAGCAGACCCGACCCTAAGCACTGTTCGTAAGGGTGCGGAACAAATGCACTCATTCAAACCGGACATCATTATTGCCCTGGGGGGCGGATCCCCAATGGATGCGGCCAAAATTATGTGGGTGATGTATGAACACCCTGAAACTCATTTCGAAGAGCTAGCTCTACGGTTTATGGATATCCGTAAACGCATCTATAGATTCCCCAAAATGGGGGTTAAAGCGAAAATGGTAGCCATTACCACAACTTCCGGCACAGGTTCTGAAGTGACACCATTTGCGGTTGTCACTGATGATGCAACCGGTCAGAAATATCCACTGGCTGATTATGAATTGACGCCTAATATCGCTATCGTTGATGCCAATCTAGTCATGGATATGCCGAAATCACTCTGTGCTTTTGGTGGACTGGATGCCATCACCCACGCTTTGGAAGCTTATGTATCAGTCCTGGCAAACGAATACTCTGACGGACAAGCACTGCAAGCGCTAAAACTACTGAAAGAGTTCCTCCCAACCAGCTATCATGAAGGGGCCACTAACCCAGTTGCCCGCGAACGGGTTCATAATGCGGCAACTATTGCCGGGATTGCATTTGCTAATGCCTTCTTGGGGGTATGTCACTCCATGGCGCATAAACTGGGTTCTGAGTTCCATATCCCGCATGGCCTGGCTAACGCATTGCTGATTTGTAACGTTATTCGCTATAACGCTAATGATAATCCAACCAAACAGACTGCATTCAGTCAATATGATCGCCCACAGGCCCGCCGTCGTTACGCTGAAATTGCCGATCATCTCGGTTTATCTGCTACTGGTGACCATACTGTCACAAAAATTGAAAAACTGTTAACCTGGCTGAAAGAGCTCAAGTCTGAGCTAGGTATCCCGACATCTATCCGTGAAGCGGGCGTTCAAGAAGCTGACTTCCTGGCAAAAGTTGATAAGTTATCCGAAGATGCCTTCGATGACCAATGTACCGGTGCTAACCCACGCTACCCGCTGATTTCCGAGCTGAAACAATTGCTGTTGGATTCATACTATGGACGCGAATTCACAGAAACTGTTACGACAGAAGAAAGCCGGTAAGAACAAATTTATTAATTGATTAAATACCACTTAAGGGTGCTGATATCAGCGCCCTTTAACTTAACGCTGCCCTATTCTTAATACAAACTCTCAAACAGAGCATCCGACCGCTTCACGGAAAGTCTATCCATTACACGCTATCCTTTCTGTTTTTCCTCGCCTCACTAATAGCATCCATATAGTGCTTACGGCAAACAGACATATACTTTTCATTGCCACCGATATCAACTTGTTCGCCATCATAAATAGCCGCACCTTCGCTATCAAAACGTAATGCACGGTTCGCTTTACGTCCACAATAGCAAATAGTTTTCAATTCAACTAACTTATCAGCCCACGCCAGAAGATACTGGCTACCACTGAAAAGCTCGCCTCTGAAATCAGTTCTCAGCCCATAACAAAGAACCGGAATATCATCGTAGTCGGTCACCTTACATATCTGTTCAATCTGTGCTTTCGTGAGAAAATGGCACTCATCAATAAGCACGCAATGCACTTTTTCCTGCTTATTTTCATTTCTGATCAACTCGCCAATATCTGTCTGTTGACTAAACAAAAGTGCATCAGAAGATAATCCAATCCGAGAATTGACTTTTCCATTTTCAAACCGGGTGTCAATTTCCGCGGTAAACACCAGCGTTCTCATCCCTCTCTCATTATAGTTATAAGAGGATTGCAACAAGGATGTCGATTTTCCAGCATTCATTGCGGAGTAATAAAAATAAAGTTGAGCCATCAACCCTGCCCCTTAACAAAATTTATAAAGCCATATAGTCAGATGAGTTTACCATAAACTTTAGTCGTGATTATCCATCTCAGTAAGCCGCACCGGTTGATATACCGAAATATTTAGCTTAGTGATGTCTTAATGATTCATGGCCACCATCACATCAGCCGAGTAATAAAGCACATTTGAATGACAAATGCTCATGTTTAAATTAAGAAATGAAAGCCAGACTGATTTGTTGCATATCGTATGCAAATTAATAATGT
This sequence comes from Photorhabdus sp. CRCIA-P01, assembly GCF_003545805.1. Classification (GTDB taxonomy): domain Bacteria; phylum Pseudomonadota; class Gammaproteobacteria; order Enterobacterales; family Enterobacteriaceae; genus Photorhabdus; species Photorhabdus antumapuensis. The sequence goes on along the minus strand of NZ_NMQR01000012.1, from coordinate 71,365 downwards.
GCGTGATTTACTTCCAGAAAACGGTAACAGTAAATCAGCGATAACTCATGGATTAGTCATAAGTTTTTTTTAACTTAGTATTATTCTGCTTTAGCAGGTATGATAAGAAACAGTTAAAATTACTTACCGATTTAGTATATACCTGGTTTATAAATTAGAGAGATTATCATGTCCCCTCTTTGTTAAAGGTACCCTGAACATGTTATTGGGGAATGACAATCGAAATAGCTGTATAAAAAGCGCTATATAACTTTTGTAAAGAAATTACGTTTAAAAAAAAAGAGCTATTTTATCCGAATATGAGAAATTGACTATTGCAGAAAATAAAATAGCATTCTATTATTATATCCACATCAGCCATCATCATTAATAATTTGAGACCAGGACAATGAGCGATTTAAAAACCCTAAATAACATCCGTACTTTACGAGCCCAAGCAAGAGAATGTCAACTTGAGTTCTTAGATGAAATACTTGAAAAACTGATCGTCGTTGTTGAAGAACGTCGTGAAGAAGAAAGTCAGGTACAAGCTGAATTAGAGGAACGTACACGTAAATTGGAAGAAGTTCGCAAAATGATTCTTGACCAAGGAATTGATCCAAGCGAATTGCTTCAGACAATGAGCTCCGGCAAATCTGCTGGTAAAGCAAAACGTCCCGCACGTCCAGCTAAATACCAATATGTTGATACAAACGGTGAAACTAAAACTTGGACTGGCCAAGGACGTACACCTGCTGTTATCAAAAAAGCAATTGAAGACGAAGGAAAAACGCTGGATAGTTTCTTACTCTAATTCATTGTTTTTCAAGTTAATTTAATTAAAAACACCCTTTTAAAATAGAAGGGTGTTTTTATTATTAAACAACTTAGCTGACAAAAGAATTAACGTCTATCGTATAAACGAGTATAAGTATCCTTGAGAAGAATTTAGTCAAGTTGCCCGTTTTTTGTATCATTTCTTTATGATAAAGCAAGGCTAGTTACTCACTTAGCCAATGCCTAGGTAAATTAATAATCAAACAGACACAACTATTTACTTCTCTCTGGTCACGGTCGTTGATTCAATAGATAAGGAGCCAATGGCTCCTTATCTTATTTAGACTTATGATAGAAACTTAAATACCACTCTACAAACTGCTTCACACCCTGCTTCACCGGTGTATTTGGGGCAAACCCTATTTTTTGGAAAATGTCACTTGAATCAGCACAGGTCAACAGAACATCACCATCTTGCATGGGCATAAAATTTTTCCTGGCCTGAATGCCTAATGATTCTTCTATTGCTTCAATAAAATCACCTAATCTAGTTGGTTGACCATTACCAATATTATAAATACAGTAAGGGGCAGAGCTGGCAGATATTTGCCCATCTTCAACCATCCAGCTCTCATTCGATGTGGGAATGATGTCTTGCAATCTGATTATTGATTCAACGATATCATCTATATACGTAAAATCTCTAACCATATTACCGTAGTTATAAACATCAATCGGCTGCCCTGATAACATAGCCTTGGTGAACTTAAATAAAGCCATATCAGGACGTCCCCACGGACCATATACTGTAAAGAAGCGCAAGCCTGTCGTTGGCAACTGATAAAGATGAGAGTAACTATGAGACATTAATTCATCTGACTTTTTCGTTGCCGCATATAGTGAAACGGGATGATCAACCGAATCGTTTGTCGAAAACGGTTGCTTTCTATTTAATCCATAAACAGAACTAGAAGAAGAATATAATAAATGCTCAACATTATTGTGACGGCAACCTTCCAGAATATTGAGATGCCCTATTATATTCGAATCAATGTAAGCCATTGGGTTTTGCAACGAATAACGAACACCCGCCTGAGCCCCCAGATGGACAACCCGTTGAAATTGGTGTCGCGAAAAAAGATCGGGAATGGCTATTCTGTCAGCTAAATCTAGCTTTTCAAATTTAAAACCTAGCTTATCAAATAATAGATCTAACCGTGCTTGTTTGAGACTCACATCATAATAGTCATTAAGGTTGTCGATACCCACAACCTCATGCCCCATTTGCAATAATCTCTGGCTCACATGAAAGCCAATAAAACCAGCAGCACCTGTGACTAAGAATTTCATTGTATTACTCAGATAACCGGATTAATGGATGCCCCACGACCAATCCCATAATAAGTAAAACCCCGGGATTGCAAGCGTTCAGGATCATAGAGATTCCGGCCATCAAAGATAACCGGCGTTTTGAGAGACTCTTTGATGACATCAAAATCTGGCGCACGAAAACTTTGCCATTCAGTACAAATGATCAAGGCATCAGCTCCCTTAAGCGCTGCTTCTTTAGTCCCCATCAATAATAAATCATCACGCTGACCATAAATACGCTGAGCTTCCTGCATCGCTTCAGGATCGTAAGCCTGTATTTTGGCTCCTGCCCGCCATAATGCTTCCATCAAAACACAGCTTGATGCTTCACGCATATCATCGGTATTCGGTTTGAACGATAATCCCCAGACAGAAAATGTCTTACCGGATAAATTTTCACCGAAATGGCGCGTGACAAAAGAAGGCAATTTATGCTTTTGCAGTTCATTCACCTGCTCCACAGCACGAAGAATTTTAGGCTGATAACCAATTTGCTCTGCGGTGCGAATTAACGCCTGCACATCTTTCGGGAAACATGAGCCGCCATAACCACAGCCCGGATAGATAAAATGATAGCCAATACGGGAATCAGAACCCATTCCTTGACGAACATGCTCAATATCAGCACCAAGCATTTCAGCTAAATTAGATATCTCATTCATAAAACTGATTTTCGTTGCCAACATACAGTTAGCAGCATACTTCGTCAGTTCCGCGCTACGGATATCCATCACAATCATACGATCATGATTACGGTTAAAGGGTTCGTACAATTCATACATTAGGTCAACGACTCTTTCGTTGTCACACCCAATAATAATCCGCTCAGGGCGCATACAATCTGCAACAGCCGCTCCCTCTTTAAGGAACTCAGGGTTAGAAACCACATCAAATGGAATATCAATATTACGTTGACACAGAGTCTCATTAACAACGGCATTAACTTTATCCGCGGTACCAACAGGAACCGTAGATTTATCGATAATCACCTTATAGCTATCCATATATTCCGCAATAGTACGGGCAACCGCTGTCACATACTTCAAATCTGCTGAACCATCTTCATCAGGAGGAGTACCGACAGCAATAAATTGCAATTTACCGTGTGCAACGCCGGCCTTTGCATCCGTACTAAAATTCAGACGGCCTTCTTCATAATTTTTTTTCACCAGTGGAGCTAAACCAGGTTCAAAAATGGGAATTTGACCATTTTTCAAATTTTCAACTTTATTTGCATCTATATCAATACAAAGAACATTATGACCGACTTCAGCTAAAACCGCCGCTTGAACCAAGCCAACATAACCAATACCAAATACCGTAACTTTCATATAACACCTAAATTTCCGTAAAATTATTCTTTAATCCGATCCTGCAAAGCCACTAACCAATCAGTAAATTCTTTGCCCAAAGCATGATGTTTCATACCATACCGGACAAATGCCTGCATATAACCAAGCTTATTACCGCAATCATGGCTCACACCCTGCAAATGATAGGCTTCCACGGATTCCTGTTCTATTAACATGGCAATTGCATCAGTAAGTTGAATTTCATCACCGGCACCGGGTGCTGTTTTTGCTAATAATGGCCAAATTTTCTCGGACAACACATAACGGCCAACAATAGAAAGATTTGATGGTGCCTCTTTCGGTTTAGGTTTTTCAACCACGCGCTTAATTGGTTTGCTGTCACCGGGTTGAAGATTTTCTCCCTGGCAATCGACAATACCATAACTAGAAACTTCTTCATGAGGTACAGGTTCTACTAATATTTGACTAGCACCCGTTTCATTATACCGAACCAACATTTCGCTCAGATTATATTTAGTCAGATCTGTACTGTATTCATCGAGAATAACATCCGGCAGTATCACCGCAAAAGGTTCATCACCGATTAAAGGCTTGGCACATAACACCGCATGCCCTAATCCTTTAGCAATTCCCTGACGAGTTTGCATAATGGTGACATGATTTGGACAAATAGATTGAACTTCATCCAATAACTGACGCTTCACCCTTTGCTCAAGGATAGCTTCCAGCTCAAAACTGGTATCAAAATGGTTTTCAATTGAATTTTTTGATGAATGAGTTACCAAGATAATTTCATTAATGCCAGCGGCAATACATTCATTAACAACATACTGAATAAGAGGTTTATCCACTAAAGGCAACATCTCTTTAGGAATTGCTTTCGTAGCAGGTAGCATCCTCGTTCCCAAGCCCGCGACGGGAATAACGGCTTTCTTTACTCTTTTTTCTACTGATAGTTTTTCTACTGATAGTTTTTCTACTGATGGTTTTTCTACTGATGTCATTAATCTTTCTCCCGATGTTTTTTGGCTGAAACAAATCCGTCTTCAACTCAAAATCAGTGCCGATTCTTTAATAAGGTGATTATTTTGTGTCAATAAACCGTGCACGCGAACAGCACGCGGAAACCCGATGCATACAAAAGTTCACTACTTCGTTCACCCTTATGACCACTCAAGAAGTTATCACTTTTATCTGAGCGGTGCTAAATCCGCTCTTTGTAGTAAAGAGCGGCAAATAAAATAGCCTAATTAGATAGATTCCAAGCATAATAGGCAGAGTATACCAGCTAATTCTCTTCGATAAACATCACCATTCTGTTTAATTACATTACCGTGACTTGATGTTTAAAATCCGTTTTAAACAAAATTCCACCTTGGTAATATTCACCCAGAATACATTGAAGAAAGCATCAGATTTATTTGACTATTTGTATTCCAAATCCGACATTGCCATTCAGCACCATGAGAACAAACTTGGTTCGAACAAATCGTTCTCAATGTCCCAAGAGGAACACCACTGTCTAATTGAATTTGGCGATTACCCGACTTAATACTGGCATGTAACCCTGCGGAAATGAGCAGAACCGTTTTACTGATTGTATGATAATACCCAAGCAGCAATGGAAATTGCCCTTGTAACCCCGCACCTTCCAGTAAGTTATTAATTCTATTTAAAATACCTGCCATATTGGGTAAACGCCGGGAATGGTGGATGATATGCTCTTGTAACAAACTGTTAAATATGACTCTAAGTAATAATGCTGAAATCACACCATACTCTTTTGAACGGCTAATATCTAGACAATAAAAAGCCAATTCATTGTCAGATAACGCCGCCATATCGAGAATTAATCCTGGTTTATCAATTATATTTAATTTTCGGTAATTGACTTTACAGTGGGCAATCACTTGAGAAACTGGGGGTTGTAACTGCTTAAGCATATTTAATGCTTCATCTGAATTATGCTTTAGAGTTAACCAATCTTTATTCAAGTTATTCTGTTCAATCGCACCAGACATAAAGACCGTAGGATGTAAATAGGCCAACACCGATTTTTTTATCTCATTAAGATCTGAAACAGGTTTTAATAAAACATCTTTTGCTCCCAAACGAAGCACTTCATCAATTTCAGCCATCTTGTTAGTCGCTGAAATAATAATAACTGGAATGCTAATACCCTCATTCATCAATTTCGCAATAAATTCAATGCCATTCATAACCGGCATGTCTAAATCACATAAAATAAGTTCAACATGAGCTTCGCGTCCTAGCACCTGTAGTGCAACAGCGCCATTAGAGGCGACTAATACCTTAGCGCCCAACGTTCGCAAATACCCTGCCAGCAAAGAACAAAAAACAGCTTCATCCTCCACAATCAGAATTTTTTTGCCTGCCAATGCCTTTTCCATAAATACGCTCCCTTACCTTAATATTGCGACCTTCACCTTTTCTTAGGTACTATCACTCATATTAGTTCAATTAAGTGATTATCATTTGTTCTCTTACGTTTCTTTGCAATAGAAAACCCGTAAAAATGGTATTTCACCCTTTACAATTGGAGTTATTTTGACAGAGCTATGTCCTTGTGGTAGCGGAATAGATTTTGCGGATTGCTGTTCCCCTTATCTCCAAAACATAAAATTTGCCCAAACTGCCGAATCACTGATGCGTTCCCGATACAGTGCCTATGTAAAGCACAACGCCGATTACCTAATTACCAGTTGGCATCCTGACTGCCAGGCTGAAAAGTGGCGTTTAGATATAGAACAGAGTTTTATTGTTACCCAGTGGCTTGGATTAAATGTCATTACAACTGAAAAAGGCGAAAATGATAACGAAGCCTATGTTGAATTTTCAGCTTGCTTTCTTGATCAGAAATCCCAAGATAAACAACTTATTCATGAGCGTTCACGTTTTCTTCGTATAGACCAGCGTTGGTACTATATTGATGGTGTGAAACCTATTGATGGTGTGAAACCTATTGATGGTATGAAACCTCAAATTGGCCGTAATAGCCCCTGCCCATGTGGTTCGGGTAAAAAATACAAAAAATGTTGTGGTTAAGGCCCGCAAACAGAAAACGCAAAATATTTAAGGATAATCCCATTCATGCAACACCAACATATACAAAAGAAAATTCTACGCACTATTTGCCCTGATGCCAAAGGACTGATCGCCAAAATTACTAATATTTGCTACAAACACCAACTGAATATAGTTCAGAATAATGAATTCGTCGATCATCGTACTGGCCGCTTTTTTATGCGTACTGAGCTTGAAGGAATTTTCAATGATGAGACATTTCTTGCTGATTTAGATGATGCACTTCCGGTGGGTTCTCAACGGGAATTAAATAGTGCGGGGCGTCGGCGTATTGTCATTATGGTAACAAAAGAAGCGCATTGTCTTGGGGATTTGCTCATGAAAAGCGCTTATGATGGGCTTGATGTTGAAATTGCGGCGGTTATCGGCAACCATGCAACATTACAATCGTTGGTTGAACAATTTGGCATTCCTTTCCATTTAATCAGTCACGAAGGTTTAACCCGTGAACAACACGATGAAAAACTGATTGCACAGATTGACCAATACAAACCTGACTACGTGGTATTAGCTAAATACATGCGAGTATTGACACCAGAATTTGTCCAGCATTATCCAAATCAGATTATTAACATTCACCACTCCTTTTTACCTGCATTTATCGGGGCACGTCCTTATCATCAGGCTTATGAAAGAGGGGTAAAAATCATCGGAGCAACAGCGCATTATGTGAATGATAATCTGGATGAAGGCCCAATTATTACTCAGAAGGTCATTAACATAGACCATACATACACGGCTGAAGATATGATGAGAGCGGGCCGGGATGTTGAAAAAAATGTTCTGAGCCATGCTTTATATTGGGTTCTTGCTCAGCGGGTTTTTGTTTATGGTAACCGTACTGTAATTCTTTAAAGCTGAATTAATTGGGGCAGCAAAACAGCACACGGTAACTTATTTTCAAATATATGCTTTACAGCGGCGATTCATTTGATGTGATTCTGGCCGCTGTAAGCAATAGTAGTACCAGAAAAAATGCCGTATTCTTTCCCCTCGTTGCTCAACACGAACTTAAGTAACCAAAATCTTTTAATACTTACTATACCCAATAGATTTCGAGCCACAGCGCGGCGGCAAGTGAACGAATCCCCAGGAGCATAGCTAACGATGTGACTGGGGTGAGTGAAAGCAGCCAACAAAGCAGCAGCTTGAAAGATGAAGGGTATATATAAGTGAGGGTCTTCCTTGATCATAGTGAGAATGGTATGGTTCGCCACAGATCATCCACCCACTTTATTACAAGGATCCCTCCCGCATGCAGCTATCTATTCAAACTTTATCGGTCTTTACATCTTTTGCTTTCCTCATTGCTCCGTTTTTCACTCAAGCACATGACAGCAATACTGCTGGTATTAACGTTGAAAAATTGCTTGAGACTGAAAAGTCTTGGGATGGCGTATCTTATCAGGGATACCCCCAAGGCACTCCTCAGCTTTCAGTTCTCAAAATTACTATTGATCCAAATACCAGCCTTGACTGGCATGAACACCCGATACCTAATGCAGCTTATGTGCTGGACGGGGTGTTAACGGCAGAGAAAAAATCCAGTGGCGAAAAACGTCTTTTAAAAGCAGGAGAGGCGTTATCCGAAATGGTTGACAGCGCTCATCGCGGTTACACAGGCAAAGAAGGTGTTACCCTCTTGGTCTTCTACGCAGGGCAAAAAGGGGTCCCTCTTTCTAAACCTGTTGAGTAAAAAACTACTCAGGAGGGGAGTGCCCCTCCTATATTTTTAAGGAACGCAGTGACGAGTCATCCTTCCCCCGCCACCAGCAAACAGACCACTTATTTGCTCACAACAGGATCAATAAGGATAAAAAAACAGCATGCGGTAACGTATTTTTAAATATATGCTTTACAGCGGCGGCTCATTTGATATGATTCCGCCCGCTGTAATCAACAGTGATACGTTTCAAAATCTGGTGGGGTTCCCGAGCGGCCAAAGGGAGCAGACTGTAAATCTGCCGTCACAGACTTCGAAGGTTCGAATCCTTCCCCCACCACCATAAATAGTCCTCAAGCCTTAGAAACAAACTCAACAAAGACAAATTCCTCGTTTGGGGGAAGGTCGAGAACCTTCGTCAAGGTTCGAGTTGAGCGCAGCGAAACAACAATGCGGCGCTTGCGACGCGTTGGCCCGTAGGGCGAGGAACTCAGTGACGAGTCATCCTTCCCCCACCACCATAAATATTCTTCAAACCTTATGACAAGTCGGTTTTACCTCATCGCAAAAAATGCTTCTTAGCATCCGATATACCTTTTTCCTCGAAAAATAACCTACCATTCTCCCAAAAACCGAGTCTGAATCTACCCACCTCTAAATTTCCTATTCTTAAACAGATCCGAGATTAACTAACATCCTTAAAAGAATTCGACGAAACTCGCTTACCCAACCTTAACATCCCCACAATGACATTCTCTATCACACCTTTATGTGAAACTTAACATTTCTCAAAAATCAACAATAAACAATATAAATCAAATAATTACAATAAAAACCGCCTTCAAGCAGTGGGCATTGGAATGTGATAACCATCCTGTATTTGTGAAATAATGTGTGAAATAATGTGTGAAATAATGATAAAAGAATAACAAATTATAACAACAACACCAGGGAACCATCATGAACCAATCAATACAAAAAATAGGGATTATAGGATTGGGGGCTATGGGGATGGGAATTGCCCGCGCGTTAATACGCGCGGGTATTCCTACATATGGATTTGATTTAAACCCAAAAGCCTGTGACCAACTTCTGCAAGCAGGCGCTAAAGTGGCGACAAACAACGCAGCAAATTGGGCATCAGAGCTGGATGCTATCTTACTCGTTGTCGTCAATGGTGCTCAAATAGAAAGCATACTGTTTGAAGGCGAAACACCGCTGGTCAGCCGACTAAAAGCCGGTACGATCATTGTACTTCACAGTACCGTTGCCGCAGAACAAGCTAAAGACTTCGCCCAACGTCTTAACAAATACAACCTCAACATGCTGGACGCGCCTATTTCAGGGGGCGCACTAAAAGCTGAACAAGGCCAGCTCACCGTTATGGCTTCCGGTGAACCAGCATTATTTGAACAACTAAAACCCGTATTTGATGCCACCACCGAACGCCTTTACCATGTCGGAAGTGAAATTGGTCAAGGATCTATCGTCAAAACAATTCATCAATTACTTGCCGGTATACATATTGCCGCAGCTGCGGAAAGTATGGCATTGGCAGCCAAAGCTGGTATTTCCTTAGAGTTGATGTACGATATTGTAACCCACGCAGCCGGTAACTCTTGGATGTTTGAAAACCGCGTCCCCCATATTCTGGCAGGGGATTACACCGCCAAATCCTCCGTAGACATTTTTGTCAAAGATCTAGGTTTAGTCTTAGAAACAGGTAAGGATCTGAAATTCCCATTACCATTATCAGCCACTGCACATCAAATGTTCCTTGCTGCCAGTAATGAAGGTTTCGGCCAATGGGATGACAGCGCGATTATCAAAACATTTAAAGGTATCACTTTGCCGGAGAAAAAATAATGACCATTAAATTGGGCGTTATCGCCGATGACTTTACCGGCGCAACCGATATCGCCGGTTTTATGGTGCAAAGCGGCTGGCGAGTCGTCCAGCTACTGAATCCACCTGATGAAAATACCGCCATTCCACAGGATATTGATGCTATTGTTATCAGCCTGAAAAGCCGCTCCTGCCCGATAGACGAAGCCGTGAATAACGCGGTGAAATCCTGCCACTGGTTACGTCAGAAAGCAGGTTGTCCGCAAATATTCTTCAAATACTGCTCAACTTTTGACTCTACCAGCAAAGGCAATATTGGGCCGGTCACTGATGCGCTGATGGATGAACTACAAACAGACATCACGCTGATCTCCCCTGCCCTTCCCGTTAACGGGCGAACAGTTGTACATGGGCATCTATTTGTCAACGGTCAACTCCTTAATGAAAGTGGCATGCAGCACCATCCGGTGACACCCATGACAGATGCCAATCTACCGCGCCTGATAGAACAACAAGCTCAAGGGAAAGCAGATCTGGTGGATCTGGTATGTGTACATCAGGGCGAGCAGGCAATCCGCATCAGACTAAATCATTTACAACAACAAAACATACGCTACGCAGTAACAGATACCCTCTTCATGAATGACCTCCTGCCTATTGCCAGAGCGGCATCAGAGCTGAAATTAATCACTGGTGGTTCCGGTCTTGGTGCTGCCCTTGCCAGCATAGACACCGGTAAACCATTGATATCATGCCAACTGGAAGGGGCAACCCCACCCGCCGAGAATAGACGCACCGTGATCCTTTCTGGCAGTTGTTCCGTCATGACCAACAAACAAATTGCTCTATATCAGACACTGGCCCCAGCGAAGGCTCTGAATATTGACTCATGCATGAATGATCCACAATATGCCGAAAAGCTGGTTGCGTGGGTTATTCAGCAATCCGAAAACTATCTGGCACCGATGCTATATGCGACTCAACCCCCAGAAATATTACAGAAAATCCAACAACAATATGGTGCAACTACTGCCAGTGAAGCAATAGAAAACACCTTCGCCAGCGTTGTAACAGGACTACGTCAGCTAGGATTCAATACCTTTATTGTCGCAGGCGGCGAAACTGCCGGTAAGATAGTACAAAGTCTGGACATCCAACAATTCAGTATCGGTGCACCAATTACTCCCGGCGTACCTTGGGTACACGATCGACAACACAATTATTGGCTGGCATTGAAATCAGGTAACTTCGGCAATATCGATTTCTTCCTGCATGTACAGGAGATGTTTCATGAGTGAACAAGCACTACGGACAGAGTTAGTCGAATGGGCTCGTTCAATGTTCTACCGGGGTTATAGCAGTGGTGGTGCAGGTAACATCAGCGCCAAACTGGAAGATGGCACGATTATCATCACGCCGACCAACTCCAGTTTTGGCGACTTGCAAGCGGATCGCCTGAGTAAGCTAGATGCAGAGGGTAATTGGTTATCCGGTGACAAACCCACAAAAGAAGTTTCCATGCATTTGGCAATGTACCACAACCGTCCCGAATGCCATGCGGTGGTCCATCTACATTCCCCTTGGTTAACTGCCCTTTCCTGCCTACCTAATCTGGACAGAAGTAACTGTCTACCACCCATTACGCCCTACTATGTGATGCGAGTTGGAAAACTGCCTCTGGTCAAATATCTACCACCAGGAGATGAAAGAATCGGTGAAGAAATTGCGAAGCTGGCCGCAAAACACAACGCAATCCTCCTATCGAACCACGGACCTGTTGTCGGCGGCAAAACTTTACGGCAAGCTTTTTTCAATGCGGAGGAATTGGAAGATACCGCCCGGCTCTATTTAACGTTACGGCCACATGGTTTCACCACATTAAATGAAGAGCAAGTACAAGAACTTGAAACTCGTTACCCCAAGAATTGAGTAAATAAACAAGGAATTCATCATGGCTAAATTCGCGGCAAACTTGAGCATGATGTTCAATGATGTCCCTTTCACCGAACGTTTTGCCCGGGCAGCCAAAGCTGGATTTAAAGGCGTTGAATATCTGTTTCCTTATGAAATGGCTGCTGAAGCGCTGGCTACCCTATTAAAGCAGCATCAATTAACCCAGGTTCTGTTCAACATGCCCGCCGGAAACTGGGCGGCGGGAGAAAGAGGGATAGCCTCTCTTCCTGGCCGTGAAAAAGAATTTGCCGAAAGTGTACAAACCGCGCTGAAATATGCACTGGCGCTAAACTGCAAGCAAGTTCATGCCATGGCGGGAAAACTGGACCTACAATTTATGCCAACACTACAACGCGAGTGTTATATCAGAAACATTCAACATGCCGCTGATGCGATGGCAGAACATAACATCAACGTATTAATTGAACCAATTAATACTCGTGATATGCCAAATTACTTCCTGACAACTCAGTATCAAGCGGAAACATTACTCCAAGCAATTGACCGTCAAAATGTTTTTATCCAGTTAGATCTTTACCATTGTCAAATCATGGAAGGGGATTTGCTACGCACCATTGAGCGTCTATGGGGAAAATTCAGTCACATCCAAATTGCCTCCGTGCCCGAACGCCATGAACCCGATAACGGCGAAGTGAACTATCCGTGGCTATTTAATAAACTGGATGAAATGGGCTATCAAGGGTGGTTTGGCTGTGAATACCACCCGGCTGGTTACACCGAAGATGGTCTGGATTGGTTGACCAAAGCACGGAAATAATCAGGAGAAGATATGCTTCCATCAGAGCGTAGAGACTTTATTTATCGCTATGTGCATGAGTATCAGACAATTTCTATCAATACACTGGTTAAACTGATGAACGTCTCACATATGACAGTACGGCGGGATATTCACACTCTGGAAGAAGAAGGAAAAGTCGTTAGTGTCAGTGGCGGTGTGCAACTTAGTGATGTTTTACGTCAGGAACTGCCTTGGAATGAAAAAGCCCGGCTTAATCATCGTCATAAGCGGAAAATTGGTCAATATGCAGTATCTATGGTTGAAGATGGACAAGTGGTCTACCTTGATGCTGGCACCACCACGTTTGAAATTGCCAGAGTCCTGGCTGAACGTTTTAACCTCACTATCATCACGAACGATTTTTCCATTACCCAATACCTGATGAACAAACCCCAACTAAATCTGTTCCATACCGGGGGACAGGTAGATAAGAGAAATTATTCCTGTGTTGGCCCTATCGCCGCCATGCTGCTTCGCAATCTGAATGTGGATATTGCCTTTATTAGCACCAGCTCATGGGATCTGGAACATGGTGTCTCCACGCCACATGAAGAAAAAGTGTTAGTCAAACAGGCCGTATTGGAAATCGCCCGCCGCCGTGTTTTGGTGTCCGATAGCAGTAAATATGGCAAATACGGCATGTTTCGGGTCTGCCCGCTTTCAAGTTTGGATGATATTGTCTGTGACAGCCAGCTTCCGCCGAAAGTGCAGCAACAATTACGAGAACATAATCTGATATTACATACCGTCAGCGTATAAGGATAAGAACCCTACCCTAAAGCAAATAGTCCAAGGCTATTGAACAAGGAGAGTCGCAATGAAAGTAATAATTACTGGTGGAGCAGGTTTTCTAGGCCAGCAACTAGCCAGCGCTTTACTCAACAACAATCAAACATTAAATTTCGACCAACTCATATTGACCGATATTCAATGTCCTGTTTCACCCGTTAATGATCCCCGCGTTCAGTGTCTGGCGCTGGATTTAGCTCAATCAGGCGCTGCGGAAAAACTGATCGATGAAAACAGTACAGTATTATTCCATCTCGCCGCCATTGTCAGTAGTCACGCTGAAAGCGATTTTGATCTCGGCTTGCAAGTTAACTTTGATGTTACTCGCAACTTATTAAATGTTGCACGGGCTAAAAATCCAAAATTGAAATTTATTTTCACCAGTTCCTTGGCCGTATTTGGCGGAGAATTACCAGCAACCATTACAGATCAATGTGCAGTTAATCCTCAATCATCCTATGGCGCACAGAAAGCCATGTGTGAATTGATGATTAACGACTACTCCCGCAAAGGATATGTCGATGGCCGAGTACTTCGCCTACCGACAATCAGTATCCGCCCGGGTAAACCAAACAAAGCAGCATCCTCTTTTGCCAGTGGCATCATCCGTGAACCTCTGCACGGAGAAAACAGTATCTGCCCAGTTTCTCGCGATCTGGCTTTATGGCTTTCCAGCCCTGAAACCGTGATCCGCAACTTTATACATGCAGTTCAAATTCCGGCGGAAAAATTTGGTCTTTCCCGCACAGTTAATTTACCGGGTATGAGTGTCACGGTTCAGGACATGATTGATGCACTGGCAGAGGTTGCCGGGCAAAAAGCGGTGGATCTCATCCGTTTCGAACCTGACGAGAACATTAATCGTATTGTTGCCAGTTGGCCGGGTCACTTCGATATCAGCCGTGGCTTATCACTGGGTTTCCATGCTGATAATACTTTCAGTGATGCAATCCGTGCTTTTATCACCAATAACCTATCCCGAACAGGAGGCTAATTATGGAACTCTACATTCCGGTCATTGGTCTGGGGGTAGCCGTGTTTACGTTGATCTTTCTGGTGCTACGTACCCGTGTTCATGCTTTATTAGCAATGCTCATTGCAGCGGCGATCGCCGGGCTCTCTGGTGGTTTAACCGCAGCAAATACCATTGATGTCATGACTAAAGGTTTTGGCTCCACACTAGGCAGTATTGGGATTGTTATCGGTCTAGGGGTCATGATGGGACGGGTGCTGGAAGTTTCCGGGGCTGCGGAACAGATAGCCTACAGTTTTATCAAATGGTTAGGTAAAAAACGCGAAGAGTGGGCATTAGCGATCACCGGTTATATCGTCAGTATTCCGATTTTCGTCGACTCTGCCTTTGTTATCCTCTATCCACTGGCAAAAGCACTCGCTAAAAAGGGAAAACGTCATCTTCTAACGCTTGGCGTAGCACTGGCCGGCGGATTGGTAGTTACCCACCACACGGTTCCGCCAACACCGGGGCCACTGGGGGTTGCCGGTATTTTTGGTGTAGATGTTGGTGCCATGATGTTAACCGGTATGGTTCTGGCGGTACCTTGCGTTATTGGCATTGTATTTTATGCCAAATGGTTAGCCGTAAAATATCCTGAATTTCAACCCACTGATGAAGCAGAAGAAGCTCAAGATCTACAAGCCATCCACCAACGCTACCTGGAGGAGAAGGAGAACAAATCACTACCGAGCCTATTTTTCTCCCTGTTACCGATTATTGTCCCTATCGTTTTGATCTTCATTAAAGCGATTAATGGGCTGCTATTAAACAATGAAACCTTTACTGGACAAGAAGACAACTTCTATTTCCAGACATTTGATTTCCTTGGCGCACCCGTTATTGCCTTAGCCATCAGTGTATTATTAGCAGTTTATACCTTGATGCCAAAAGCCAATAAACATGAAGTGATTGACCGTCTGGAAGAAGGTTTACAGGCTGCCGGTATTATTTTATTGGTAACAGGAGCAGGCGGTGCGTTAGGAGCGGTATTGCGTGAAAGTGGTACTGGCGCCATTCTGGCGCAATATATAGCCAATCTACCACTAACACCGGTGCTGATTCCATTTATCATCGCAACACTGGTTCGTTTAATTCAAGGTTCCGGCACTGTGGCAATGATTACCGCTGCTTCTATTTCCGCACCAATTATTAGTCAAATTCCGGGGATCAACATGCTGGTTGCCGCACAGGCAGCAACGATGGGCTCGTTATTCTTCGGTTATTTTAATGACAGCCTATTCTGGGTCGTTAACCGCATGATGGGAATCAAAGATGCCAAACAACAGATGATCGTTTGGTCAATCCCAACCACTATTGCATGGGCGATTGGCTTATGTGGTGTCATTATCCTGGATTTGGTGTTATAGACACGAAATCATTAGCAAAATTATTATTTAGCCTCCTTAAAATAGGAGGCTAAATGAATATATTGATCATGCCATGACCTTTTATACCCTTCATCTTTCAAACTGCTGCTTTGTTGGCTGCTTTCACTCACCCCAGTCACATCGTTATCCATGCTCCTGGGGATTCGTTCACTTGCCGCCGCGCTGCGGCTCGAAATCTATTAGGTATATAATATATAAAATAATACAATTCATTCTGGTTCACCACATTTTCCATCATAATTATCAAGTTTAGATTTTAATGTTTCAATATTTTCATAAAAATTATTAATATCGTATTCGGTTAAATAAATATCCACACTTTCATCTCTCTTCATTCTATCTAACTTAATATTAGATACATCTTTATGTATATCAAGCATCTCTGAAATTAACGTTTTCTTTTCATTTTCAGATAATAGGTTAAACTCACGACTGAATAATTTTTTTAATTTATTAAAACTAACGGGATCTTTTCCTCTGGAATTTAACCAATCTGCTATTTTAAGGGGAGGCAATGCCCCTTCTCCCAAATCTGATTGATAAATATATCCCATTGTTTCCTGATCATTGGATGGGATATCAATTAAAAACATATGCCCAAGTCGACGATCATTAACCAATGTAATATAATTTTTTGCACCATTGAGTTGATCAACTCTTTCAGCAAATTCATTACCATCTATTTTTCCTGCCTGGGCCGTTTTTACTGGATCAACAGCATGTTCCCCCTCAGTCATTAATTTAAATATATTTTGGGCAGATAAACCGCAAACTGGCTCAATCGGATCATAAGGATTTACCCCAACGATTTCTTGATAGATTTCAATACCACCTAATTCAGAAACAATTTCATCAATCGCTTTAAATATAGCTGCCAAATCTCGATCAATGATTTTATCTTGCCAATTATCATTCCAAAGTAATTTATTCCCTTTAGGATCATTATGTAGTGCGATAATATCATTTATCAATTTTATGGCATTTATATTATTTTTTTTAAATTTTGATGTATCCTTTGATCTCGATAAGCCAGAAGAAAGACCTATTTCCAGATGATTACCGGTTTCTATATTTCCACATGCTCTATCTTTTTCGGTACGAGCTTCAATTTTTTTTGCAAAGTTGCTGATTGGCATAATATTATTACCTAAGAGTCATAAGTAAATAATATATAGATTAAAATATCACAAACAACAAGATGATTTTATATAAAACCATCAATAAAAATATCGTTATCTCTCTAACTTATCGTTTTATTATGAGTAATTAATTAGATGATGGTTTTTTCACTCCAATTAATGCATCAGAATTTTCTTTAACCACAATAATACCGATACCATTTATCTTAACAACCGCTTTATGACTGTTTACCCAGGTTGAGATAATCTCTTTTATTTTAGAAAAATAATCTAAAAAAGTAACACCAGAAACCTCAAGAATAATTTTTTCATTTTCTTGATTGTCATTATTGTTTGTAACAGAGGTGTCCAGCCTCATTACTAACTTCACTTTAGTAAGTGCAAAACGTACATCGTCCGTACCACCTAAATCAATACATAATTTTTCTAATAATGCCTGACATATTTGTGAGCTAGCCAGATTCAGTTTTTGATCCACAGAATGGAAAATCTCCATAACTGGCTCTACTGTATTTTTAATATCTTGAAGTTCTACCGGTGCAGTAATCGAATATAATAAAGAAAGACGTGGGCGATTACCAAGCGCCTGCCAAAAATTACCTAAGCTATTTAAATTTTCCTGTGGTGGAATTACCCGAGTATAGGCACCAGGGATTTTAGGTAATTGCCGGTTATTAATCAATGCATTCAAAACAGATGTCATTATTCTTGCCTCTTGATTGTCAGGCTGGCTATCCGGGCTACAGCCATCAACTGATGGTTTATTCGAATGCCAATAAGTAATTAAATAATTATAATTAATATTTACCCATCCCGGTAACAATAAATTAGTTACAGGATTATAACGCTTTGGTTCAGCAGAGCGTAATTGCAAATCTTCATGTACGTCATAAAGAAATACACTTATTGTCGGCTTCGATGGAATTGAGTATATTTCTGGTAAATCAAAACGAATATCAATGTTATTTAAATATCGAGATAAAATGTCTTTTAATGCGTTATTAACTTCGACAATAGCATTATTAGGTTCAATGATATGTTTCATATCGACTCCAAATTTGGTAAATATTTAAAAAATCAGTCTGCCACTCTTATTTAATTCGAGAATAACTGCCCGTTCTATATGTTTATTCTCAATTTTTTCACTACTATTGTCTGAGGCTAATATTGATGCCAATAAGGCAATATTTCTGATATTAGCCCCAGTCAAATCAGCCCGCTTAGCAAAACTAGGCCACTGTTTTTTACTATTACCGTGCAGAGCAGCAAATAATGCATGATAACGACTATCAAAATGGGGCAATAAACCGAGCAATAAGGCGTCACGCTCAAATTCCGTGAGCTCAAAACGCTCAACTAATAGAGACAGTGCATCAAAGGTAAAGTGTTCTCCGGTTTTCGGATAGCCAACAATATTACCCTGCTCAAATAACCAATGAGGAAAGCCCTGCGGTTGTGCCAAATATTCTTCTACCTTATCCTCCGTAAGTAAAAAACTCTCCGGTAATGAATCGTACCTTTCTCTCTTTTGATAATAATAGCGCTGCAATAGCAAATCGATACGTTCCAGATGGGGATAAATCCAGTGTAATTCAGCCACCACATAGTGGCTATTTTTAAGTAAACAGTTCATATAAACCTTTTAAGTATTTTGCCAGTCAACTTGTAAAGAAAGATTTAGCCAGGGAAATTTGATGATATTTAACGGCCACGGCCAATCGGCTAATAACAGATCAAATGGCTGATGTTGTAGTGTAATTTTGATTTCCTGTTCATCTATCCGCAATTCACCCGGTCGTTGTAAGAGTAGTTAGCGAACATCATTACGGCTCAGTTTTTTCCAGCCCGGAAGTTGAACGATAATCGCATCCAACCATCGTTCTATTATCAGATGTTCTTCTGGCTCAATAGGGATTAATTGCGTTTCTTCATCAATCATTAACCCACACAAAACTTTATTGAGTGTTTTTCTTTCCACCTGCTCCTCTTCATTCCCCCAAATAAGATAATCCAGAAAATCAACCGCTCTAAATTGAGCTTGGTGATGAATAAATTTTTTCTCCTCAAGTAGATCTAAATGGTTAAATAAAACAGGTAACATCGGCCACAGAATTAATACTCCAGCATTACTCACCTGATATGGAGAAAATAAATCCGATTCAGAATGTGGTCTGTTAATATCCCGAAGTGGACTACAATTATTGTCTTTAACGTGCAAATTATCTAGTGTCAAATTATTTGTCATAAAACGTTGTGACAGTTTATTATACTGCTCAGCAGAGAGATGTTTCTTACACAGTTTTGGAATCAATTCTATTTGCCAAATGAGCTTCAACCATTCATTTACTAAATCATTTTCAACTACAATATTTTGTCGGAATAAAGTAATAATAGGCACAATATCAAGCATACTGCTATCAAGTTCAGCCATGATATATGATATCACTTTCATATCGGGTTTAGGTATTTCCTGAGTATTATATCGCTGTATATATCCCAAGGCATTTAATACCAATTGCCAAGAGGAAGCTACCTTTCCTTGATGATGATATTTATACCCTATGGATTTCAAGATGCATCGCGACGGCAAGGGAACGAATCCCCGGGAGCATAGATAACTATGTGACCGGGGTGAGAGAGTGCAGCCAACAAAGAAGCAACTTGAAAGATAACGGGTATATCTATATTCTCCGATAATTTGCGATTAATCTCAGTTAACAAATCAGGTTGGCTGATAGTTAAAAGACGCTGCAAACCGTGTTCAGATAAACAACTTTTTGCTAATAATAATGTTAAATTGCTCTCCATTCGCATGAATTGATTAATTAAAGATTTGATATTAACATCAATACTCCTATTTTTCGCCATTATCTTTGCAGGATTTAATTTAATATCTTTTTGATATAAATACTGGATAAATTTCTCGATATCAGATAGATAATGACTATGTAATAAAGAGGGCTTGCCCGTGTTTTTAGATATTATTGAATTTTCCGTAAGAGTTTTTTCCTTATTATTTTCTTGATATTGACTCAAAGCTTTATTTAGAGCGGAATTAAGCCTAATAGGAAACAATACATTAAAGTTACGGAAATTAATTTCACCAAGATTCAGCGTTAATTTCTCCAAATAGATATCCTGACTAATCGCATATTTATTAAAGTATAAATTAAGTAATTTATTCATACTGACTTGATTAAGCAAAGAACCATGTAATATTTTTTTAGCTATCTGTTGATTATTAGCTTCAATAGTAATATTGATCCGATTTAATCTGTTTCTCTCTAAGACCATATTAATTTTCCTTTATAGTTAACTACTGCAATAGGCACGAAGATTTTATGTATACCCAACCATTAGGTACAGATCCACTACTATAAAATGGCACGATTGTTCCTGCGGGAATAATTAA
The DNA here is from genome assembly GCF_003545805.1 of Photorhabdus sp. CRCIA-P01. Taxonomy (GTDB): domain Bacteria; phylum Pseudomonadota; class Gammaproteobacteria; order Enterobacterales; family Enterobacteriaceae; genus Photorhabdus; species Photorhabdus antumapuensis. The sequence goes on along the minus strand of NZ_NMQR01000012.1, from coordinate 50,817 downwards.
ATCAGCGAGTGCTGATGCAATTGCTTCGATATTAACACCTACACCACTGGAATCAACTTTAATACCATTGCTCGCTTTAACTTTTACGCCATTCTCACTCAAACTTAAACCACTTGTGCCGCTCCAGGCATTATTGCTATTTCCTCCCTCCAATTTTAAATAAAGGCCAGCATTATCAGTTACTACAATACCACCACCTTTCCAACATTTAACAGCCATACCCTCTGAATCAACGGAAATACTGCCATTATTCTTAGCCTTAACTTCTACTCCCTTTCCACTAACAGAAATACCATCACCAGCTTTAACTGAAACACCACTGCCATCAACAGTAATACCATTAGCGGCCTTGACAGATACATTATCTTTATTTACAACAATACCATTACCTTGACCAACACATATTCCATTGTCTTTATTAACCAGACCACTACCAAGGTCTACAGATAAAATATTTTTTCCAGTATTAATGGAGAAAAATCTTTACTGGCGATAGTGCCCATTTTTAAATTAAGCGTACCATTACCATCTAGTTCTAATCCTTTTCCTGGTCCATTTTGTTGCGGTGCTTGCCCGGTTGATTTTCGGCCAATATCAGCAATATCAATCAAGTGTTCATAATCAATTTGCAATAGAATGCTGCCTGCTTTAAAGCGTTTTTTTAAATCATCCGCTGAGGGACTTTCTGCTTTATTATTGGTATTTTCTGGATTAATCTCTGAATTTGACAAATCGTTCTTCTTTTCCATTTTTATCACCTTATATATTAATCTATTCTATTGCGAATATCTTAAAATTACGACCACATAATAATTAAATATAATAAATTTAATAGCACAACAAGTGTCTATTATTGTAATACAACATTAATCCTACTTTTACTTATAGATAAATTAATCTTTGGCTTTATCATTCCCTTTATTACGATTAATATCCTCCTGAATTTTCGGTACATATAGCAATTGGTTACTCTCAATAAATTCATAATGCCATCCTGTTTCAGATTCACCAATAACCTCAGCGCTCTGCTTTTCAGTAGCAATTCGCATATTTCCCGTACCCGTTAATGCAGAAGGTAGGCGTCCTAAAGTTAACATTTCTAAAATATGGTATGCTTCATCCCCTAAAGCAGCGCCATTATTTTGCCAACGCTTATAGGTGCTGGCAAAATTCCTAAAATTATCCGGTGGCAACCAATGAATAATCATGGAAACATGAGCAGGAAATTCAGCTAAAATCTCAGTTTTTACCCACGATTCCAGTTTATGAGGATCAACCTTGTTATTTTCAATTAACTGACGATTAATAACTACACTAACGACAAATGAAAAACGATCAGTATGCGCGTATTCTGCACCAGAGAAATACCAACGATAACGCCATGCATTTTCCTTTTTCGGAAAAGGTTTGGTGTCTTTATCCCGTTCAATTAATATCTTACCCTTAATCCGATCAAATTCTTTTACCGAAGCTCTCAGCATATAATCAGATGGAGAATTCACATTAGCTGATATTTTTTTGACTTGTTCATAAGGGGTAATTTTATATTTTAGCGTGATTTCGTCCCCTTCTTTGATCATAGCCGGAAAGGGGCTTTGGGGGCTGGACATGATCCAGCTTTCATCTTTGTCATCTATTTTATCTGTCTCTTCAGCATAAACTAGTTGATAATCCATATCTTCCAACCACACCGGGCTATTTTGCCAGACTAGTTTTTTGTCGGTAAATGCCTGTCGTACTCTGTCCAAATTGTATTCCAGAGCGACACTGTTACGGGTGTCAAGATAAAATGATTGTTCTGTAATTTCAGTGATCACTTGGCCGCGCAATGTGAATCCGTTCTCACCTTTAATCATTAAGTTAATCATCTGACCATGTAATAACCGCCCTGCCGCACTTTGCTGAGTAATAATTAAGTGATGGCTTTTAGCATCAGGATGATTTTTAATTTCCAGGTTATCAGGTATTTGTGCACTGTTGAATGCCTCGTCAGGTTTCACTGGCAACAACCGACGATGCTCAATTAAATAGAAAGGCAGATCAGCCAAATCAGGCGGTTCACTAAAGCATTTTCTTCCCAAACCTAACCGGGCGGCAATCCGTTTTTGCAGCGCCGATACTTTATCAATCCGAATATTATTACGATGATAGGTCAACTCTGGTTGTTGAGCCAAATAACCGCGCTGAGTGGATAGAAAATCCCGTCGATTGAGAATAAGTGGTCTAGCGGCTCGATGAGCACCAAAATAGCCTAACAGATACTCAAGAATAGCCAGCTCTTTTGCATAGTTTCGTTCATGGATGCCATCATCGTTATCAATTTGTTCATCATCAGTCAGTTTCCCAATTAAGTCAGACATTATCTCCTGATGAACATTCTGACTCACTGTATTAACTTTGAAAGGCCATTGTGCACCATATACCGCATTTCCCCGTTGTTTAAACGCCAATAGTTTTGGCAATAAGGCAAGCTCCGCGCAGCCATTAGCTAGCATCTGTTCAAAAGGCAGCAAAAATTGGTGTAACTGTACTTATTGTAAGGTATGTTTATTAGTCTGCAATCCATAGCAAGCGGGTAATTTATTGCTTAACGGGTAATAATCCAACACTTTACGATGCTTGCCCCAGTTTAATAATTTTGGTTGTGTATTAATCAGCGGTTCTGTAATGAGCTTCTTCTTTATCTCTTCGCTAGAAATTACAACTTTCACTCCACCTTTGGCGATAAGAATCAATGGACTGTCTGGTGAGGTAATCAATTTCAAGGGATCTTCACCCCATAATCTGGGATAATATCCTTTCGCAATTTGCCAAGACCAATTATCGCCCGGTAGTGGAGAAATAATTTTCTTATTATCTTTATCTAATTCCAGTCGGGTAATACCTTGAACTCCCTTGATAGCCAATAATTGGTTAACCAAATGGCTTAAACTTAACACTATGGTACCGTTGTAATCTTTGGTCGGCGGTAATTCAGGTATCCAACCGTGATGCAAATAGGGCCCATCAAAAATTTCTTCATTACTGTAACCCATTTCTTTCATTGCCTGAGTGGTATAACGTAGCGGCTTTTCCAGTACCGTTTGTTCCGCCGTCATATAAATTTGGGCAACTATGTCAGCGATATCTTTAACGTCATTATCAAGCTGAATATCAATCTTCAATGGCAAATCAACAGGCTTCCAGTAAGGTAATACCGGGATCACTTTCATGCATATCACTCCAATATTGACCAGACTGTTGTTCAATAACAGCCTTAGCCTGAGCAAGTAAGGTATCAAAGGCAATATCGTCTTTAACGACGGGAAACAGAGCATCCTGATGACTCATTTATTAACTCCTTAGTTGAGGAATGTTTATCTGGCCAGACTAAAATCAGCACTTCATTATCGTTAGCTTCGATATTTGCACCCACGACACCCGTAACTCGGTTAGCTGTTGTTATGCTTAAATTAGTGACGCGTTCTACCAAAGGGGATTGTTGGATGGTGGCTAATAAGAGGTAGTAGTCAATGTGGTTACCCATTGTCACGCCAATAGCCGGATTCTCTCCCCACGGCATATATGTTCGGCTTAATTGCTGTTGTAGCTGATGATGACCGTAGTCAGAATTGACGCCGGAGATAAAGATCACTTGATAGTCCACATTAACATCAACATAAGTAGGATTGTTGATTTCAATGGTTGCCCAAGGGCTACTTAATTGACTTAACCATTCGACCATCTCAGCCAATCGCGCCGGGTTCAATTCTGGACGTAATGCATCATCGTTATCCTTGTAACGGTTGTCCGGGATCACTATCAGTTGTTGCTTTTCCGGCGCGGGAATGGTGGTTAATTTACCGCCTGAATGGTGTCTGACATCAAATAAGCTGACAAAATTATCTTTTAATAAGGTGACCATGTTCCCCCAACTCAACACTCGGTTACGATGGGACAGCCGGACAGGAACTCGTTTCAGGAATGCTTGTTCGGTTTCTTTCGGGCGACCATTCCAAGATGCCCAAGGTTGAGCTACTTCACTGATTACAACGGATGAGTTCACCGGCTGTTTAATGCTGTTGGCTGCTAATCCATTTAGTAAGTGATCCGATTCAATGGTTTCCGCGTTAATGAGAGTAGCGGTTATAGCGTTATATAACAGTCCTTTAATTTTTGGATAATTAGGTGGTTTTTCACCAGATATCTTTGGTGCCATCTTAGCTTTTAGCCAGTATTTATCTGTTGGCATTAGAGAGGCTTGATTTGAAGCATTTTGTGGTAATAAAGTTCGCAAGGTTCCCTGATCGAACAAGTTGCGGGTTTGGTCGTGAACCCGTTGGGTTAATGACTGCCATGTATTGTCTTTATTAAGATAAAACCAGGATATGGAGAATTATTCAAAGCCGTCTAACTGCCAGTACAGAGATAAAGTTTGCCCCGGTAATACATCGGTAAAGCCTAAATAGAATGTATTATTGGCTAATAACGATATATTTGCTTGGTCCCAAGTTTGGTTGGCGGATTGAATACTGACATCATTGGGTGTTGCGCTAAAAAGCCGAATACCGTTTTCGGGTAATTTAATGTTATCTGAGTCGCTTAATATTATTGCCGATTTCCAATTACTATTATCTTTCCGATACCAACGTAGGTCGGTTAGTTTCCCTTGGTTCGCTAATAGATCAGCATCTGATGCATACTGTAACGGGTTTCCGGCGCTGTCCTGCCCGGCATCAAACAGGGTCCCTTTTGGGATAAGATATTCTGCATTATCTGTATTTAAGGTAATGCCTAAAGCAACGCTATCCGCTTGGGTGCTTTTTGGTTTCAGCCCCAATAATTCCCGGTAATAAAGATTACGGTGCCGTGCCGGAAAAGTGTTAAATAATACTTTGGTTGTTTCTAACAGTTTTAAAAAAGCCAACACAAAAGCTTGATGAGCGGGTAAATAGCCATTGGCTTTATTCGCATTTTGGTAAATATCCGCTAATTTCTCAGGAGTATTTTCCTGAATAAAGTAGAAGCTATCCCAGAATTGTTTTTTCTCTTGATTGAAAGGAATTTTTTTTGCGTATTCTTGTAGCCAATTTAAAATATCCAGCGTACTTCTTTCATTAAGTTTAAAATCTGTCTCTGGTACGATAGTGGCGAGTTTATTTTTTAATTCGGTGAGTCCCATATTATACCACCTGTGATTTGAATATATTACGGATAGCTTTGCGTTAGGTTTGTGAGGGTACATTAACACTGATGGCGGTTGTTTTATCTCGGTTATCAGCGATAAGGAAATAGCCAGCATTCAATAACGAAGGCGTCAAACTGTTATATATTTGATGTTGATAACCAGAGTCCTGTTCAGAACAGACGATCAGAGTAATTTCTAAAGCCTGCTCAATTAATTCGGGGATTAAGTCCAGAGTTTCAGTATTTCCCAAATCAGCAATTGGCAAGATATAACAAGGTCCACCGCCATTTTGAAAATAAAGTTTTAAAGTATCACTGCTTGTCGTGTAGTTAACTGCTGTCACCTCGTAAGTGTAATCAGCTTTTTTTTCTTCTTCATTTGTATCGCTATTAATCTCTCCATTTTCTTTGGTAGCTTTGTTTTCGGCTGATATATCATTTTCAACTTTCTTTGGTTTTTTAGCGGCAGGTGGAGGTGTTGATTTAATATCTATTGACGTAACACAACCCACATGAAACTGGTTAGTGAAATCCAACCAGCTACTAACTCGTGCCACTTGTGGCGTTATACTTGTTTTCCTAGGTGAGAAACGGCCAATAAAAACAGGAATTGCTGTATTCCCTTGGCTGATAGAAAGCGCCAGTGATGCATCTTCTTCAATATAGACGCCCGGATAAGTTGGTGTTATTGGCATATTACCTCCAATTATTGTGCGACGTTCTGCGTAAACTTCAAGATAATAAACTCGGCAGGACGAACCGCCGCCATACCCACTTTGACGATCATTTTGCCCTGTTTAATATCGTCATCAGTCATGGTGATACCTTTACCTATTTGAACAAAATAAGCTTGCTCGGCTTTATTTCCCGCCAATCCGCCTTGTTGCCAAAGAGAATAGAGATAATTATCAATAGCCCGACGCACAACTTCCCAAGTGGGTTGGCTATTAGGCTCAAAGACCGCAAAGCTCATGGCATTTTTAATATCTCGCTCGGCGCTGTTAAACAGGCGACGAACCGAGATATAACGCCAGTTATCACTGTCCTCAAGCGTGCGAGCTCCCCAAACCAATGTGCCGCTCTTAGGAAAATTACGGATCATATTCAGTGCTTTGCCTTGGTTATATTGTCCTTGCAGGTCATCAGTCACCGGATATTTAGGTTGTAATCCACCTTGAATAGCCACGTTAGCCGGAGCTTGCCAAACACCTCGGTTGTTATCAACACAGGCATAAATACCCGCCATCATTGCACTGGGTGGAATATCAACACTCGCTTTTCTCCCTTCATCAGCTTTTTCATTTCCCCATTCGGCGGTCAGCCAGGGATAGTAAACCGCGCCATAGGGGGTAGCGGTATAAGGTTGGAGTATTTTATCTGGATCTGGTTTTTCTATATCGGTGGTACCATCTTCTTTGGTAACTTTAGTCACTTCGGTAACATCAGCTTTTGGACCATCAAAAACGGCGAATAATCCTTTTCCTGGTTTACAAAGTGTCCCTACGGCAGTAGTGATATCTTCTCCGGCAGCAATCAGCAATGTGACATCATCTAGTTTTGGAACTTGATCTACCAGGTCTTTAGTTTTCACGAGATAGCCATATCCACCACCGTTAATAAAATAGGCTCGTAGTGAGATATCAAGCTTATCATCAGGATCAAATTGCCCACCTTTTCGTGTCAAATAGTCCAACCAACTACTAATACGGACATAATTTTCTGTGGATAAAAATTTATTAGTATTTGCAACCGCAAAAACAGGGACCGCCGTTGCACTGGAACGGACGGAGAGTGCCAATGAAGCATCTTCCTCAATATAGACACCCGGATAAGTTGTACTGATTGTCATAATATTCGCCTTTAAAAAACACTGTATTGACGTGCCAGACTATTCCTGACACCAAACAGTGTATTAATGGAATTCAACAGTAACCCGATCGGCTTTCAAACTTATTTCCTGCACCGCAACTTCATTACTGGTAGCATCAAAACTGGGTGCTGTTAGTTTTTCTGGGAAAGCATTAGCAATATTCCAGGTAATCAGCAAATTTGAACCTGTCTCATCAGTCAGGCTAATAGAAATATCTTTCTTTTCTATCTGATTAAGCGAAATAGAATTAATCCAATCGTACAATTTAGATTGCCCTTTAAATATACCGCGCTTCAAGGTAATTGTTGGTCTCTGACGCTGACCGGGCATTTGTAACCAATTACCAATTCCATCACGATATTCAATCGTGTCATAGCTAATATCTAATCCCGATACACTTTGAAAAGACATTTGCTCATCACCAACGGTCACGACAAAACGGTAAGTTGGAATGGGGTATTGAACAGCAATTTGATCGGCAGTTGTAGACATTGTTATTTCCTTAAGAGTTAAATTCATAACCGGGTTAAAACACACATCATTTTAGGTACGCTACCGCCCTTAGGTATCATGCCTAATGCCTTACGTGTGTATTCACCGTGCTTTAATATCCAAACCCTCATTCAAGGCAATGAGGCGACCTGACGACTGACTAACGTAAGTTAATACGTGATAAACATCACACCGTTGGAACTTGAAGCTATTCATTGAACAGTAATCACTCAGACACCGATAAATAAAAGTTAAAAATAAAAAATAATGATTTTAATCTCTATTTTCATTTATAATTCAATATGATAAAAAAACATCACCCAACCAATAGGGTTATTGCTTATGAACATCTATTTATCAATTTTTACAAAATTAATTTATAAGAAAAAAACAATACCTAAAAATAATTTATCTATATTTAAAAATTTTCATTTATTTCACAGATAATAGAGACAGAATTATCACAAATATAAATAAAACTAATAATTAATTATCATTAGTTTTATTTATTAATAAGAAAAATAAAAATAACCTAGATAACAAAATAAAATAAAAGATTTTAAATTATTTATTTTCTTGCATTACTTATTCATAAAATATATAAACTCTAATAGGCATAAGTGCCTAATTGAGCCCTCCTGGCTATATACCTAATAGATTTCGAGTTGCATCGCGACGGCAAGGGAGCGAATCCCCGGGAGCATAGATAACTATGTGACCGGGGTGAGTGAGTGCAGCCAACAAAGAGGCAGCTTGAAAGATAACGGGTATAAACACTAAACAGAGGCAAAGAATGCGTTATGTTGAAAATAACTAGAGATGTTTATTTAGACTGTGACTCAAACAAAATAATTCATGGTAAAAATATATTTATCATTACGGAAAAAGAGAAACGCCTGTTAGTTGCATTGTGGGAACATGCATCCCAGGGGAATACGTTAAACCGGGAACAACTGATCCCTCTGGTTTGGCCTGAACGCAAAAACGGAGTAGCAGAAACCAATTTACTGCAATTAATCTGTAAATTACGTCGCACATTACGCTATTGTGATCTAGGTGAAGCCATACACACAGTGTACCGACAAGGTTATCGTTTTATTCTGCCATTTCAAGATAACGCACAAGATAATAGTCAACCCCAAAATACCAAATTACCGATTCCCACCGATACACCTCCGAAGCCATTTTATTGGCGTTTCACCAGGATGATTGTTATGTTTATCACCGCAATCATCTGGATATCAACTCTCCTATATACAGCCCCTTTTTTGGCTAAGAAATAATGATGTTTTTATTTGCAAAACAGTTAAATCCCCGTCATTGGAGGTCCATTACATTAAACAGCATATATACCCTTCATCTTTACGGCTCATTTCAGCAAGTTATGGGCCGCTTTAATAAGAAAAGATCATGACTCATAACATTGAAATTATCTGTTTTTTCATCGGTGTAACTCCTTCGTCATTAAAGTGTGGCCTCGCAGGAAAACCACAAAACTATCTCTACACTTCATCCGATGAGCTTGAGCAATTAGGTCCTCTGCTAGAACGTCAAGATATTGCCGGTGTACAAATTGTTTATAGCTGGAAATAATTGGAAGGTGCACCGGGCATTCAAAAAATCCTATGTGGTGCAATATGTTAACTTCTGGCCATGTGAATGGGATAACGATCATCAATATATGTCTCGTTTTTTTAATTTCGCGTCGAAAAATAAGATCGGTATCGGCGGTCCCGATATCGTGCCGTATCAATCTGCTCAGATGAAAAACGCTTATCGCTTTTTCAACCGTTACAAAGGCAAACTGGATTTGGTGGCAATGGCAGTCCAAGAACCAACTCTGGCCTACACCAACCCAAAAACTAAAAAACCCTTCACTCAGGAAGAGTTTACTCATTTTGCCGAAAACCACTTGGGGGCTAACATTATTTTTTGGAGTACCACAACACCGTGGCTAAAGCAGTAAAGCAAAGGCCATGCACAATGGGTTGTGCCAAACACCAGACGAAAATGAATAATAATGTCAGGCTTGTAGTACAAGTTGCTCCAAAAGGCGAGGAACAGTCCATTTTTCCTCACCATTACCAAACATTTACTCGGAATATTCAAATAAGAATTTGAAATATAAATTTATCATTTAGGTACAGTGAAAAATCTTTATAATTATCTCCGCATAATAACAACGCGGAGCTTACCATAATCCTCTCCGCGTAGATGAACTTTAACTCATATCATTAACTGAATCGATAAAACGATTAAGAACACTTGAGTGTGATTTAGACTTATAAATATAACATTGATTTGCTGCACCAGGTTTTTCAATGGGAACAAAACTCAAAGCGTCTCCTCCTTCCAATTCATCAGGATGAGAATCTGTAATAAATATATAATCTCTGGAATAAATGAAATTCATGCAACATCCCATATTATCCATCTGACGCATATTTACTTTTCCACCACTTTGAATAACTTCTTCTTCCAAGTTTTTAATGAAACTACTTTTATAAAGTACAGGATCGCATAGCCAAGTATTACTCTTTAGCAATTGCATCACATCACCATTAGCAATATCTAATAACTCTTTTCGGCAGCAAATTCCCAATTCAGGCCCTTTTATTTTACTAATGAGGCTGAAACGGTCACTCAGTATCTTTTCTGAGCTCAAAATGAGCGTGTTGCCGTCATAATCCACTATTTCTTCAATGTTATCATAACTAAACCGGAATATATTTACCTGTGAGCTATTTCTGTCAGCTGCCTTATATAAATAAATAAGATGTTTGTTTTTCCCCCAATCGTAATAAATATTAACTATGTTACATATACTACCACTGATATGTTTTTTAGTTATTTCTTTTTCTTGTAAATAAAGATCTTTAAGATCGTTATATAATTCTAAACCATCTTTAGTCAAACTCATCCCAAATTTCTCCCTTTTGAAAAGGCGCTTCCCTAATGTTGCTTCGAAGTCTTTGATTGATTTAGCTACTGGAGGAGTTGTACGGTTCATCACTCTTGCCGCTTTACTTAAAGAACCATTTTCCACCACTGCCATGAATGCTTCTAATTTACGAGAAAAAAACATAATTCACCGTTCCTATATAACTTGTGGCTAAAATAATTTCTTTGAAATAGCCTTCACCAAATGACAGCTAAATCAAGTTTGATACTGTGAAGGCATAAATTTTGTACAAAAAAACAAATACTTCTCAAACATATACCACATAAAAAAAGCGTATGTTCAATACATAGGTGGCTCAATAAACTCTATTATTCATGTTTATCATGGTTCAAAAATTAATCTCAACCAATCAACCATTAGAAAATATAAACATTACTAACGAGCTCAATTTTCTATCAAAGATTAGGATAGGGTTCTACATTTTTCAGTAATCAATTTTTGTAACACTAGAGATAAAAACGGTCTAACCAAGGCTCTTTCTCACCACAAATTATTATATTTTTCACAGCAAATTATAATATTAGGGGATCCGTTACTATTTCGTGCTGACCATTGTCAATAGTTACTTTTTAAGATCCATCTGTTACTATTGTTCCTGTGTCTTTTTACTGGATGGCTGTAAAAGATGAAATTTATCTCTTTTAATATTAATGGACTACGTGCCCGCCCCCATCAGTTAGCTGCGATCATCGAGCAACATCAACCCGATGTTATCGGCCTACAGGAAACAAAAGTTCATGATGAAGTGTTTCCTTTAGAAGAGGTTGGGAAACTTGGCTATCATGTATTTTATTACGGCCAGAAAGCCCATTACGGCGTTGCACTGTTAACGCGCCAGGTGCCTCTTGCGGTGTATCGTGGGTTTCCAGGGGATGATGAAGATGCTCAACGCCGGGTTATCATGGCGGAAATGGAAACCCCACACGGGTCATTGACCGTTATTAATGGCTATTTCCCACAGGGAGAAAATCGTGAACATCCAGTGAAATTTCCGGCAAAAGAGAAATTTTATCAGGATCTGCAAAACTACCTGGAGCAAAACTTAACCCCTCAATCACACGTGATTATCATGGGTGATATGAATATCAGCCCGACAGATCTGGATATCGGAATTGGTGAGAACAACCAAAAACGCTGGTTAAAAGCAGGTAAATGTTCTTTTCTGCCTGAAGAGAGAGATTGGATGGATCGCCTGAAAAATTGGGGTTTGGTTGATACATTCCGGCATCTCAATCCTGAATGTAATGACCAATTTTCCTGGTTTGATTATCGATCCAAAGGGTTTGATGATAACCGAGGATTGCGGATTGATTTACTGCTTGCAAGTAAACCCTTGGCGGAGCGCTGTATCGCAACAGGTATTGATTACAAAATCCGTGAAATGGAAAAACCGTCAGATCATGCCCCAGTTTGGGCAGAATTTGAAATTTGATATTCTGTTAACACCGAATATACCTAATAGATTTCGAGTTGCAGCGCGGCGGCAAGTGAATGAATCCCCAGGAGCATAGCTAACGATGTGACTGGGGTGAGTGAAAGCAGCCAACAAAGCAGCAGCTTGAAAGATGAAGGGTATATCAATTGTTTTTTAAAATAACGCAATAATTGCTGCGCTCTATGGCGCAGCTATTTTGGTGTTTTTCGTTGCTTTCATTTTTTTCCCTTTTTTATCTTTCACTGGGAGTGGTGGTAAGTCACGAAAAGCGGTTAAATTACGGTCCTGTTTAGCCTGCCAAATTAATTGTTGCAATGTCTCCTCAAGTGGCACCATGAAATCTTGATAGCGGAACTGTTTTTCACTAATTTGCGTTAACCGAGACTCCCAATGGGCGGTCATATCCGGTAAAGCGGCCATATCAGGCAATACGTGAATCAACGCCCTACCCGCAGGTGTCGCATGAATATGACGCCCTTTTTTATAAAGAAACTCCCGTTTAAACAACAGTTCGATAATGCCAGCCCGCGTCGCTTCCGTTCCTAGCCCATCTGTTGCACGAAGAACTTTTTTCAGTTCCTTATCCTGTACAAAACGGGCAATTCCGGTCATGGCAGAAAGGATCGTCGCATCAGTAAATGGTTTCGGCGGTTGGGTTTGGCGCTCTACCACCTCTCCTCTTTCACACAATAATTCATCACCTTTAGCAACAACCGGTAATGGCGTTCCGTCATTCTCTTCATCACGCTCTTTATTTCCAAGCAACGTTCTCCAACCTGCCTCAGCAAGAAAACGGGCTTTAGCAATAAATTTTCCACCCGCAATTTCCAATTCAATAACACATTTACGGAATATGGCATCCGGGAAAAATTGCATCAAATATTGTCGGGCAATCAAACCATAAATATTAGCCTCGTTATCCGTCAAATTTATATGACTACTTCTAGCTGTAGGAATAATTGCATGGTGAGCATCAACTTTTTTATCGTCCCAACAACGATTCTTTCTATCTATTTCCAGTAACTTTTGTGGCAATAGATTTGTTGCATGAATAGATATCGCATTAAGCACTGAATGACGACCAGCAAAGTGTTCATCGGGCAAATAACGACAATCAGAACGGGGATAAGTAATTAACTTATGTGTTTCATACAATCGCTGACAAATATCCAATACTTGCTGCGCATTTAGGCCAAAACGTTTCGCGGCTTCAATTTGCAAAGAAGATAATGAAAATGGCAAAGGAGCGACTTCAGATTCCCGTTTATCCTGATAAGAGATCACATAGGCTGGTTGACCGGTTATTCTGGCAACAACATGTTCAGCCAGAAGCCGGTGGATCAATCGCCCTTCTTCATCCAAAAAATCGATACAAGATTCACTTGGTTGCCAGATAGCGATAAAACGTTCATCTTTCGGCGTCACAATATGCGCTTTCACCTCAAAAAAATCTTTGGGTACGAAATGCTCAATCTCTTCATCCCGGCGAACAACTAAACCCAAAATAGGGGTCTGAACCCGCCCGACAGATAATACCCCCTGATACCCCGCATTGCGGCCAAGCAAGGTATAAGCACGGGTCATATTAATGCCATAAAGCCAATCAGCCCTAGCTCTGGCGAGAGCTGAAACACATAGCGGAATAAAATCCCGGTTATCTCTTAACCGATCAACAGCTCTGGTCACCGCTTGCGGATTTAGATCACTTATCAAGCAACGACGAACATTTTTCCGCCTCACGGCATCCAGTTTCAAAAAATCCAGAACCTCATCCACTAACAGTTGCCCTTCCCGATCTGGGTCACCGGCATGCACTATTTCATCGGCTTTTTCCAACAACATCTGGATAATGTTGAGTTGTTTCTCAACAGAAGGTCGCGGTTTTAACTGCCATTTTTCAGGAATGATTGGAAGATCAACTAATGACCAACGAGCAAAACGACTGTCATAGGCATCAGGTTCCGCCTGTTCCAACAAGTGCCCAATACACCAGGTAACAAACTGGTTATCTCCACAAGCGATAAAGCCATCACCACGGCGATGCGGTTTTGGTAAAATATCGGCAATCGCCCTGGCTAGACTTGGTTTTTCTGCAATAAAAAGCCGCATGGATATTATTCATTAACCTCAATGAGTACTCTGCCTGACTGTTGCTCAGACAATTCACCAATCGCGGTCAGTTCGATGCCATGACATCGTGCAATCGCTTTCACTTCGTCCATGGCTTCTGGTAGAACAGCCAACAGCAGGCCACCGGATGTTTGCGGATCACATAACAGTTTGCGCTGACGTTCTGTCATTTCACCAATAAGATGACCGTAACTATCAAAGTTACGCCCAGTTCCCCCCGGAACACAACCCTTTTCAATGTAGGATTCCACTTCCGGCAGTTTAGGCACTTTTGCAAAATGGAGCGTTGCCTGAACCCCCGATCCTTGACAAATTTCACTTAAATGCCCTAAAAGACCAAACCCGGTTACATCGGTCATTGCTGTAACGCCAGCCACCTCGGCAAAATCCATCCCCAATTTATTTAAGCGGCACATGGTTTCTATCGCGACGCCCTGATGTTCAGGTAACAGCAAGCCTTTTTTCTCCGCCGTGGTCAATACACCGATTCCAAGTGGTTTTGTCAGAAATAGCTGGCTTCCCGCTTGCGCGGCACTGTTCTGTTTCACTCGGTCAATATTAACGATACCAGTTACAGCCAGACCAAAAATAGGTTCAGGTGCATCAATAGAGTGCCCTCCCGCCAGTACAATCCCAGCCTCTTTACATGCAGCCCGGCCACCTTCAATCACCTTACGGGCCATTTCCGGCGCCAATTTATCAATCGGCCATCCCAAAATAGCTATCGCCATAATAGGCTTACCGCCCATTGCATAAATATCGCTGATAGCATTTGTGGCAGCAATGCGCCCAAAATCAAATGGATCATCGACAATCGGCATGAAGAAATCTGTCGTACTGATAATGCCGGTACCATTGCCAATATCATAAACCGCAGCATCATCACGGGTTTCATTACCCACCAGTAAGTGAGGATCAAGAAATTTTTCCTGCTCACTATGCAGAATGGTTTCCAAAACTTTTGGTGAAATTTTACAACCGCACCCAGCACCGTGGCTGTATTGGGTAAGACGAACTTCTGTTGACATAATAGGCCCCGTTACAAATAGCTGACAAAATTGGTCATATCAGGCGCAGTAACCTTATTTGGCGCTTTTAGCGCAGGCGTTCCAAGGTAGAGAAAACCCACTATTTTGTCATGTTCATGACAACCCAAACCGGCACGCACGGTATGATCATCAGTCCATGAACCCGTACGCCAGATACCACCAAACCCTTGAGCCACAGCAGCCATTTGCATCGCATGTACAGCACAACCAGCCGAAACCACCTGTTCCCATTCAGGTATTTTGGAATTCTCAGCCACTTTTGCCATAACCGCGATGATTAATGGTGCACGATAAGGTGCATTTTTCGCTTTTTCTTCCGCCTCGGCACCCAGGTTACTATCAATGGCTGCTTGATGGAGTAATCGACTGAATCGCTCAATACCTTCATCCTGCATGACAGTAAAGTGCCACGGACGTAATGCGCCATGATCAGGTGCTCTCATTCCCGCCGCCAAAATATGCTGTAATGCTTCACCTTGAGGTGCCGGGGTGGTTAAACGTGATACTGAACGTCTGTTCAACAAAAGTTCTAGTGCATCCATTTTTTCTCTCCTGGGTAATGTATTTTGTTATAAGCTAGCATTTTCTGTTTATTTGTTAACAAATAAAAGCCCCAAAGCTATCTTTTCAGACAATATGCCACTATTTGAAGCTGACATTTACATGTCTGATCATTAGGATAGCTTCACTTGATCCTAGTTTTGGAGATGATATGCGTATTTTATGGAAGTTGATCGCAAGATTATTTAAATGGAGTTGGCGACTATTAAATTTTATTCGGGAAGTCATTTCAAACTTGATTTTTATCATGCTAATTCTGGTTGTGGTTGGCGGTTTTCTGATTTACCAACAGCCAAACAAAACGGCGGATAGTTATCAAGGAGCATTATATGTCAATCTCACCGGTATCATTGTGGATCAGGTCTCCAGCCGTACTCCATTGACTCAATTAGGCCGTGAGTTGTTTGGTACATCCAGCAATCAATTCCAGGAAAACTCCCTGTTTGATATTGTTGATAGCATTCGCCAAGCAAAAACCGATAACAAAATCACCGGGCTAGTGCTGAAACTTGATGATTTCATCGGCACCGACCAGCCCTCCATGCAGTATATCGGTAAGGCAATTAATGAGTTTAAAACTTCCGGTAAACCGGTTTATGCTATCAGTGATAGTTATAATCAGTCGCAATATTATCTGGCTACCTTTGCCGATAAAATCTATCTATCACCACAAGGAACGGTTGGCCTTTATGGCTATTCAACCAATAATTTGTATTATAAATCCCTGCTGGATTCACTGAAAGTCACCACGCATATTTTCCGCGTCGGCACATATAAATCAGCCGTTGAACCGGTTATGCGTGATGATATGTCCCCCGCTGCCCGCGAGGCTGATAGCCGTTGGGTCAACGGGCTGTGGCACAACTACCTCAATACTGTCGCTACCAACCGCAAGCTCTCTGTTCATCAAGTATTCCCTGGCGCTGATGAGATGATTGCTAACTTACGTGTTGTTGGCGGAGACAATGCGCAATATGCACTTAAATACAAACTGGTCGATTATGTGGCGCCGCGCAATGTCATTGAAAGTGACATGACAAAAACCTTTGGTTGGGACGAGAAAAACCGTCACTTCAATGCTATCAGCATTTATGATTATGCCCCGCAATTGGTGGAAGGCAGGTTATCATCCAAAGGCAATATCGCCGTTATTGTCGCACAAGGTGCAATCGTCGATGGGCAACAGACTCAAGGCATGGTTGGCGGTGACACAACCGCCGCTCAGATTCGTCAAGCTCGTCTGGATGATAATATCAAAGCCGTTATTCTGCGGGTAAACAGCCCTGGTGGCAGTGTGAGTGCTTCTGATGTTATCCGCACTGAACTGGCTGCGCTACGTGCAACGAATAAACCCGTGGTGGTTTCCATGGGGGGAATGGCGGCATCCGGTGGCTACTGGATCGCTACCCCGGCTAATTACATCATCGCAAACCAAAGTACGTTGACGGGTTCCATCGGTATCTTCGGTGTCATCACCACTTATGAAAACAGTCTGGAACATATTGGTATCCACACTGATGGCGTCTCCACGACACCACTCGCGGGCATTTCTGTTACTAAAGGACTCAGTAAAGAGTTCTCGGCACTGATGCAGCTTAATATTGAGAATGGCTATAACAACTTTATTGACCTTGTTGCTGCTTCACGCCATAAAACACGTGAAGAAATCGATGAAATTGCTCAGGGGCATGTGTGGATTGGTAACGATGCGAAAACCAATGGATTGGTCGACCAATTAGGGGATTTTGATGATGCGGTCACCAAAGCGGCTGAATTGGCAAAATTGGATAACCCAGCGCTTGACTGGATGCAACCTGAAATGTCATTCAGTGAGTTGCTGATGAGCCAGTTGACAACAACCGCGCAAGCTATCGTACCGGAAGCGGTTCAAGCCTGGCTCCCCGCGCCATTGGTGCAAGTAGCTCAGGAAGTAAAACAACAGAGTGAGTTCTATCGCCATCTGAATGATCCACAAAATCGTTATGCATTCTGTTTAAATTGCGGAGATATTCGCTAAACAACCGATAACAATCCATGATGCTAGTAATAGCTCGATTAATTTAGCCTGACAGATTGCCCTGTCAGGCTTTTTTTATTTTGTAATACTCCTATACCCTATGGATTTCAAGATGTATCGCGACGGCAAGGGAGCGAATCCCCGGGAGCATAGCGAACTATGTGACCGGGGTGAGCGAATGCAGCCAACAAAGAGGCAACTTGAAAGATAACGGGTATATAATCCTGCTGATCTTTTTATGAGGTACAATCATGCAGAAGAAATCTATTTATGTCGTCTATACTGGCGGAACCATTGGGATGCAACACTCATCTCAGGGATACATTCCCGTTTCCGGGCATTTACAACACCAACTAACAAAGATGCCCGAATTCCATCGACCGGAAATGCCGACATTCACCATCCGAGAACATCAACCATTGATCGATTCTTCTGATATGACCCCAGAAGACTGGCAATTTATCGCTGATGATATCCGAGAAAACTACCATGATTATGATGGGTTCGTGATCCTGCATGGTACGGATACAATGGCATTCACGGCATCCGCCCTCTCCTTTATGTTTGAGAATCTAGGTAAGCCAGTCATTGTCACTGGGTCACAAATCCCGCTGGAAGCACTGCGCTCCGATGGGCAGACAAACTTGTTGAATGCGCTTTATCTTGCCGCTAATTACCCCGTTAACGAGGTCAGCCTGTTTTTCAATAATAAACTGTTTCGTGGGAACCGGACCGTCAAAGCCCATGCCGACGGTTTCGATGCTTTTGCCTCACCAAACTGTTCTCCATTAATGGAGGCCGGTATTAACATCAAAACCTTCAATGCATGTTCTGCTCCTACCAATCACGGTGAGTTTATTACTCATCGGATTACCCCTCAGCCCATTGGCGTAATCACCATTTATCCCGGCCTTTCCAGTCAGGTTGTGAATAATATTTTAATGCAACCGGTTAAGGCTCTCATCCTGCGCTCGTATGGCGTCGGAAACGCGCCTCAACACCCTGAATTATTGAAAGAGCTAAGACAGGCAACAGAAAGAGGGATCGTGGTTGTTAATTTGACGCAATGCATTTCTGGCCGAGTAAATATGGAAGGTTATGCAACGGGCCATGCTCTGGCCGAAGCGGGGGTGATAAGCGGCTACGATATGACTTTTGAAGCAACTTTAACCAAGTTGCACTATTTACTCAGTCAACCCTATAGCAATGAAAAAATTCGTTATTTAATGCAACAAAATTTACGTGGTGAATTAAGTTATATTGATAAATAATCAAGGAAAGAGATGAAAACAGCCCTATTACTTATTGATCTACAGAACGACTTCTGTACCGGCGGCGCTTTAGCCGTAGAAGAGAGTGAACAAGTCATTGTTGCGGCAAATCAAGCAATTGCTATTTGTCTGAAACACAATATCAGCACTATTGCCAGCCAAGACTGGCATCCTGCTGAACATATGAGCTTCGCCGTAAATTCCGGCCAGAAGATCGGTGATATCGGTCTATTAAACGGTATTCCACAAGTATGGTGGCCGGTACACTGCGTTCAAAGTCAGCCTGGCGCTGATTTCCATCCACAGCTAAACAAGCAGGCAATTCTCGAAATTTTCCACAAAGGTGAAAATCCACAGATCGACAGCTACAGTGCGTTCTTCGACAACGGCCATCAGAATAAAACCCGGCTTGATGACTGGTTGCAAGCACAGCAAATTCAACGTCTGTTTATTATTGGTATCGCCACTGACTATTGTGTGAAATTTACCGCGCTGGATGCGCTGGCATTAGGTTATGAAACCTGGATCATTACTGACGGTTGTCGAGGGGTTAACCTTAGTCCAAATGATAGCCAATCAGCATTCAAAGAGCTAAAAGAGCAAGGCGCTATATTGATAGAACTTGATCAACTCGAAGAAGCTCTCCTCTGATTATTATCAATCCAAGGCCAGGCTGAGTTTTACACACTCAGCCTTTTCATCACCTATTCGCCAAAGATTATGGTTTGAATGTTGCCACCATTTCAGATTGAAAGATCGCTTTCAGTTCTTGTTTACTCTTCATCACCAACTGACCATCAGTACCAATCGTCATATGTTGCGGATCATGATTATGCCTTGATTGCCATAGCATAATCATTTGCAAACTATACTCTTTCTGCTCTGCCGTTAGAGGTACACCATCCTGCCATTTACCCAGTTCTACTGCCTGAACCAGGCGTTGATATATTTCTGGTGTCATTACAGATAACAGATCATCCAGTTCCATTGATATTTCCTCATTATTTTCCAGAATTAGCTGAAACGATTTTTAGCGTAAACTAAGATTATGCCCGCAATAATAAAAACAATTAACCTGCTGTTTTTTCGCCTGTATTTTCATCAGTAAAGCTTAATGCAGCCGAGTTGATACAAAAACGCTCTCCTGTTGGTTGCGGGCCATCAGGGAACACATGCCCCAAATGAGCGTTACAATGACCGCAACGAACCTCAATACGATGCATATTGTGACTATCATCATCAAGATACTGCACTGCATCATGAGTGGCAGGCTGGTAAAAACTCGGCCAGCCACAACCAGAATCAAATTTAGTGTCGGACATAAATAACGGCTGCTCGCAGCACAAACAATGATACACGCCACTTTTCTTATTCTGTAGCAATTTCCCTGAGAATGGCGGCTCTGTCCCGGCATTCTGGGTTACATGATGCTGAATATCAGTAAGTTCTTTATAAAGGGAAATTTCAGGGTTCTTAGCCATAACGACCACCTTAATAATAAGACTCATGTTCTCAATAAAATTGATTAATAATAACAAAAAATTAACATTACATCAGTGGAATTTATTTTAAGCGGTTAACTGAATCTGTTTATCCTGCTATTTGTGATGTGACTCGCATATCTAACCAATTAACTTTCAATATCTGTCTGCACCTTGATAATGGTGGGCGGCTCGATGGCCAGTACCCTATAGCAAGCGTCTAAATGATGAACTCAAAGCTAATGTTTTTCGGCTATTGACACGATTCCGCTTGACGGCTGGCAAGGTTTTGGTAACTTTAGTAATAATTTTTAATTCACTAAAAAATAGCTGGTGGAACACTATGACTATCAAAGTAGGTATCAACGGTTTTGGTCGTATTGGCCGTATTGTTTTCCGTGCTGCACAAGAACGTTCAGACATCGAAATCGTTGCAATCAACGATTTGCTCGACGCCGAATACATGGCTTACATGCTGAAATACGATTCAACTCACGGTCGCTTCAACGGCACTGTTGAAGTAAAAGACGGCCACCTGATTGTTAACGGCAAAGTTATCCGCGTTACAGCAGAAAGAGATCCAGCTAATCTAAAATGGAACGAAGTAGGTGTTGATGTTGTTGCAGAAGCAACAGGTATCTTCCTGACTGACGAAACTGCACGTAAGCACATTGCCGCTGGTGCGAAAAAAGTTGTTCTGACCGGCCCGTCCAAAGATGACACGCCTATGTTTGTTATGGGGGTTAATCACCAAACTTATGCAGGCCAGGAGATCGTCTCCAATGCTTCCTGTACCACTAACTGTCTGGCACCGCTGGCTAAAGTTATCAATGATAAATTCGGCATTGTTGAAGGGCTGATGACCACTGTTCACGCAACAACGGCAACTCAGAAAACCGTTGACGGTCCTTCCGCGAAAGATTGGCGTGGTGGTCGTGGCGCTGCTCAGAATATTATCCCATCATCTACCGGCGCAGCTAAAGCTGTTGGTAAAGTTATCCCTGAACTCAATGGTAAGCTGACTGGCATGGCTTTCCGCGTTCCTACTCCTAACGTATCGGTTGTTGACCTGACTGTACGTCTGGAAAAATCAGCCACTTATCAACAAATCTGTGATGCAATCAAAGACGCGGCGGAAGGTGAACTGAAAGGCGTTCTGGGTTACACCGAAGATGACGTCGTATCTAACGATTTCAATGGCGAAAAACTGACTTCTGTGTTTGACGCAAAAGCAGGTATCGCTCTGAACGACAACTTTGTGAAACTGGTTTCCTGGTATGACAACGAAACGGGTTACTCTAACAAAGTTCTGGATCTGATTGCTCATATTTCCAAATAACCGAGTCATTACCTTGTCTGAAAAGAGCTGCCTTCCCCGGCAGCTCTTTTGTTTCAATCTGTGTACAACATGCGTTATTCTTGGGCGATTGCCATTATCCCAGCTTTGGTTTTACAAGGTTATACGCATGAACGATAAAATTTTTACGTTGCCGATTGCCGAACAGATTTCTCCTGCTATTAGTCAACGAAATATAGATGGCTTTCCACTGATAGTCGTCTCTCATCCTAAAGTTCGTGGTGCCATCAGCCTGCAAGGGGCGCATCTCATCGTCTGGCAACCCAGTGGTGAAGAGCCGGGGTTATGGCTAAGCAAGAAAACCGCATTTGGAGCAGGTACCGCTATCCGCGGTGGTATACCTATTTGTTGGCCTTGGTTTGGTTCCGCCGGAGCACCAAGTCACGGCTTTGCCAGAATTCTGCCCTGGGAATTTAGCGCACATAATGAACATGAAAATGGCGTCATATTAACTTTCACGCTGAAAGACAATGAATATACCCATAAATTGTGGCCTTATGATTTTACCTTGATTGCCCGTTTCAAACTGTGTGAAACCTGTGAAGTGGAGCTGGAAACCTATGGTGATTATCAAGCAACTTGTGCCCTGCACACTTATCTGAATATAGGCGATATTAATCAGGTTTCAATTAGCGGTTTAGGTAAACATTTTATTGATACGGTTGCTGACAAAGAGCAACACACCACGGTAGAGCATCTTATGTTCAATGGCCGCACTGATCGCATTTATACCCGTTATCTTTCAAGTTGCCTCTTTGTTGGCTGCACTCACTCACCCCGGTCACATAGTTCGCTATGCTCCCGGGGATTCGCTCCCTTGCCGTCGCGATGCATCTTGAAATCCATAAGGTATATACCGAGCCGGAAAATTTTAATTTGATAAGGGATAAATCGCTGAAACGGACTATTGAAATTCACCATTACCATCACAGTGATGTTGTATGCTGGAATCCAGGTGTTCAATCGTCAAACAGTATGAAAGATATGGACAATGAAGATTATAAAAATATGGTTTGTGTAGAAACAGCTCGCATCAATAAGCCACTAATCTCTAAAGATGACAGTCCAGCCCATATTTCGGTTTTAATCCGTTGCCGGAAAGACTACCCGTAAATATCTCACTCATTCACATTAAAAAGACTGAATACTATCCCATGAATTCAGTCTCTATCCAATATTATTGCCATGAGTAATTAAAAACTATATGTAACACCTGTCCAAACAATACTTGAATATGACTTATTAACCATCGGACTATCTTTAATTTCACTCGGTAAACGCTCAACACGCCCCATCATAAATACAGCCCATTCCTGGTTAAATTTATAATTAGCAGATAATTCCAGATAGGGAGTCCAACTATCATCTGGCGTGTGTTTTTCTAATCCGCTACGGCGAGATTCACTATCTTTAATGCCATATTCATAACGATTTTGTTTTTTACTATTCCAAACCACACCTAATCCTGGTTGTAATGACCAATCATCACTTTTAAATTCATATAAATAAGCCAGGTCAATCGTTATGCCTTTACTTTTACTCAACGTATCCGCAGCAAAAGAGCTACGCAACGTTCCCCAATCTTCAATATGACGATAACTAAGACCGCCCATCATGGTATCATGGCGACGATCCAGCTTTTTCATCTGCTTATCTTCATTATCTTTTGGGCGGAAATTTTGCGGATAGTAATAAACATCTAAAGATAGCTGATCTTTTGGTTCATTCCACAAATAATACCCAGCGGCTAAAGTATGAAAATAGAAATTGTCACTTTCATAATTAACCATTGGAACAAACAACACTTTATCTTTATTCTTTACCCCTTTATAAGGTGATGCCTCAGCCAAAACAGAGGCACCAATTGACCACTGCCCCGCATAAGCTAAAGATGAAGAAAGACAAAGAGTGACGACTGTGGCTAAAATTTTAGCTTTGTTGATCATGATTAACTATTTCCTTTAAAACAATTATGCGATTAGCTATATCAAGTGTAAAAGATCGTTTCCCTCATTTCCAAGTAATAATGTCCTATGTTTCTCAAAGAGCACAATATGTTTATACCCTTTATCTTTCAAGCTGCTGCTTTGTTGGCTGCTTTCACTCACCCCAGTCACATCGTTATCTATGCTCCTAGGGATTCGTTCACTTGCCGCCACGCTGCAACTCGAAATCTATTAGGTATAGTGCCCACCCAATTTTTCTGACGAAAATAAACAAATTATAGAAAACAAAGATATATTAATTTAGCGAAAACGGTAACTTACTTCCTGCAATAATACCAGAAACTCACTACTATTTAACACGCTATCGGGTATTTAACGGCATTCTGGTATTTAACGACATTATAGATACCGGGACCCGATCCGCCAATGCGCACAATAATTCATAGCCAATTGTTCCAGAGCTCTCCGCCACATCATCCACCGGCAAATTTTGCCCCCATAATTCAACAGGAGCGCCAATTTGGGCCTGAGGACACGGCGTTAAATCCACCGACAACATGTCCATTGATACTGTACCTAATACTTGGGTCCTGACGCCATCGACCATAATCGGTGTTCCCGTCATTGCACGACGGGGATAACCATCGGCATAGCCACAGGCGACGGTACCGACTCGCATAGGGCCTGACGCTGTATATTTACTGCCATAACCAATTTTGTCTCCTGCCTTGAGATTCTGAATAGCAATAATCTCACTTTGCAGACTCATCACTGCTTTCAACCCAATATCGGCAATATCTTTCCATTTTCCACTCGGTGAGGCACCATAAAGCACAATACCGGGACGTACCCAATCTCTATGAGTTTGTGGATACCACAAAGAAGCGGCTGAATTAGCCAGACATTGAGAAATATCCAATCCCTGACTGACCGAATTAATAACGTTAAGTTGTTCAGTAACGCCGATCTCCTTATTATCCGCATTCGCAAAATGTGACATTAACGTTATTTGCCCAATTTGCCGGATACCTCTTGCTAATGATAAAACCGCGCTATATTGATCCACGGGAAATCCCAATCGATTCATACCGCTATTGAGTTTGAGATAAATATCGATGGGTTTACTCAAATTGGCCGCTTCTATTGCTTCAAGTTGCCAATGGCTATGCACTACCGTTGTCAACTGATATTCATCAATTATTGGCAAATCTTCGGGTTTGAAAAACCCTTCCAATAACAAGATTGATCCCTGCCACCCCTGCTCCCGCAATAAAATCGCTTCATGAAAATCAAGTAAAGCAAATCCATCAGCCTGATCGAGATACCGCCATATACAATGCAGACCATGCCCATAAGCATTTGCTTTAACAACAGCCCAGATTTTACTATTACCGACCTTATTACGAATAATCGCCAGATTATTTCCCAATGCATCAAGATGGATCGTTGCCGAAATCGGACGTGGCATATTCTATTAGCCTCTCAGTTCAATGTGTAATTGATGGCTAAATGGCACCAATGTTGTTTTCAATATTGTATTAAAACCATTAACATAACGAAATACTGATAAATCATCGGATGCAATGGCGGGCTTTTTACCTGAAATAATATCAGCCAGTAACTGACTGGAACCACATGCCATTGTCCATCCCAATGTCCCATGCCCTGTATTTAAGTAGAGATTGTGATATTCAGTCGGGCCAACAATTGGGGTACCATCTGGCGTCATCGGACGTAATCCTGTCCAAAAACGAGCCTGAGTAATATCGCCCCCACCGGGATAAAGGTCTTGCACCACCATTTTCAATGTTTCATAACGAGCTTTAAGCAGATCCAAATTGAAACCGACAACTTCGGCCATTCCACCCACGCGAATACGGTTATCAAACCGGGTAATCGCAATTTTGTATGTTTCATCCAATGCAGTAGATACCGGAGCCCGTTCCGCATCGACAATAGGCATGGTTAATGAATAACCTTTCAGTGGATATACTGGAATTTTGACAACACCTTTCAGCAATTCAGTGGAATAAGCGCCCATTGCAACAACATAGTTGTCTGCTGTCATAACGCCATCTTCACACTGGACGCCGGTAATCCGATGCCCTTCGACCAATAACTGTTTGACCTGTTTATTAAACAAAAACGTTACACCTGCCGCTTCTGCCATTTTTACCAACTCTTTAGTAAAAAGCTGACAATCACCCGTCTCGTCGTTCGGTAATTGCAATCCCCCAGTTAGTTTGTGAGCGACATGTGCCAAGGCTGGCTCTACCGTCGCTAGTTTATCTGCCGTTAATAAATTGTAAGGAACACCTTCCTGCTCAAGAATGGCTATGTCATTCATCGCATTATCAAACTGCTTATTGGTGCGGAATAACTGAAGCGTGCCCCCTTGACGCCCTTCATATTGAATACCCGTATCTGCCCTCAACTGTTTGATACAGTCACGACTGTACTCTGCCAGCCGTACCATCCGACTCTTATTTATCGCATAGTGACTTGCATCACAATTACGCAACATCTGCCACATCCAGCGTAACTGAAACAGCGATCCATCCGGACGAATAGCCAACGGAGCATGACGTTGAAACATCCACTTAATCGCTTTCAATGGAATACCCGGCGCTCCCCACGGGGTCGCGTATCCCGGCGAGATCTGCCCGGCATTAGCCGCACTGGTTTCCTCAGCAGCACTTCCCTGGCGATCAATGACAGTGACTTCATGACCTTGCTGTACCAAATACCAGGCACTGGTTACACCAATAACACCACTACCTAAAATAAGGATTTTCATCATGCCCCCGGATGATTTAAAATTTTAGGCAAGCATAATATGCTGTTTATAAAAAACCAATATAGAACAATCATCGGTCACGTCAATAATCTACATTTATGATTTAGGTCACAATTATATTACATTTATGCAACAGGCTTATTTGTGATTCATACCTAACCAAATTATAAAAATTAATATCAAAATCATAAAATTAAGATAATAATTACGATATGAATCGCCTGCTAATTATTTCATATCAAGTCATTATTTTGAGTTTTTCGGTGAAAAAAACGAATCAATTAAACAACCACAAGATACCAATAACCACCAATTAATCGGAATAAAAATTCAAATAAAAACCCAAAAGTCAGAATAATATTCTAAAATAGAGAAATTAACGATTGGCTTGAGATTAGATGAGAAAAAACAAAGCTCCCGGTACAGAACATTCCGCACCGGGACAACTCAAAATAATTTTGATTTGAAACTAATAGATCGGATAAGGTCTGGAATTAAGTAAAAACACTAACGAGATATCAGCGACACACTTCAGACAAATCACTTGGCATCGTACTTTGCATACTGTGCCAAATAACACCGCTCTCTTTACCATAATTACGTACACATTCCATGATGTTATCGTAGGATTTATCACGACATAATATCACCAGTTGCTGATAAAAATTCAGCGCCAATTTACGCGCCTCAGGATTAGAGAAGTAATAACGCCCTATACGGGTATATAGCCCTTTCAACCCATTGATAATAAGGCCGTAAATTGGATTACCCGAAGCAAAAGCCAAGCCACGGAAAATATCATAATCTAGCGTACTAAATGATTCTGAGTTATCTTCCACATGCTCTTTTTCCGCCAGTACTTCCAATGATTTACTCGGATTATGCTTAAAAGCGGTGCGAATGAATATCGCCGCAATATTCGTTCTTACCGCCAGTAGGTTATCAATCAATTCAGGAACGCGATCGTGATCAAGACGGGCCAGAGTCTCTAAAATATTAAGACCCGATGTTTCCCAAAAGTTATTCACTTTTGTTGGTTTGCCATGCTGAATAGTTAACCATCCATCACGAGCCAAACGCTGCAATACTTCACGCAGGGTAGTCCTTGTCACACCAATTAACTCAGATAATTCACGTTCTGCCGGAAGAATGGAGCCTGGAGGAAAACGACCGTTCCATATACTCTCAATAATATACTCTTCCGCAAAACCTGCGGGACTTTGAGCCTTAATGACCATATTTTTATTATTCCAACGTGACTTTTTCAACTAATAATAGATGAAATTATATCAGAATACGCAACTTCAATATAGCTATGTAGTCTAGAAAGCGTAAAGGCGGTCATGAAAAAAAGCGTACTAATGCTTAATTATGTCTCATTTCCCTTAAAATATTCTGTATTAAAGCGTACTATTGTTTAAAGAACGCGATCTTACGAATTTAGAGGAACTTTAATTGCAATGGAAACCAGTATCCTAAAAACAGCGGTAAAAAACTTTCTCGGCAACTCGCCAGATTGGTATAAGCTAGCTATCATCATCTTTCTCATCATCAACCCATTGATATTCTTCTTTATTAACCCATTTGTCGCCAGCTGGCTGCTTGTTATCGAATTTATCTTTACTTTAGCAATGGCACTTAAATGTTACCCGTTACAACCAGGTGGCCTGTTGGCAATTGAAGCGGTCATCATCGGCATGACCTCACCTCAACAAGTCGGTCATGAAATTGCTAATAACTTGGAAGTTGTACTGTTGCTGATATTTATGGTCGCAGGAATTTACTTTATGAAGCAATTACTATTATTTGCCTTCACTAAACTCCTGCTCTCCATAAAATCCAAGCGTATGCTTGCCTTGGCATTCTGCCTGGCCAGCGCATTCCTGTCAGCATTTCTTGATGCCCTGACAGTTATCGCGGTAGTTATTAGTGTTTCCCTTGGTTTCTATTCTATCTACAACAACTTCATTACTGATCAGCATGATGTACTTAACTCTAAACATGACAATCACATTGATACAGCAAAAAAGAAACAAACTCTTGAACAGTTTCGTGCTTTTTTGCGCAGCCTGATGATGCATGCAGGTTTAGGTACTGCACTCGGTGGTGTGATGACAATGGTAGGAGAACCACAAAATCTGATTATCGCCAAAAACGTTAATTGGGATTTTGTCACCTTCTTTATTCGCATGGCTCCAATTACCCTGCCTGTCTTTATCTGCGGGCTGCTAGTCTGTTTTCTGGTCGAACACTTTAAACTGTTCGGTTATGGTGCAGAATTGCCAGAACGCGTCCGACAGGTATTGGAAGATTATGATAAAAAAACCAGCGCAAAACGAACCCGTAAAGAAAAAGTGCAGCTTCTTGCTCAAGTGCTGATAGGGATATGGCTCATTATTGCGTTGGCGTTTCATCTGGCGGATGTTGGTCTGATTGGCCTTTCAGTCATCATTCTAACCACGTCGTTCTGTGGTATTACCGAAGAACATGCACTGGGTAAGGCATTTGAAGAGGCACTACCATTCACGGCATTACTGACAGTTTTCTTTTCTATCGTTGCAGTCATCGTTGACCAGCAACTGTTTACGCCATTTATTCAGTT
Organism: Photorhabdus sp. CRCIA-P01; assembly: GCF_003545805.1. Taxonomy (GTDB): domain Bacteria; phylum Pseudomonadota; class Gammaproteobacteria; order Enterobacterales; family Enterobacteriaceae; genus Photorhabdus; species Photorhabdus antumapuensis. Next base: position 21,681 of record NZ_NMQR01000012.1, on the reverse strand, counting down.
CGTATTACAGGTTTCTGAAACTTCTCAACTTTCGCTGTTCTATCTGTTCAATGGCTTACTCTCATCAGTATCAGATAACGTGTTTGTCGGTACGGTTTATATCAATGAAGCGAGAGCCGCCATGCAGGAGGGGCTAATTTCACATAAACAATTTGAATATCTGGCTGTTGCGATTAATACCGGCACTAACCTGCCTTCCGTTGCAACACCTAACGGACAAGCCGCATTTCTGTTCCTGTTGACCTCGGCATTATCGCCATTGATTCGTTTATCTTATGGCCGCATGGTGATAATGGCATTACCTTATACCATTGTCATGACTCTGGTCGGTTTGCTGTGTGTGGAATTTCTGCTAATTCCAGTCACTGACATGATGGTTCATTGGGGCTTAATTGCTTTGCCATAACCGGCAATAATTCGTTTTATAGCATTAACCAACCCATGCCGTATTGAGCAATGATCATGCTCAATACGGTTTTATTTTTCCCCAAAAAAGCCAGATTCACCTTAATTGACTTTTTTTGTTACCTGTAAATCGGCAAAATAGACGCTCAATTGTTTATCTTAATCTGCATGGAAAAACGGAAATGATGCGATTTTTAAACCACTGTTCTCAAGGACGAAGCGCATGGCTGTTAATGACCTTGACCGCCCTAATACTAGAAGGCACGGCATTATATTTTCAACATGTGATGAAATTACAACCCTGCGTGATGTGTATTTATGAACGGGTTGCGCTGTTTGGTATATTAGGTGCCGGGGTATTGGGTGCGATCGCACCAAAAACGCCGTTACGCTGGCTGGCTATTATTTTGTGGATCTACAGTGCCTGGAACGGCCTGCAACTCGCATGGGAACATACTATGATGCAGTTACACCCTTCTCCATTTAATACCTGTGACTTCTTCGTAAACTTCCCTTCATGGTTGGCGTTAAATCAATGGCTTCCTTCTGTATTTGAAGCTACAGGTGATTGTTCAGTAAGACAGTGGCAATTCCTGACATTAGAGATGCCACAATGGCTAGTCGGTATTTTTGCTGCTTACCTAGTTGCTGCGGTATTAGTATTAATCAGCCAATTTTTTATCCGTAAATAATTACCCATTCAGACAGCGAAAAATGATTGTCTGATGAATCAAATATACTCGCGGAATCATGCCAAAGAGTACCGAATAACCCTACGGCATGTTCCTGCTCATATCATCAATGAGTTGCTTGATTTCTATCTCAAATTGATGCACAAGAACCTTGCAACAATGCCCTTTCATCACAACGTTTACCATTTGCCAACTGGCAAACAGGTACTTGCGCGCCGTTTAATTGTATTGCTAATGCAGGCATACCACCTGCATCAGAACAAATTACCCTGGCATTATCTCTAAGAGCAACTTCCGGTTGAAAGTATTGTATCGCCTGATATTGAATAGATATTTTCCCTGCCTGGCTACTACAACCCGCTAATACAGCAATACTAAAGAGTGCTCCTAATAAGACTGTCTGGAATCCTTTCTTATGACTGACGTTTAACATATTTCTTCTCCAGAAAACGATTCCGGGAAAACAGGAGCACCATTAATTGTTAATTAATGTGCACTACTGTTAGAAAGCAGGTTTATGACCATTACACCCGCAACAATAAGAGCCATACCTAAAATAGCCGCCCAATCCAGTTTCTGCTGATATAAAAATATCGCGGCAATAGAAACCAACACAATACCCAAGCCAGACCATATGGCGTAAGCAATTCCCAATGGCACCACTTTGACCACCTGAGATAACCCCCAGAAAGCGATGCCGTATCCAACAATGACCAGTATAGAAGGGAATAATTTACTAAACCCATCAGAGGCTTTTAATGAAGCCGTTGCTATAACCTCAGCAACAATTGCCATTGCTAAATATACAAATCCATTCATATCTTTACTCTCTATAGTAGGAAAAACAAATCGACTAACATTAATAGACAAAACTGGCTGAATCTATCACAAATGTTTTAAGGTGTAACGTAACAAAATTGATATATTTCGTTCCTTAAATCCAATTCAGACCTTATTTACCACCTGTTCAAGAAGTACCGCACAGGCAGGAAAATCGTTGGAGAGATTTTACAGGGAATATGGAAAAGTGCTAATGATAGGTTACAGCTTTGAGATTTAGATCAGCATCATTCGCACGATAACCTTTAGGATTTCTAAGAAAACATAGCACTGTAGAATTAAAAACTTGTACATTTATAAGCTAAAAATAATCTTATCATTTGATTAAGCAATGATGGTTGCGAAACTATAAGGAAGTTACGTTGCCTAACGTTGAACTAACATGTTAAAAACCACTACGAGAACAAATAGAGTATATGAAAATAAACATTCAACCCGGTTTCTGTATCGTACAACAACCTAAGGGATTAAGCTTTCAAGCAAGTCGGTTATTAAATCAGCGTAACATCAATTGAATTATTGAATAAAAATATATTTCATTACCATTAATATTTGAAAGAATTCTTCTTCATATCAATGGCAATGTACCTATTTGAAAAACACATTTATATTCCAACCAAAACATAGGCGTATAAAATTTATTCATCAATAAACCATCTCATACCAAATGCAATATCCTGATGTTCCCGCCATATGATGTCGACAAGTAATATTAGCATACTGAACTGAAACAACCTCCTCCGGCTGACCATTATTATCATTAATAACATGCGGATAATTAACATTTAAATTGCAAATTCTTGCTCCAGTGAGCAAGATGGAATAAAAAAGTTCTTGTGAACCTATTGGAGAGGTCCGATAAATATCAAATGTTAGTTCCAGTTTTTCACGGTTAGCAGCCGCTATCATTAACAATGGGGAAGATTTATCTAATAATTTAATGAAGTTTACCGGCTGATAATTAACATGCTGAGCAACAGTCAGACCATGATTGAATTACAGCACCGTAATTCGATTTTCATCTCCATTCTGATACCGGTTACCAATAGAATCCAGAGTATGGGCGCTCTTCACCTTCGACAACAGAAAAAGCTATCAATTGATTAGCATTAACAGGTAAAAACGAGCGGAACCTATCACAAACTCTTTTAAGGTGTCAGGTAATAAAAATGGTATACTCCACCCCCTAAATCCCATTTAAACATTATCTACGAGTGTCCGTGGTGGATCAGAAACAACAATATAACCTGAACAAATTACAAAAGCGTTTACGCCGTGATGTCGGTCAAGCAATCGCTGATTTCAATATGATTGAGGAAGGTGATCGCATTATGGTCTGCCTTTCTGGTGGTAAAGATAGTTATACTCTGCTGTCTATCCTGCAAAATCTGCAAAAAAGCGCTCCGGTTAATTTTTCACTTGTTGCAGTTAATCTGGATCAGAAACAACCCGGTTTTCCTGAGCATATCCTTCCCGCTTATCTGGATGAACTGGGTGTCGAATATAAAATTGTCGAAGAAAATACTTATGGCATAGTGAAAGAGAAAATACCCGAAGGTAAAACAACGTGCTCACTCTGTTCCCGTCTACGCCGTGGCATCTTATATCGTACAGCCACTGAGTTGGGTGCAACGAAAATTGCATTAGGCCATCACCGTGATGATATTTTGCAGACTTTATTTCTCAACATGTTTTACGGTGGCAAACTAAAAGGTATGCCACCAAAGTTGATGAGTGATGATGGTAAACATATTGTCATTCGCCCGCTTGCCTATTGCCGTGAGAAAGATATTGAGCGCTATGCAACCGCCAAAGCATTCCCGATCATTCCTTGTAATCTCTGTGGTTCACAACCCAACCTGCAACGCCAGGTTATTAAGGATATGTTACGGGAATGGGATAAGCGTTATCCGGGCAGAATTGAAACCATGTTTCGGGCGGTACAAAATGTCGTTCCATCTCATCTCAGCGATTTTAATTTATTCGATTTTAAACATATCACTCACGGCAGCGAAGTTATTGATGGTGGTGATCTCGCCTTTGACCGCGAAGAATTACCCATACAACCCGTTGTTGATATAGAAGATCAGTCCGATTATCAATCGGAACGGTTGGATATTGTTGAAGTAAAATAGTTATTCTTACTGCCTGCAACAATTACGCCCATTGGGGTAGGCATTTAATCATACCGCTCTGGATATATTTCAGAGCGTTAATTTCTTCTTCTTTTTCGTCTTGATTTTTATTTAGTTTCCTACAACGACAATGAAAAATAAAAAAAGCCGACATTATAAATTAATATCGGCACAAGAATGGGCAATTATTCTGTATAAAGACTTATGTGAGAAAAACTACAATTACGGAGAACAACGTTCATCGCTTAACGTTGTTTTCACCTGCGAGAGTTATCATGCCTCAATGACGACTGGTGAATATTGATATATCTCAAATTAAGAATCAGTTTTAGTAACATTTCCCCGCAGTTGTGTTTCTTATTTAATTTTCATAACCATTTACTTTGTTTTAACCACCACGCAACAAGCAAAACCAACCCGAATAACAATAAACAAAAGAGAGCAAAACCTAAATAATATTCATTGCCAGGAATACCACCAAGGTTGACACCAAATAACCCAGTCAGGAAGGTTGTCGGCAAAAAAATCATAGCAAGTAATGACATAGTATAAGTACGGCGGTTCATCGCATCCGCCATTATGGATGTCATTTCATCTGAAATAACTGCCGTGCGAGCAATGCAACCATCCAAATCATCCAATTCTCTTCCCAAGCGGTCAGATATTTCCTGCATTCGGTGACGATCTTCATCACTCATCCAGAGTAATCTTTCACTCGCAAGACGGGCAAATACATCTCGTTGAGGCGCCATATAACGACGCAGAATAATCAATTGTTTACGCAATAAAGCTAACCCACCCCGTTCTGGTATCCGTTGCTCCAGAATCATATTCTCAAGCTCAATAAGGTTGTCATGAAGATCTTCAATAAAATTACCCACTTCATCAGTTATCGCATCAACCATTTCAACCAACCAGTGCCCGGTCGTTTTCGCACCTATGCCATTTTGTAAATCATGCAATACCTGCTCAAGTGAATGCACTTTACGATGACGACTGGAAATAACAATTTCAGCATTAATATAAATACGGAACGTGACTAGTTGATCGGGACGTTCACTTTTATTGCTATTAATTGTTCGCAGCGTGATCATCGTCCCACCGCCAGTGCGGATTATTTTCGGCCTAACACTCTCTCCAGCCAGCCCCTTTTTGACAGTTTCTGGCAACAAATCAGTGTCCATTATCCAGCGATAACTCTTCGGATTATGGTAATCCAAATGTTGCCAAAAAGGTTGAGTTGGTGTGGCGAATCCATTCATATCAATCGCTGTCATGCCGCCTTGACCATCAAACTGACAAGCATAGACTGCATCAGCCTCTTTCAGTGATGAGCCATAAATGGTTTCCACATCCAACTCCTTATCCTCAGTGCTTAATTATGTACATAGTATGACTATATGCCACGTCTTCAGGATTGGTGATCGGGTATCCTTTTAGCCAAGGCTTTATCAACCTGCCGTTAGTGTATTGATAAATCGGTGCAATAGGCGCCTGTTCAGCAATCATTTGCTCCGCTTTATTATAGTCATCATTCCTTAACGCATTATCTGTTCGCAAGCTAGCGGATTGTAGCAATTTGTCATAATTCGCCTGATGGAATTTAGCAATATTGCCACTATGCGTTGAAGTTAACAGGCTTAAAAATGTAGAAGGTTCGTTATAATCACCAACCCAAGATGCACGAATAACATCAAAATTGCCCGTGTTACGGCTATCAATATAAGTTTTCCATTCCTGATTCATCAGATTCACTTGCACACCCAGTTTCTTCTTCCACATAGAAGCAATAGCGATAGCAATTTTCTGGTGGTTCTCGGAATTATTATAGAGCAGAGAAAGTTTCAGTGGATTGTTCGGCCCGTAACCAGCCGCTTGTAACAAAACTTTGGCTTGTTGGTCCAATTCTGCTTGTGTATGTTGTTCCATTTCACTGATCATCGGCTGGAAACTGGCGGTCACATCCGGCGTAAAATGCCAGGCAGGTTTCTCGCCTGTCCCCAAGACTTTTTCCGCAATGACTTTACGGTCAATTGCCATGGAAAGCGCTTTACGCACTCTGGCATCATTAGTCGGTGCACGCTGTGTGTTAAAAGCGTAATAATAGGTCCCCAACTGATCCGGCGTATAGACTTGCCCAGGTAAATCATGCTGCAATTTTTTATACCTATTTTTCGGGAAGGATTCGGTAATATCCAAATCATCCGCCAGATAGCGTTTAGTGGCGTGTGATTCCTGATTAATTGGTACGAATGTGACTTTGGTCAGCACCGTTTTTTTATGCTCCCAGTAATAAGGGTTTGGTGTCAGGACGATTTTTTCATTAACAATTCGATCATGTAATTCGAAAGCGCCATTCCCCACCAAATTGCCAACTTTTATCCACTCTTTCCCATATTTTTCTACTATCTTCTTATTGACCGGATAGAGACTGAAATTCGCCGTCAGGTTAGGAAAATAAGGCACAGGCCGGTTTAGCGTCACCTTTAGTGTGTGTTTATCAATGGCCTCAACACCCAATTTTGCAGGAATTAATTTACCATCAATAATTCCCTGAGCATTTTCAATACCCGCTAGTGCGGCAAACCAAGCAAAAGATGACGTATTAGCCGGCGTGACCAACCGCTGCCAACTATACACAAAATCTGTCGCGGTAACGGGCTCGCCATTTGACCAACGGGCATCGGAACGCAACGTAAAAAACCAAGTTTTGTTGTCTGCTGTTTTCCACGCTACCGCGACACCAGGAATGGCGTTGCCATACGCATCCTGATTCACCAGCCCTTCAAACAGATCACGCTGAACTTGCGCCTCTGTCAGACCGACGGCATTAATCGGGTCTAAGGATGCCGGTTCGTCTTTTAGATGACGCACCAGTTCCTGTTTGTCATTAAGTTGAGTGCCAGGAGGAACTTCCGCGGCAAAAGCAGAAACGGTGATAAGAGAACTATTGATAAGTAGTGCACAAGAAATCAGATTGAAATAGCGCATAAGGTAATAGTCTGCCCTGTTATAAAATAGATATCCCATTATTAAATTATAAACCATTGCCAAAATGACACAATCAGACAATTTTACTCTCACAAGCACTATTTTTGATGGGCAAGAGCCGGATATTCTTCTACACTGGGCAATCGTGGTTCATTTATCAGAGGAAGAAAACTATGACACAAACAGTAAAATTTCAAGGCAATGATATCGCCGTAAGCGGCCAGTTCCCAACATCAGGGGAAAAAGCGAAAGATTTTACTCTGACAGCCAAAGATCTCTCCGATATCTCTCTTAGCCACTATGCCGGAAAAAATAAGGTGCTGAATATTTTCCCAAGTATCGATACCGGTGTTTGTGCAGCATCAGTACGTAAATTTAATCAGGTCGCGAATGATTTGGAAAATACCGTCGTACTGTGCATTTCTGCCGATCTGCCTTTTGCTCAGTCCCGTTTCTGTGGCGCGGAAGGGTTATCAAATGTCGTCACGCTGTCTACCCTGCGTGGCGGTACTTTCAGTGAAGATTATGGCGTTGCCATCAGCGACAGTCCTCTGAGTGGTCTCACAGCCCGTGCAGTCATTGTGCTTGATGAAAGCGATAACGTGATTTATAGCCAACTGGTTGATGAAATCACTAATGAGCCAGATTACGATAGCGCACTGGCCGTACTGAAATAAATCCCGTGATTTATATAGTGCCCACTTCCGGTGGGCATTGTTTTATTCGTCATCATCCGGTTCATATTCAGTAGCATGCTTCCTGCTACTCAGACCATATTCTCTCAATTTATTGGCAATTGCCGTATGCGATACCCCAAGACGTTTAGCCAGTTTACGCGTGCTGGGATAGTGCCGATAAAGACGCGTTAACACCGAACGTTCAAAACGTTTACTGATTTCATCCAGAGAACCATTGAACACATCCTCACTAAAAGAAACCTCTGTTTCAAACTCTGGTAGTTGTATATCCCGCGGCGTCAGCTCCATATTTTCGAGCTGAGTCAGCGCCCGATAGATGGAATTTTGTAACTGCCTTACGTTACCGGGCCAACTGTAACTCGTCAGAAAGTGGGAAAGTTCAGGGGACAATTTCGGTTTCAGTACTCCCTGTTCTTCAGAAAAACGCTCAATAAAATACTCCACCAGCGGCATAATATCTGCTTTGCGATCACGCAACGGCGGGAGTGTAATCGCCAACACATTCAGGCGATAATAGAGATCTTCGCGAAATTCCCCTCGCTGCACCAATTCAACCAGATTTTTTTGTGTAGCACAGATAACCCTGACATTCACTTTGACTTCGTTTTCTTCCCCTACTCGGCGAAAAGTACCGTCATTCAGAAAACGCAGCAGCTTAATTTGCATCTGTGGCGACATTTCACCAATTTCATCCAGTAAAACAGTGCCACCATTAGCCTGCTCGAAGAAACCTTTCTTTCCTTCAATTGCATTAGGATAAGCGCCGGCAGCATAGCCAAACAGTTCACTTTCTACTACATCATCCGGCATCGATGCGCAGTTCAACCCCAAAAAAGGCTGTTTTCCGCGTAAGCTGTGTAAATGACAGGCTTTTGCCAGAATATCCTTGCCAGTTCCTGTCTCGCCAATCAGCAACAGTGGCGCATCCAGCATCGCCATTTTACGGGCCTGCTCAATAATCTGAGTCATTTTTGGACTAACAGCGATAATCGTCTTAAACTCACTACCATCATTGACAGCCAGTTTTTTCAGTTGATTCCCTATTCGAGCCGCGGATTTGAGCATAATCACTGTGCCAACACACTGCATTTTCTGCTTTTCATCAATCAGTTGAATGGGAGTAATATCCATCAGGTAGTCCAGACCTTTGAGAGTTATCCTTTCCACACGTTGCTGGACATTTTTATTTTCAAACCAGCGCGAAAAGTTATAACCGCTGATAAACTGCCCGATAGGTTTTTGATAAGTTTGTTCCTCACTAACACCAAACAGCTTAAACACCGCAGAGTTAGCAAGCTCAATATTTCCTTTCAGATCAACTGAAAAAACAGGCTCAGGCAAGGATTCCAACAGTGCACACATCGCTTTGTGTTCTCTTTCAGAAGGCATGAAAGAGACGGTACGAACATCAATAACACCATTAATACGGCGAATTTCCGCCATCAATTTACGAAATACATTGAAATCAACTGGTGAAAAATTAAGGTAAATCCGGCCGATTTGGGATATTTCTATCCCTTTTAAATCAATATTCTCTAACACCAGTAGATCGAGCAATTCACGGGTCAGCCCAATTCGATCATGGCAAATAACTTCTAAGCGCATCTGTTTTGACCTTATTTACACGAATACATATAATTTTTTAAAATACTACTCTCTACGATTATTCATATGAAGCATTCTGTCAGTAAAAATTGACCAGACTCCGATTTTTTAATGTCGTAAATAACACAGCATTTGAAACTTTCACTAAAATAAACAAATTTTAAGATTGATTATAAAACAGATTAATAAAATAACGTAAAATATTGTCGTTATCTGGATATTTTGTGCGTTCAGATAGAATTAAAACATATATCATTTAATTAACTATATTCTTAGCGTTATTTGGCAGGATATTCTTAAGTTGAGTGATTAGCTGACGACGGAAATCTCCTAATTTAGGTTTGTCACCTTCTATCCAAGGTAATGGCCGGCATAATTCCATCGCTTTGATACCCAGTCGGGCGGTCAGTAAACCGACACCGATCCCTTGAGCGGCTCTGGCAGAAAGACGCGCGGCGATATCCTGCGATAACCAATCCATACCCACTTCCCGCACCACTTCCGAAGCACCAGAAAAAACAATATTCAGTAGAACAAGGCGGAAGAGCCGAATACGACTAAAATATCCCAGTTCAATACCATATAGAGCGGCAATACGATTAATTAGCCGGATATTACGCCAGGCAATAAATGCCATATCGACAATGGCCAACGGGCTGACTGCTATCATTAATGCTGATTCCGCAGCACAGCGGCTGATTTCAGCCCTGACTTGAGAGTCCAAAACAGGTTGAACCCATTTACTGTACAACACCACCACTTCACGATCGTTATGTGTATCATGTAAAGCGGCCCGCCAGCGCTGTAACGCCGGGTGATGCTGTTCGATACCCGCCTGACTTGCCAACTTCTCACAAAATTCCCGCCCTTTACCCACACCATGATGTTGCAATAACGCTCTCGCAGTATCGCGCTCCTCAGACCGCATTCTCAGCCGATAAAGACGACGCCATTCACTGACAAGAGAACCTATACCCGCAAAGACAATCATGCCCCCTGCCGCCGCTACACTTAACGCGCTCCAATCTTGTTGCCGCCATGATTGATAAATCCACTGTACAAGCTGAGCAACAACACTCACGCCCAATAAAATCAGAGCGCCATATACCATTTTACGCCAGCAACCATGCTTGGGTTTCAGTGCTGCGTTAACTATCCCTTCCACCTGACCTTCGCGCTCTTCCGTCTCAAGCTCCGACGATACAGGATAGAAATTCGCCATGTCTTTTTCATCGAAAATCTGAGCGGGTTTTAAAACCGGCTCTTGTGGCCCCGGTAAAGGCTCTTCAAAGTCAATTCTTGGCTTCAAGGGCTCCGTCATTTCACTTTATCTCCCACTAAAAATTCCAGCACGGTATCCAACCGGATATGAGGCAACGATGTATCAACATTTACCGGACAAGGGCTAAACTCCTCGAAAGAGAAACCCTGTTTTTGCCAGAAATTATCCTCAGGTAAACGCCGTGGCACCTCTCCGGGAAAAAATGTCAGTGATTTACCATCTGTAAGCCGATATCCTTTCAACGCCGGAATCCTTTCACCATTATGTTCAATCATGCCACTTTCTGTCGCCCGTACCGATGCCAGGCCAACACAATCCATGCTGATACCTTCAAAAGCCGCATTTTGTCTGGCTTCCTGAACCAATTGCTGGAGTAAAGAAACCAAATTAGCATGCTGATCTGCGGTAACATGATCTGCCTTACTAGCCGCAAACATTAATTTATCAATGCAAGGGGAAAACAGGCGGCGGAAGAGCGTTCGTTTACCATAATGAAAACTCTGCATTAATTGTGTCAACGCCAAACGCATATCATCAAATGCTTGTGGTCCACTGTTCAATGGCTGTAAACAATCGATCAATACAATCTGCCGATCAAAACGTAGAAAATGCGCTTTATAAAACCCTTTCACAACCGACTGGCAGTAATATTCAAAGCGCTGACGCAACATACCGATATTCGTGTGTTGATCTGCCTGAGCAAATTGTGACTCTGTAGTATTGTTGATATCCGGCCACGGGAAAAATTGTAAAACCGGAGCACCCATCATGTCACCGGGCAGAACAAATCTCCCCGGTTGAATAAAATGCAACCCTTGCTCTTTGCATTTAACCAAATATTCCGTATAAGCCTGAGCAATAGCAGCCAATAGATTCTCATCCGCGGGTGCCAGTGGATCGCACTGTTTGCAAAGTTCCAACCAAGGTTTTGCCCATTCAGCCCTTTGTCCCCGCAATAAGCCATTCATCTGATGTGACCATGCTAAATAACTTTGTGCCAACATCGGTAGATCTAACAGCCATTCGCCGGGATAATCCACAATTTCCAGATATAACGTGGCAGTTTCTTTAAAATGACGCAGCAGAGAATTCTCAGAACGGTAACGAAGCGCCAGCCGGATTTCACTGACACCCCGTGTCGGTGTCGGCCAGACAGGTGGTGTGCTGTAAAGTGCGGTCAACCCTTCATCATAAGTAAAACGAGGAACGCCTAAATCGCGTTGAGGAACCCGTTTTACCCCCAACAAACGACCATCACGCACAGCAGAAAATAACGGCAACCGGGCACCGCTATGGAGGTTAAGTAGCTGATTAACCAAAGAGGTGATAAACGCTGTTTTACCACTACGACTTAATCCTGTTACAGCTAACCGCAAATGGCGATCTATCCCACGATTAACCAGCGCAGTTAATTCATTTTGCAGCCGTTTCATGTCTCTCCTATGATAAATATTACGATCAGGCAATACCAGTTACATCATTTAACTTTTCCTGCAACTCGTGCTTGCAGGGTTTCACGCTGACATTGCATCTCTTGTTTTGCCAACTTATGAGAAACCCAAACCGTGTTAGGGTCATCGGCTTCATTCAGACCTTGTTTCACTTGTTCCCGGAACCAATTATCGTGTTCCGCCGCTTCATGACTTCGTTTCAACGCTAATTACCCCACAACTAGCCCAAGGCATTCCTAAATTATTATCAAAGCTGCCTGAAACGACTGCGAACGCTGAACGTTTCCGAGGTGACATAACGCTCCATTTGGCGCAGACGAATCTCTCCCGATTTCAATTGATAATCAATTTCATTCAGCAAGTTTTGGGCTGAAAAATAGCCCTCTTGGGTATAACCCGTGGGCGCCGGATCAAGGATGAAAACCAGTACAATATAGGCAACAACCACAAAACCAAACAGGCCAAAGAAGAGTGACAATACCGCGATAACACGAATCAAACGTACTGGCACATCAAAATAATAGGCCAACCCGGCGCAAACACCTTTAATCTTGCCCTTCTCAGGTATCCGGTACAGTTTCCGGCGGTTACCATTCGACATTATGATTGCCTCCAGTTAGGATGTTCTGCATCCAGAATATCTTCCAATGTTTTAATTCGTGCCTGCATATGTTGTACACGCTCTGCCAGATGCTGAATTTCATGCTGATCCAACTGACTTTGGTTTGAATTCCGGCTGTTATAATGCAACCACAACCAGATGGGTAATACAAAAAGTACGAAGATAGTCAGTGGAATGCCAAGAAATATAGAACCCATCACTTTTCCTTAATGGTTAGTTGAGTGCAGCAACATTTAATGTTGTTCTTTATTAGCATTTATTTTAGCCTTCATTGCCGCTAACTGCGCACTGATTTCATCGTCTGCTTTTAATTCAGCAAACTGTTGATCCAGAGATTTTTGTTTTCCCATGCCCACGGCTTCTGCTTCCGCTTCCATATGATCGATACGGCGTTCAAATTGTTCGAAGCGAGCCATTGCCTGATCAATTTTACCGCTGTCAAGTTGATGACGAACCTGCCGGGAAGAGGCTGCCGCCTGATGACGCAGAGCCAACGCCTGTTGTCTTGCTCGAGTTTCGCTAAGTTTGTTTTCAAGCTCAACAATCTCCCCTTTCATACGCTCAAGTGTCTCTTCCAATACGGTTAATTCATGTTTCAATGTATCCACTAAAGCAGCCACTTTCTGTTTTTCAAGCAGAGCTGCCCGCGCTAAATCGTCTCTCTCTTTATTCAACGCCAGTTCCGCTTTTTCCTGCCAATCGTGCATCTGTTGTTCACCTGAGGTAATGCGGCGAGATAACTGCTTTTTCTCCGCCAGGGCACGAGCAGAAGTTGAACGAATTTCAACTAAAGTATCTTCCATTTCCTGAATCATCAGGCGAATCATTTTCTGCGGATCTTCCGCTTTATCCAGTAATGAAGAGATATTGGCATTCACGATATCAGCAAAACGAGAGAAAATACCCATAGTAAATTATCCTCTTTGGTTAAGATTGGTTGGTACTATTGATGTCACTGCTATTTCCTATCCCATACTCATATCAAAAGTCGTGCCAACTTTTTATTTACTCTACTTTTATGAAATATAAAGAAATTTTTTTATTTGACTTTTTACCACAACGTAATAAAGTGGCTAAAATAACCAATTGTTGGTGAAAATGACTATGAATGACACCACGGAAAATCTATTAGGTGAAGCAAACAGCTTTATTGAAATCCTGGAGCAGGTATCCGCGCTGGCAAAATTAAACAAACCCGTTATCGTTATTGGGGAACGCGGAACCGGCAAAGAACTGATTGCCCGCCGTTTGCATTATTTATCCCCCCGCTGGCAAGGACCATTTATCTCCCTAAACTGCGCGGCTTTGAATGAAAATTTATTGGATTCAGAGTTATTTGGTCATGAGGCTGGCGCATTTACTGGCGCACAAAAAAGACATCAAGGAAGATTTGAACGTGCCGATGGGGGTACGCTATTTCTTGATGAACTGGCAACCGCACCAATGCAAGTTCAGGAAAAGCTATTGCGCGTCATTGAATATGGGCACCTCGAACGCGTTGGCGGCAGTCAACCATTACAAGTCGATGCTCGACTGATATGCGCGACCAATGATAATCTGCCCGCAATGGCAGCTAAAGGGCAATTCCGCGCTGATTTGCTCGATAGATTGGCTTTCGATGTGGTTAAAATCCCACCATTGCGGCAACGGCAGCAAGATATCATGTTGCTAGCACAACATTTTGCTATTCAGATGTGCCGCGAACTTGATTTACCACTATTTCCCGGTTTCACTGACCAGGCAAAAAAGCAGTTACAGAATTACACTTGGCCCGGTAATATCCGTGAACTGAAAAATGCCGTGGAACGATCGGTTTATCGTCACGGCGAAAATTCTGCTCAACTTGATAATATTATTATTAACCCATTCGCCTCCACACTGCATTTTATAGCCAATGTTGATGATAGTAATGATTTATCTTCACGACTTCTGCCTTCACTGCCTGTTAATTTGAAACAGTGGCAACATGACAGCGAACGACAATTAATAGAGTTATCATTAAAAGAGAGCAGGTTTAACCAAAGAAAAGCAGCAGAGAAACTACGGCTGACCTATTATCAATTACGAGGTTTAATGAAGAAACATGATATCAACGTCGGCGATAAGTGAGCCGGATTACAGATAAAAAAAAGCCAGCACCCGAGCTGGCTAAAAAACACTGGAAGCAATGTGAGCAATGTCGTGCCTTTCCTGGGACATAACATCTGTTCCCGGTAAGTGCGATACAGATGATAATGGTTATCAATACGTTTTGTAAAGCACTTTGTTGAGAATTTTTCTCATTACCATCCCCGCAGCGTTTTTTTGGGCTCAAGCGCGAATTGAGATACAATGTGTCAATTCTAATTAATAACAGATGCCTTATATGCGCAGTTTGATTTATTGGATCATATTATCCCTTTCAGTCCCGGCTATTGCAGAAACAATAGCTACGCCTGAAAAAAAAACCCACGTTCCGGCTGACATTCAGCAACAAGGGTTTATTTATTGCGTTAACGGTAACCTGAATACCTTTAATCCCCAACTGGCTAGCAGCGGCTTAACTGTCGATACACTGGCAGCACAACTCTATGAGCGTTTACTGGATGTTGACCCTTACACTTACCGTTTGCTCCCTGAATTAGCCTCCCATTGGGAGGTACTGGATAATGGCGCTACCTACCGTTTTTATTTGCGCCATAATGTCTCATTTCAATCAACAGACTGGTTTACTCCGACCCGCAACATGAATGCTGATGATGTCATCTTCAGCTTTAAACGTCTGTTTGATAAGCAACACTATTATCACGACGTCAATGGCGGGCATTACCCCTATTTTGACAGCCTCCAACTGGCCGATTCTATTCAAAGTATCCGTAAACTTAATGAATATACGGTGGAGTTTCGCTTGAAAGAACCAGATGCTTCTTTTCTTTGGCATTTGGCAACCCACTATGCCCCAATACTTTCACAAGAATATGGGCAACAATTGCATCAAATGAACCGCCATGAACAAATTGACTGGAAACCTGTCGGCACAGGCCCGTTTATGTTGGAAGATCATCGGACCAGACAATTTATCCGGCTAGTTCGCCATGATCAATACTGGAAAGGCAAACCACAAATGCGCCAGATAGTTATTGACGTCGGTGCCGGCGGTACCGGCAGGATGTCCAAACTCTTAACCGGTGAATGTGATGTATTAGCGTATCCCGCTGCCAGTCAGCTTACAGTTTTACGAGATGATCCCCGCCTGCGTCTGACTTTACGCCCAGGAATGAATATCGCTTATCTGGCTTTCAATACCAGCAAGCCACCACTTGATAAGCTACAGGTTCGGCAAGCCATTGCCTACGCTATTAATAACCAACGGCTGATGCAATCCATCTATTATGGTACGGCGGAGACAGCCTCATCAATTTTACCTCGAGCGTCATGGGCTTATGATAATCAAACTGAAATTACGGAATACAACCCAAAAAAATCCCGTAAGATGCTCAATGATCTCGGATTAAATGGCTTGCAATTGAGCTTATGGGTACCTTCCGCCTCTCAATCATATAATCCAAGTCCACTCAAAATGGCAGAGCTGATTCAGGCCGATTTAGCACAAGTTGGTATTACCATGAGTATCAAGCCTGTTGAAGGCCGCTTTCAGGAAACCAAACTGATGGATAAATCTCACGATATGACCTTATCAGGCTGGTCAACCGACAGTAATGACCCAGACAGTTTTTTCCGTCCACTGTTAAGCTGCGCGGCTATCGCTTCACAGACAAATTTCAGCCATTGGTGTGATCCAACATTTGATAAAATTTTGCGGGAAGCTTTGATTAACCAACAATTATTATCCCGAATTAAGTATTATCATATGGCTCAACAAACCCTTGAGCAGCAATTACCTATATTACCATTAGCCTATTCTCTGCATTTACAGGCTTACCGTCATGATATTAAAGGGCTAGTACTCAGTCCATTTGGTAATGCCTCTTTCGCTGGCGTTTATCGGGAAAAAGAGACTAACCGAATGACTCAGAAGGATGGCAAATGATTATTTACACTCTCCGTCGTCTGTTATTGCTGATTATTACCCTGTTTTTCCTGTCACTGATAAGCTTTAGCCTCAGTTACTTTACCCCCAATGCTCCACTCAGCGGGGCATCCCTATTTGACGCTTATATATTCTACTTCAACAGCTTATTACTATGGGATTTTGGCGTATCCAGCATTAATGGTGAACTTATCAGCGAACAACTACGGGAAGTGTTCCCCGCCACAATGGAGCTCTGTATTCTGGCTTTCTCTGCCGCCTTGCTAATCGGCATCCCACTCGGGATTATTGCGGGAGTATGGCGTAACAAACCAGCGGATACTGTTATCATCTCCATTGCTTTAGTCGGATTTTCCATCCCAATTTTTTGGCTAGCATTATTACTCACCCTATTTTTCTCCCTTTATCTCGGCTGGCTACCCGTCTCCGGGCGCTTTAATCTGCTATATCAGATTGAACCTGTTACAGGTTTCTCATTAATTGATGCCTGGTTATCAAAATCACCCTATCGTAATGAGATGATCATCAGTGCCCTGCAACACTTGCTGCTACCCGTTATTACACTCGCCGTTGCACCGACAACCGAAGTTATCCGGTTGATGAGAAACAGCACGGAAGAAGTTTTTGGTGAAAACTACATCAAAGCCGCCGCAACCCGTGGTTTATCAAGGCTGACAATTATCCGTCGTCATGTATTACACAATGCGTTGCCCCCTATCATTCCGAAACTGGGATTACAATTTTCCACCATGCTGACACTGGCAATGATGACGGAACTGGTATTTAACTGGCCGGGACTTGGTCATTGGTTGGTCAGTGCCATTCGTCAGCAAGATTATTCCGCCATTTCCGCCAGTGTTATGGTAATTGGCACACTGGTGATTTCCGTTAATGTTCTGTCCGATATTATTGGCGCGATGACTAACCCTCTGAAGCATAAGGAATGGTATGCCCTTAGATAATTTTTATCGTGAAAAGAAAATGCCGTCACCGATAAAGGTCATCTGGCGCTTTTTTTATTCTGACATGTTGGCAATGATGGGGTTTTATGGGGTGCTGATTCTGATCGCCCTAAGTCTGTTTGGTAGTTATCTGGCCCCCTATAAGCTCGATCAACAATTTCTTGGTCATCAGTTACTACCACCTTCATGGTCATATCACGGTAATATCGCATTTTTTCTAGGTACCGA
Source organism: Photorhabdus sp. CRCIA-P01 (assembly GCF_003545805.1). Taxonomy (GTDB): domain Bacteria; phylum Pseudomonadota; class Gammaproteobacteria; order Enterobacterales; family Enterobacteriaceae; genus Photorhabdus; species Photorhabdus antumapuensis. Next base: position 3,740 of record NZ_NMQR01000012.1, on the reverse strand, counting down.
CGATCTTGGGCGCGACATTCTCAGCCGATTACTAATAGGGACGGCCTCTACATTTGGTTCAGCGCTGTTAGTCACTTTAGCAGCCGCTTTATGTGGTCTGATTATCGGCTGTCTGGCAGGCATGACACGAGGACTGAAATCCGCGGTGCTCAATCATATTCTCGATACATTACTCTCTATCCCATCACTATTGCTGGCAATTATTGTCGTCGCCTTTGTCGGCGCCAGTTTGCAACATGCAATAATCGCTATTTGGTTGGCGCTATTGCCACGTATCGTTCGCACCGTTTACAGCGCGGTTCACGATGAGCTAGATAAAGAATATGTGATTGCCGCCCGCCTGGATGGTGCCTCTAATTACCATATTCTATGGTACGCCGTATTACCAAACATTACCGCCGCCTTGATCAATGAGCTAACTCGTGCCCTTTCTATCGCCATACTTGATATCGCTTCACTTGGTTTTCTTGATCTTGGCGCCCAACTTCCCTCACCCGAATGGGGAGCCATGTTGGGCGATTCACTGGAGCTAATCTATGTTGCGCCCTGGACCGTTATGTTGCCCGGCGCGGCAATCATGTTCTGTGTCTTGTTAGTCAATTTATTAGGTGATGGATTACACCGAGCAATTAATTCCGGGGTGGAATAATGCCATTACTCGATATTCGCAATCTCACTATTGAATTTATGACTGCCAAAGGGCCAGTTAAAGCGGTTGATCGCGTCAGTATGTCACTGATAGAAGGTGAAATACGCGGTCTGGTGGGTGAATCCGGTTCAGGTAAAAGCCTGATTGCCAAAGCAATAAGCGGAGTCACTAAAGATAATCTCAAAGTGACGGCTGACCGTTTTCGCTTCGATGATATTGACCTGCTCCGTCTGACTCCACGTCAGCGCCGCAAAGTGATCGGCCACAATATCTCAATGATTTTTCAGGAGCCACAATCCTGTCTTGATCCTTCTGAAAATATTGGTCAGCAACTCATTCAAGCCATCCCTAGCTGGACTTACAAAGGCCGTTGGTGGCAACGTTTCAAATGGCGAAAACGCCGGGCTATTGAATTACTCCACCGTGTGGGAATTAAAGATCATAAAGACATTATGAGTAGCTTCCCTTGCGAATTAACGGAGGGAGAGTGCCAAAAGGTCATGATTGCTATCGCGTTGGCTAACCAACCACGTCTGTTGATTGCAGATGAACCAACCAATGCGATGGAACCAACCACGCAAGCTCAGATTTTCCGTCTGCTAGCTCGATTAAATCAGAACAACCACACCACCATTTTACTGATAAGTCATGACTTGCAAGTTATGAGCAAACTGGTGGATCGCATTAATGTTCTCTATTGTGGCCAAACGGTCGAAAGCGCCGTTCCCGATGAATTACTGATAACACCACACCATCCCTACACACAAGCGTTAAGCCGCGCTATCCCTGATTTTGGTCGCTCGTTGCCCCATAAAAGCAGGTTAAACACCTTATCAGGCGCTATTCCATCCCTTGAACATCTGCCAATCGGCTGCCGTTTAGGTCCGCGTTGCCCTTATGCGCAAAAAACGTGTATTGAAACACCACGGTTGCGGGTGATTAAAAATCACGCTTTTGCCTGCCATTTTCCACTGAATCTGGAGGAACAGTAATTGGTGAATACTCTGCTGGAAGTTAGGAATTTGGCTAAAACTTTTCGCTATCGAACCGGTTTTTTTCATCGTCAATATCTTGATGCGGTAAAACCCGTTAGCTTTACCTTAAAAGCTAAACAGACACTGGCGATTATTGGTGAAAACGGTTCTGGCAAATCAACACTGGCAAAAATGCTGTCAGGTGTCATCGAGCCAACTGCCGGTGAAATCATGATCGAGGGACATAAACTCACTTACGGTGATTACAGTTATCGCAGCCAACGTATTCGCATGATATTTCAGGACCCAAGTACGTCGCTAAATCCTCGTCAGCGTATTGGACAAATTCTTGATATTCCTCTTCTGCTTAATACCGAACTCAATACAGCGGAGCGGGAAAAACGGATCAACCAGACATTGCGACAAGTTGGCCTGTTACCGGACCATGCCAATTATTATCCACATATGTTAGCCTCAGGCCAGAAACAGCGAGTAGCACTGGCGCGCGCATTGATATTACAACCTCAGATTATTATTGCTGATGAGGCATTAGCATCACTCGATATGTCTATGCGATCTCAAATCATCAATCTGATGTTGGAATTACAGGAGAAACAAGGTATTTCTTACCTCTATGTCACCCAGCATCTTGGCATGATGAAACATATCAGCGATCAGGTGCTGGTCATGCATCAAGGGGAAGTTGTTGAGCGGGGAAATACAGCAGAAGTGTTGGCTTCTCCTTTGCATGATATGACCCGCCGTCTGATCGCTAGCCATTTTGGTGAAGCACTCACCGCTGATGCCTGGCGGCAGGATATTCCTTAACATATAGAAAACGATAATCACTGCTCGGAGCAGAATGCAAAATACAGCATATTTCTCTCTAGCGTGATAGAATTACTGGGTTTATTAACAATAAAACGTCATATTGATATTGTCTCTGTGAGTAATTTTAATCCATGAATATCATTATCGGCGTTATTACACAAGGATACTGTTATGGGTTTTATGACCGGCAAGCGCATTCTGATCACTGGCGTCGCCAGTAAACTTTCCATCGCTTATGGTGTTGCAAAAGCTATGCATGACCAGGGAGCGGAGCTGGCTTTCACTTATCAAAATGACAAGTTGAAACCTCGTGTTGAAGAATTTGCCGCTTCCCTAAACTCTACTATCGTTCTGCCTTGCGATGTAGCTGAAGACGCAAGCATCGAAGCCCTGTTCACCGAACTGAGTAAAGTTTGGCCAAAATTCGATGGTTTTGTTCACTCCATTGGCTTTGCACCTGCTGATCAACTGGATGGTAACTATGTCAGTTCCGTTACCCGCGAAGGTTTTAGAATCGCGCACGATATCAGTTCTTACAGCTTTGTTGCCATGGCAAAAACTTGCCGTGAAATGCTGAACCCAAATTCTGCTTTACTGACTCTCACCTACCTGGGAGCAGAGCGCTCAATCCCTAACTATAATGTCATGGGGCTGGCAAAGGCATCTCTGGAAGCTAATGTTCGTTATATGGCTAACGCTATGGGTGCTGAAGGTGTTCGTGTTAACGGTATCTCTGCCGGACCTATCCGCACTTTGGCAGCGTCTGGCATCAAAGATTTCCGTAAGATGCTGGCTCACTGTGAAGCCGTTAACCCAATTCGCCGCACCGTAACAACTGAAGATGTTGGTAACGCTGCGGCATTCTTGTGCTCGGATCTGTCCGGCGGTATTACCGGTGAAATCCTGCATGTTGACGGTGGTTTCAGCATTGCCGCAATGAATGAACTGGAATTGAAATAATCTGATTAATAATCAGTAATTTTCAACTCAATAAGGCCAAGGCCCGAAAAGTCAGTTTTTCGGGCCTTTTATTATCAATAAAATAATAAATTAATTAAACCATTAAACCATTAAACCATTAAACCATTAAACCATTAAACCATTAAACCATTAAACCATTAAACCATTAAACCATTAAACCATTAATAATAGGTAAAAATTAATTTTAAATCAAAATATAAAAAACTATTGGAGAGAATTATTAAATCTTTGTAATTAAAGAGTTAAATGATATTATCTTATAATTGCTTTACCGAAATAAAAAATATTATCTCGTTTCCTTGCAC
>NZ_NMQR01000119.1 GCF_003545805.1 Photorhabdus sp. CRCIA-P01 | reverse complement strand
CGCCGCTTGCGGGCTCTRTGCCGCCCGCGCCCGCAGAACGTGCGTCCGCCGCCCAGGCAAGCTGGGCGACGTTCGCCCGTTGCCGAAAAAGGCGCTACGCTGACAAAGGCCCGGCGGGAAAAACGGGCCGTCGGGGGCGAAAAGCGCGTCAGGGGGTTTTGGGTTCGGCGGTGAACGGACATTGGAAAAAACGGGTTGTAACTGACTGAGGGCATTAGGAAAATCGGTGTTCGATGGTCAACTTCGCACTGGAATGSGTTGTTATTGAGAATAACTTTTTGAGTGCGGATCAGATAGACGACTTCGCGGCCAAAGCCAAAGGGTGTGAGGCGCGGGGTGACTGCAATCAAATCGTGAAAGAAATGGAAGATTTGAGTCTGAAGCAGCGCAACGAGTTGATTGCGACCTGTGCTTCAGATCCGGCGGCTTGTAAAGAAAAATACGGTGAACTCCCTGCCAACAGTATGTTAGTCCGTCAGGCCGTTGATAAGGCACTGGGTGAAGATATTCCATGGAGCATGAAGAATGATCTGTCTGTTTTGCTGATGCAGCAAATGGATGAATCAGGGATTGTGAACAGCACGGAGTTTGCGCAGAAACTTGAGAAACAGTTTGGTCTGGATAAGCAGCGTGCGGAAATTTTGGCGGGTGCGGCAATGTCTGCTATGACTGGCGGAATGGGCAGCAAAGGAAGTAAACCATCATCTTCAAACGTAGTAAAGGATAATAAAGGTGCTAACTCATCCACAGGCCAGCAGGTTAATGCTGGAAATAGTGAGGTGAAAACACCACAAAATCAAACAGGGAAAACGACTAATCACTTAATTCCAGAAAGTTTTGTTGCCGATGTAACTAAACATAATACCCAATTAGGCGTTGTTAATCGTAAGATGGGAACAATTTCTGGAGCTCACAAGCAGGATGCGTTCTTAGAGTCTGTTGAAATGACGGGTGGGAAAATTAACCACAAAATTACCGATAAACGTTATCCGGGATTAATCGAGTACAAATATCAAATTCCTGCAATAAATGGACGAGGTCAACAAATAGGCTTTAAAAAGGAAACGGTTAAAACAACTTATGATCCTAGGGTGTTATCCGATACCAAAATTGCTGATATGTCTAATAAGGCAGCTAAGCAAGCAGAAAATTATTTTAGGGATAATCCTAATCATAGACAGTATTCCGCAAAAGTTGATGGATATTGGTTTCAAGTAACCAGAGATGCTAAGACAGGGCAAGTTAATAATGCATTTATTACTATGCCCGCGAGGACTTCTAAATGAGTGATCAACACATAAATTGGTTAAAAAATATCGAACATTACCTTGTTCAAAATGAGGGTAGGGATTTATATGAAGTTCTTTATGAATCTTTATATAACAACAAAATTTCCTTTATGAACTTTTTGCTCAATGCCAGCAAGGGGTATGGTTTTTCTCCATCTGAAGGATTTGGTTACTCTTTGGATCAGGATTGGGATATTCCTGAGGATTTTGATTACGTCACCTTTTTCTTGGGGGAATTTGAAAGTTCAGAAATTACGCCAAATCAATTTGTGATGCTGATGCAGTATATATCTGATGCTTATATCACTGCCTTTCCTGACAGTAAAGAAACGGTAGAAAGACATATGAAAGCACTGACAGAGCGTTATGCTTAGCACTGCACCCTGTTGAGAACGTAAAAACGATCCCAGCCCAAGCGCTGGGATCTTCCTTTTAACCGTCAGTTGTTCTCAACAAGCCGGATAATCAACAGCCCGTGTTCAATGCTGACCTGCACCGGCTGCCCGGTCATAAAGCCCGCCTCTTCCAGCCAGTTGCCCTTGAGGTGCAAACTGGGGTGCTGGCTGTAATAGCGAGTCATGCCAGTGTGGCGGTCGGCATGACATCGGCTGATATAGCCGACCTTATAGCGGCGTTGGGTTGTCGAACTGCCTGAATTTACATTACAATCGCGTTCAGCCATGATGAACTACCTCTGATAGTTGGTGATGGTGAGCAGGCTAACGGTGGTAGGACACCGCTAGTCTGCGTTAATCAATCAGCGCGCTAGCGCCTGTATCTGTTTCTTGGTTAAGAACGCATCCAGTAACTTCTTAATCACTTCCTTATCTTCTTCCGGTAACTGCTCTACCGCCTGAAACTGGTGCAGTAACTCCCTGTCTTCAAACCGGGCTTTGGCCGCTTCGGTCGCAGCACCTTCCAGCAGGTAATCGCTGGTAACGCCGAGTACATCAGCCAGCCGCTTTAAGGTATCGCTGCCGGGGCGGGATGTGCCACGTTCAAAACGGCCAATGTGCGTATAATGCAGGTCAGCCTGCTTACCCAGTTCAGACTGAGAGAGTCCTTTTTGTCTGCGCAGTTCCCGTAAACGTTGTGCAAATCCCGTATCAATCGTCTCTGCCATATCAAGCACCTCAGCCATCCTAATGGTATCAAATATAGCTATCTTGCCGTAATTGGGTCGCATCATCCATGCCTTAATGCGTTGATATGAACTTTACATGCTTGACATGATAAAGCCCAGAGGCTACTTTATCAAGCATAAATGCTTTATTAAAAATAGTTTGATAAGGATGCCAAAGAATGAGCCGCACTCCCGATACCGATTTAGCCCGCTTAAAGCAGTCCGTCTCATTGCTGGGGCTGGCGCGTAAGCAGGGCCGTCCGATGAAAAAACGCGGTGAGGATTATGTGCTGCGCTGTCCGTTCCATAACGAGAAAACACCCTCAATGGTGATATCGCCTGCCAAGAACCTGTATCACTGCTTTGGCTGTGGCGCGGCGGGGTCAGTGCTGGACTGGGTGATACAAACGGAAGGGGTGACGCTGAAAATTGCTATCCGCCGGCTGCGGGAGCTGGCCGGGTTACCGGACATGGACAATGCGGTTGTGGCCGCTTCTTCTTTAGCCGCCCAGCCGGAATCACAGCCGGCCCCCCTGCCGCGCCCGAAACTGGCTGACCTTGACGATGACGGGCAGGCGCTATTGCATCAGGTGATTGATTTTTATCATCAGAACTTACTGGCATCACCGGAAGCCAAAGCCTGGCTGGAACGACGCGGACTGCATCATCCTGAACTGGTCAGTCACTTTAAGCTGGGGTACGCAGGCAATCACGGTATCGGCGGTTCAGCGGGGTTGTTGCCGTCGAAATCGAGTAATGAGGGGCAGCAGTTGCGCGACAAACTGGCTGGGCTGGGCGTGTTGCGTACCACCACCCGGCAGGACCACTTCCGGGGCTGCGTTGTTGTGCCCGTTATCGGCTGGGCCGAATCGGCCAGTGTGGCCAGCCGCGGACGGGTGTTGCAACTGTATGGCCGCCGAAC
>NZ_NMQR01000118.1 GCF_003545805.1 Photorhabdus sp. CRCIA-P01 | reverse complement strand
AGTGGAAGCCTGTAGCTTCCCGATGACTGGAGGATCCACTCATGAAATCTGATTGGTATGGAAGCCTGTGGTGGGGCGCATTATTGGGCACGGGAACTGAGAAAACAGGGACATGAAGTCCGTTTGCTTCAGGCCCGGTTTGTCCGGGCATTCCGGATGGGTAATAAAAACGATGTTCAGGATGCACGAGCTATTTGGAGGGCGGTTCAACAACCGGGTAAATCGGTAGCTATCAAAAATGAAGAACAACAAGCCATCCTGTCATTACACCGGATGCGCTACCAATGAGTGAAATTCCGAACCGCCCAAATCAATGCATTACATGGTAGAGTATAAAAAAGCGTGGTGTATTTCTACGCAGCCATCGCCTCACACTCAGTGTTCTTCAATGTGGGATACCAACGATGGAATAAGCTTTCCAACTCACCATTTAATACCGCTACCCGTGTTTGCAAGAGATAATGTGCACCTTGCTGGCTCCATTGCATTTGCTGCTTTTTAGCCATCCGCTTTGCTATCACTTCATTGACGGTGGATTCTACAAATGCCGTTGATATCGGCTCTCCGTAACGATATCTTTCGCCATAATTCGGGATCATCCCTTGGTTATTTGCAATATAAGTCATCATTTCGTCTAAGTAACGTACCACTTTTTTACTATTTTTATAGTGGGGTTCCGCGTCATCACAAATACACAAGCAGCTATCCAGCTGGTCAAGTGCATTTTCCACGTTACCCTGCCATAAATACCATTTCGTTTTTTCAAGCCGGCTTTGTAATTCGGTGCCAATCTCTACTGATTTAGCTAAAATACCTTTAATGCATTGATTTAATACAGTGAGTCGCATACTGACATGGAACCAATCTAAAATATGCTCCGCTTCAGGGTAGATACCTATTTGTATCATTCTCAAGTTATCAGCCCCATCCGATAAAAAGGTGATCTGCTGATTGGTTTGCATGCCCTGGGCATTCAATAATGACCGTAATCGTTTTCTTGGATTATCTTCTAAAACATGGATATAGCCAAATCGCTTCGCTTGGATATTTTCGGAGTACGCTTTTCCAGTAATAATTTCAAAATTATTTTTACGATTATGGCAATCCCTCACATAACCGCCACCAAACCTAATCACCATGGGTTTTCCTGGTCGGGGTAATTTGTCACAATCATACGCACTTTTTTCAAGGAAATCAGCTTGCGTGGCAAGCTCTGCTTCTTGCCGTTTGACAACACTCACTAAGTGATTACGCACTGTCGCGGCATTGAGTGTTTGGCTTATTGGTAAAATATCTTTTAATCGCTCAACGGTCAGATCATACGACATCAATGACGCCCATTTGGCTTCAATATACCGCATCTCAGGGTGCGTATTATCGGGCAGCTATTCACTGAGCAAACTGACTGATTTTGTTGTGGCTTGTTCGCACTGACAGCGGTAAAGGCGAAGACCTTTAATGGGAACAACCCCAAATAGTGTGTGATAATGGCGAGTTTGATGATCTTTTATTTGGCGTGTTTTTTCACAGTGGGGACAGCATCGATGCGCTTGCATATACGATTGGCTTTGTGCCTGAATTATCGATAACTGTGCGGTATTGAGTAATTTTTTTGATTCGTGACTTGATAACCCTAATGGCTCATTTTGTTCGGTTGTTTTATGCAGCGTCAGTAGTGTTTCTTGATAAGTTGAACCCTCATCCTGTATCACAACCGCTTTTATTATGACTTTCATCACTCCACCTCGGATTTTAAATGTTTATCTTTTCCTTAATTTATAATAGGTTGAAACACCAATGCACACGTTATCACAAGCTAATTTCAGGCGAATACCTTTTGATTTTAATTCATCAACAATAGCCACTTTACGTTTGTCTGCGGGCGGGCGACCTGCTCTTTCTCCTCGTCCTTTCTTAGCCGCAATCCCTTCAGCTTGACGTTCTCTGATGAGGGCTCGCTCAAACTGGCTAAATGCGGACATCATATGTAATTGTAGCTCTTGTAACGGATTACTCTCGGTAGCAGAAAAATGAATATTTTCCTTGATAAAAATAAGCGAAATGCCTCGCTGTTTCAGTTGAAGTGCTAAATTGCACATATCCATCATATTTCTGCATAAGCGATCTATCGAATGAACAACGAGCATATCTCCACTCTCTAATAGGGCTAATAGTTGTTGTAGGTTTGGGCGATGTGTATCTTTGCCGCTGGCAACATCGGTAAAAATATTTTTTATCTCATAACCGGCATTTTGAATAGCAATTTCTTGTCGCGCTGAATTTTGTTCTGCCGAGCTGATGCGGATGTAAGCATAAAGCATAAGATAATCCATAAAGGTTATAGAGGTTTTTGTAATATTCTCTAAACCTCATTTTAACCTACCTTTAGAAACAGTTTTAATGCAAATCTCTCTCTTTACGTAAAAGTATACCTTTATGGATAACAATCACACCTATCCGCTATAGCCATACTACAACAGGCTCCAGTTCAGGCGAATCAATATCGAGTTGACGCAATTGGCGATTAACCTTTGGGCGGTTAAATCTGACGGCATCCAGCGCATCAATCAATGGACGAATATCCCTTACCGTGGCCGTTTCATCGACATGAATGATAGCTTTCAGTAACGCCAGTGTTTTCTCACATTCATCAGCCAAGATTGCTCCGGGCATTCTATTTCCGGCCAGACAAGAAGGTGATTTCAGGCGAGAATTATCGATAATAGTTTCAATACGGATGTCGTGAAGCCAGTTCTCGAAAAAGTTGTATTCATAAGTGAAACGATCACCGGTATCAAATTCAAAAGTATCAAGCGTGGTTTTGTAAGGATTATCCGAAAACGCCATACCGCTAGAATAAGAAATACCGTAATCTTTGCCATAAATATGGAATTGGTGAAGGTGGTCGTCATGCCATCCTTGAGCAATCTGAATGATATCGTGAAAAGCCGCTAAAGACGTTGCACTTGATAGCCTGAATCGCCGCCAGACCATAGGGCTGACACCGCGAAGCGCCACTTTAACGATATAGGCTTTCATGGTGAGCTGCCTGCTAAAAACCTGCCAATTCGTTCATCATATCACCAGCTTAACGGAGTGCCCCAAGGTAATGAGATGGTTCCCCTCACTCTAACGGCAGTATATTAGCAGAGTGATTATCTTTGATAAGAGGCTACCATCATGAACACTATCGCACTGATTGGCATCGATCTCGGCAAGCATTCTTTTCATGTCCATTGTCAGGAGCAATCGGGAAAAGCTCTGCTACGTAAAAAATTCACCCGAACTAAATTGATGGAATTCTTAGCCGATTGCTCTCCGGCAACGGTTGTGATGGAAGCCTGTGCTGGCGCGCATTTCATGGCAAGGCGGATCGCTGATTTGGGGCATGAGG
>NZ_NMQR01000117.1 GCF_003545805.1 Photorhabdus sp. CRCIA-P01 | reverse complement strand
ACGACTGTCAGGGATAAGTATCGCCAAGAATATGATAAGGTTCAGGCGCGGATAGCAACGTGTTCAGGGGCTGACCAGTGTGTTGCGGTTGCCAAAGAGCTGCGGGCATTACAGGGTGATTACAGTGCCCGGATGAGCGAAATTCAGGAAAAAGCCAGAATGCAGGGACTAGATTCCCTCACGCCGGCAGAAGTGCGGGAATGGGCAGATTTACGGGGTGCGATGTCGAATATTGACTCATCCCGCAATTTAGTGCTCCATCGTGCCCAAGTCACCGGTGGCTCAGAAGAAACCACCCAGGAAATCGTAAAGATTATGGGGCAGACGGGGATTGCGGCGTCTGCTGGGGTTGCCGGAGGGATCAATAAGACTGGAGCAAAAGGTGGCGGGGATGTCGGAAAAGGTAAACAACCGTATCAACCGAATCAGGGAGCTGTTGGTAATATAGGAGAGTTCTTTAGGCAGCCGGGGTTTGGGAACGAAGCGAAAGCAGGTTCACAAAAAACCAGTAAAATATATCAGGGTCAAACGGTTTATAAAGCATCAAAGAACATTAATGATAATATCCGTAAAGGTGACCAGTTCTATCTGGATAATAAACATAAAAATCATCTTGAAGTTTTTGATAACAAAGGAAACTTCAGAATTGTGTTAAATATGGATGGCTCCATTAATCTGGACAAAACGAGGGCTGCGGAAGCTGAAGGGCGGAAATTACCAAAATGATTAGTGAAAATTATTTCGATGAATTAAAAAATATTTATCTTTATCTTTCAAAAGAGATATCAGGATGTCCAATAGATCAAGGAGATCTATTGATTGACTATGAGGATAGACAAGATGCTTTATTTGAACGAAATTTCGAGTCACTAAAAAATGCAAAGGAGTTACTAAAACAAGCTAAGTTAAATGACGACAAAATCGCAATGCAGGCGGCGTTAGTTTATATCAGAGTGTATGCAATGGGACTGTCAAGTTTTTTTGATTCTTTTAAAGAAGATGCCGACTCTTTGTTAAAGGCTTCAGATTGGCCTGACATCCCAGAGAATTACCAATTTCCAGAATGTTACAATTATCTACTTAATAAATAGCATCAATCCCGGTTAATCTGAACTGTTCCTAAATGTTAGACAATCATCCGACATTTAAAAGGGGCAGTTCATTACGTTTGGTAAAAGTAGCTTATCAGGCTAAAAAGTCACGTTAGGGCATTGTTGGTCAGGTATCAAACCATATGGGGAAGAATGGATTTAATTGATTGATTTAAAAGTAAAAGTATGTGTTTTGCGGTCAACTTCGCACTGGAATGCGTTGTTGTGGACAATAATGCCCTAGCTGTGCCAATGCCACCGCCACCGATAGCGGGTTCAAACACGGGTGAAGCCGTGAACGAAGCCAATCAGACGATAGCTTCAGCTTTGGACAAGAAGCTGAAAGAGATGGGAAAGGCTGTAGATAAGGCGACTCAATGTTCCTTTGGCCGGGTATGTTCGTCAGATTATGTAGATGGTGAAAATCAACCTAATATATCAAAGGATCTGACAGATTCAGAGAAAGCCGAACTTGGTGGTTCAGGAGCAGGGACACCGGGAGGACATGAGCCAGAAGATGAGCAGAATGCCCGAAATAACAATCATATTGGCAAATGGTCAATTGATGAATTGTCAAATGGAGCGAAATATACAGATCCTGCTTCAAAAAAAGGCGATTTGACACTTGCTGGTCGCGCTCTACAAAAACATGGCAGTCGGCTAGGTAGTGCTTTTCCAGAGGCTAGAGGAAATCCATCTGCAATAAATGAGCAAGGCCAAAAAATTGTAGATAGTATATTGAATGACCCGAACAAAAAGGTGATTCAAAGCAATACAGGACGATACGGTCAAGTTACTGATGTTATATCTTCTAATGGGCGTGGATTACGTTATGATGCTCAAGGTAGGCTTATAGGGTTTTTGGAACCACCGAAATGACAAATAAATTAACAGCACAAATAGCAAGTTTGCCAGATCGAGAAAATGTTGTTTACGAGATCTTTTGGGGTACAGATCAAGTAGCAGAGATCTCAAACGAACCTGAGCATGGTATGAGAATAGAGATCTTTTCTTGTCCGAATGGAGGAATATGGAACTTCGATTTTAGAGAATTTCGTACTCTTGTAGAGCAAGTAGAAAAAAATCTCATCTAAATATTTATCCATCCCGATTTGTAAAAATCGGGACTGTTTTTTAGCCTACTCTGTCAATATCACAATGGCGGCAATAAAGTTAAACGAACATTTATTGGACATACTCTGCTTTTTAACCGTATCTGGGTAAAGTGAACTGTTGGTCCAAAAAGTCGCGTCGGGGCGTTGTTGTGGATAATAATCACTTAAGTGTTGACCAGAATCGTTCAAGGAGTGAGGAACTGGTCAACTGTCAGAGAGACAGCAGTTGTCGTGCGACTGTTAGGGATAAATACCGGCAGGAATATGACAGGGTTCAGGCGCGGATAGCAACGTGTTCAGGGGCTGACCAGTGTGTTGCGGTTGCCAAAGAGCTGCGGGCATTACAGGGTGATTACAGTGCCCGGATGAGCGAAATTCAGGAAAAAGCCAGAATGCAGGGGCTGGATTCCCTCACGCCGGCAGAAGTGCGGGAATGGGCAGATTTACGGGGTGCGATGTCGAATATTGACTCATCCCGCAATTTAGTGCTCCATCGTGCCCAAGTCACCGGTGGCTCAGAAGAAACCACCCAGGAAATCGCAAAGATTATGGGGCAGACGGGGATTGCGGCGTCTGCGGGGGTTGCCGGAGGGATCAATAAGACTGGAGCAAAAGGGGTAAAAGGAAGTGCTATACCAGTACCTAATCCAGTGACAGCGAATAATGGGTTGGTTTATTAAATCAAATCCTAAACATACTCTTGGTAGTGATGGAAATCGCCGTAATGCGGGAATAGAACCAAAAGACTCATTGAAACTTTTTGAAAACTCAATCCCAAGCTCCAAAAATTATGGTAATAAAGAAGTTAGATTCGCTAAGGATGAAAAAGGTAATATTCATCGGTTCGAAGGGACCAATGGGGAATATCACTGGAATGGAAGTACTGGTGATGTAAAAAATCCATTGAATAAAAATGGACTTTTCCATTTTTATATTGATGGTTTTTTCTTCCCTGAGGAAATAAGGATATCTACCCTTTGGGTAGATGTCCTTTCGTTGAAAGACAATACTAATGCTTTATTTTCTTTTCAGGAAAATAAAGTGTTGTTTGAAAAAGGAACTAAAGATGCTTTTAACTTTATGTTAGGAATGATTTCTCCAGAGTTGATAGGACAAGATGAGCCTGAAAATTTTGAGCAATCTTACCAATATCAAGCATCAACAGAAAATATTAATGATGCTGGTTTTATTGTTTTTGCTGTTTCTCATGGTGATATGGTTAGGATACTCGGCGCTAAGTATAGTGAATTAAAACAAGACGAACATG
>NZ_NMQR01000116.1 GCF_003545805.1 Photorhabdus sp. CRCIA-P01 | reverse complement strand
ACCATCGAACACCGATTTTCCTAATGCCCTCAGTCAGTTACAACCCGTTTTTTCCAATGTCCGTTCACCGCCGAACCCAAAACCCCCTGACGCGCTTTTCGCCCCCGACGGCCCGTTTTTCCCGCCGGGCCTTTGTCAGCGTAGCGCCTTTTTCGGCAACGGGCGAACGTCGCCCAGCTTGCCTGGGCGGCGGACGCACGTTCTGCGGGCGCGGGCGGCAYAGAGCCCGCAAGCGGCGCYCCTGCGACGCTCTGAGGCACTGTGGCTTCGGGTTGCGCATGGCCTTGCATGACCACACGGTTTTGTTCAGGGAAGCCCCCCGGGGGGCTGCACGGGGCGGCGATGGCGAGCACGGCAACGAGCAACGGAGCGCAGCGCAGTGTGAGCCGCGCGCAGCCAGTGAAGCAGGGTTGGGGCGGGGGGCGGTAAATTAGCGGAGGCCGCAGGCCGACCTGCCTTCAGGGGTGTTGGCTGGAAGATAACGCGGCAGCTAAAGAAGAACTTGGGGTTGCCGATGGCCGGCTCAGCGGCTGACAGCAGAAGGCGTCAGCCTTGTGCGCCGCACCCTCCGATGCTAACCCGCGGGGGCGCCAGACATAATGCCAATTATACGCATTAAGCCGCTCATGGATGCTCAGGCTGTTACCTTTGCTCATCGGCGCAGTGCGTATAATTCCCCCGCATTATGTTCAATAGGCGTTGGGCGGCCTGTTCCGGGTTAATGGGGACGCCAGCGGTTGGGCCGCCTGACGACTATTTACCCCCGCGTGCGCCGAGGCTAACGGGCAGTCCGGTCACGGTCTGCCCCCACACCGAACCCGCCYRACTCAACGGGGGCGTGCGGATGCTCAGCGGCTATCGGGGGGTGAGGTCAGCGTCGGGTTGTCCGGCGGCGTGTCGGCATCGGCGTTATCGCCGGCGTACAAGTCGGCCAGTAAACCCACTTCATCGGCGTCGCGAACTTTTTCGTCGGCCATTTGCTCCGCCGGATGCGTACTGGCGTGCACCGCCTGCAAGGCCCGGATAGAGACCTGCGTATACACCTGGGTGGATTCCACGCTGGCATGGCCTAACATGGCCTGTATCCAGCGCAGGTCCGCGCCGTTCTCCAGCATCTGCGTCGCCATCGCATGCCGGAACAGGTGGCAGGCACCTTTTTTCTCGATGCCGGCGGCCCGGATATAGCCGCTCACGGCATTCGTGATACCGTTCGGCTGCAACCCGTCGAGACCGTCCATTGCCACGAACAGCGACTGGATGTCCGGGGTGACCAGCAGTTGCGGGCGAACCTGCTGCTGATAGAACCGGAGCCAGTTTAAGGCTCGTTCGCCGAGGGGCAATACCCGGTCTTTATTCCCCTTGCCCTGCCGGATGGTCACCGTTTTGCGTGACCCGTCAATGCTGTAGATATCGAGCCGGGCCGCTTCACTGCGTCGTATCCCTGTTGACCAGAGCAGCTCCATCAGGGCCCGGTCGCGCGCGCCCTGCAACGTATTTGGGTCAGGCAGCGACAGGATATGCTCGATTTCATCAATGCTCAGGATATACCGCGGCAGGCGTTTTTCTTCCCGCGGCAACTCAATGTCCGCTGCCGGGTTCGCCAGTATCAGGTTCTGTTTCGTCAGCCATTTGAACCACACCTGTAACGGCTGCAACTGCGTGCGTTGGGTGCGGATGCTCAGCGGCTCTCCGTTGGTCTTGCGGTACTGGTACAGGTAGCGCTGGTAACGTTCCAGTATCGGCCGCGTGATATCCGCGGCATAGTACAGGCCCCGGTCCGTGGCCCACAGGATAAAGTGATAGGTGTGATGGGTCTGCACTTTCAGCGTGGTTTCCGACCAGTTCCGTTCCTGCCGCCAKGCCACGAAGCGCAGCAGCAGTGCATACAGGCTTTTCGGGTCATGTGCCGGACCTACAGGTTGACGATAAACGTCATCAACGGTCAGGAGACTTCCTTTGCGCGGTTTACGGTTTGCCATGATTTACCTCCGTTTCGGATTGGGAATGGGCGGCTGAGGCAGCGGGCGGCGGGGCCTTTTGCGTTTTACGTCCATTAACTGTTTTCTTTCCGGCTCCGCCCGGTTCTGTTGTCAAGCCTTGTGCTGTCTGTGCTGAGGCCGGATTTTGTCTGTCCGGCTGCGTACCGGCCTGAGGCCGACCCGTACCCGACCGGACACTTTTCGACACCGACCGGAACGCCCTGCCCGTCACGGCGTCATTCGCCGTTTCTGTTTCTTCGGGCAGGGGGATTGAAGCCGGGTTTTTTTCTGCCTTAATTACTGTTTTTTGCTTTATCCCGGCCACTTCTGCCGACAGGTCTGGTGTTGCCTGCCCTGAGGCCGGATTCTGACTGACCGACTGACTGCCGACCATGCCCCGACCAGCACCCGACTGAATATCCTCTGACCCCGACTGGAACGCATTGCCTGTCATTTCTGACCGGGATTCAGTCATCTCCAGTAACCCGCACAGATGCGGTTGCCCGGTATCTTCACCATCCCACAGCAGCGTATATTCATAGGTCAGCCCGCGGCGATGCAGCAACAGGTATTCCATTTCCAGCAACCGCGCCAGATGCACTTTCAGTTGCGTATCGCCCCAGTGCAGAGCGGTCCGAATATCCCGCCGGGTAAAATGCAGTTCATCGACCCTGACCGCCTGTTGTCCGGCGGTTTCCCGTACCCAGTCCTGTATCAGCAGTAACAGCTTGCGCGTCTGCGGCGGCATTTCATCCAGCGTGCGCCCCAGCACCTCATGCGCCAGCCGGTTGGCGAGCGCAATATCGTCCTGGGTGACTTCGATATATTCGATGACCTGCCCGCGATGGGTCGTTTTCTTCACCTCCCGCTGGTACTGGTGCAGCAACGCAATGGCCTGTATCAGCGTCAGGTATTTCATGTGGTCGCGCCGCATCCGGGTTTTGTCTGACAGGAACGTCAGTTGATGGGCGTAAGGATTGACCACTTTCAGCGGCCTTAACAGGCGCTGGGCGTTCTGGTGTAACTGCGTCAGATAGCCTTTCTCCGAGTCAGCCAGCAACCCTTCTAGCGTCTGACGGTGCCGCTGCATGGCGTGGATGGCCTGCGTCTGCTCGCGCGATTCGTTGACCGTCAGCACCAGACAGCGGTTCAGCAGCTCTTCATCCACATCAATGGCCGTGGTCGTTAACATCAGCATGACCGGCCCCTGTACCTTGTATTCCCGCGTCACCAGTTCGCCGCTTTGTTCGTTCTTGCCGGTGCTGGCGATTTTCAGCTCGCCGTCCGACTGCAACAGTTTCAGGGCATAGGCCGCCTGCCGCACGCCTTCCTCTTCGGCGATAGCCAGTATCTTGTGTTGCAGGCTGGTTTCCCCCAGATAGTACAGGCTCTGTCCGGTCATCGCCGAGTACTGGATACGCTCCTCTTCCGGCATCAGGTTCAGCACGGCGTCCATCAGGGAGGATTTCCCCGCCGCGCTGCTGCTCTGGATTAACACGGCCAGCGGTTTATCCAGTTTGCGCGAGACCGCCGCCAGATACCCGGTCAGCAGATTGGTGGATTCGCCGACCACCCCGCAGGCGGCCATATCGGCAATAATCTGTT
>NZ_NMQR01000115.1 GCF_003545805.1 Photorhabdus sp. CRCIA-P01 | reverse complement strand
GCCAGAACCGAACAGGCCAACTGTATCTGAGCAGATCGCATCAAATGAGAACGAAACAGAATATCCCTGTCTGCCCGTAAAAGTGCCCCTTCAAGTTCGCGAACAAATGCCGCATGAAAACACCGGGTTCGGCTTCGCGTCAGACGCCCTATCCTGTCAGTCGGAGAAAGATGAATGACGTAATACCGTTTTTTCCTGTGTCGAAAACCCGAACAGATAAATCCCCGCCAGGGCGTTAATCTGCTCACCAATGCAAAACAAGGACAACATAACACCAACAAAATAAAAATCAGATATATGAACATGTTACGTTTTCATTTACAGCAGGTAATGACATAAGCTGATTCGCTCCTTTGGTGACCCACAAATTTCAGTCCCGCCGCATAATATCCAGGCTTACATCGGTGTTCAGAGAAATCACGTCCCCCCCAGTTTCCATCCTGATAACATTGATTCTGCTGCAAGGTAGCTTCTGCTTTTGTCCACAGCCCCGACTGGCAGGACAGTATGGCGCCTTTGCTATCGCGGCTAACCAATCCGTTGGGTAAACAGGGCGTACCTGCCACAGCCACTTTATCAAGTTGTAAAAACTCCCCGGTCGACAAACGCCCATCAGCCCGGAGGGTACCGCTTTTGATTTGCCCCTCAGTATAAACGCTTTTATTATTGACACTGCGAAGCCAGTTGCTGTCCGACATCACCCAACCACCACCATAGGTTTCATTTAACCAGCCTTTATTCTTTGTCGTCACAATCCAGCCATCGTGGCTACGAATATCCCCCTGAAACTGGCCGGCATTCGCCCGGATATCGCCACTAAAATGTCCAGTCTGTGCATTCACAGTAGCCGTATTGTTCAGGTTGTTGCCTCCCATGTTAATGTCAGTATGCATTTTATTCAGCTCCGGACGACCGGGGACAGCAAAACGGTACAATCGGTCGCTCTCCTCACGGGCAGTAGATAACTCATCTGCACTCAATAACACGGCCAGATGACCTTCACCACTGTTTATCCCAAAATCCTTTAAAGGCACCGTCCATGAACTCATTGCGCCGGTAGCCGTCTTTCCATCCCGAATATATCCCCCCAATCCGGTAGAGATATCCATTGATATCAGGCGCAGGGCTTTATAAGGTAATTGACTTCCTTCTTGTGTCACTACTATTGCCTGCAATAGTGCCGGATCTCGGGTATTTCGCACTACAGCGGTCTGATAGCGCTGTCCTGAACTGTTGGTGTCTTTGAATCCGGATGGCAACAGCCCCGTTTTTCTCAACATATCCGGGGTGATAATCACAGGCTGAGCTATCGTTGCTGAATTCCGCAATCTATCGTAATAACGGCCAATATAAGCTTTCGACGCCGCACTGAAACGGCTGCTTTGCGCCGCCATGACCTGCCAGGACTTCTCCGTCAAATAATCGTTATAAATACGGGTTCCCAACGCTGCCAATATCAGCAATATCATGAGCCCAGCGGCAGTTCCCAGCATCATATATCCCCGGTCAGGTTCACTGTCGTCACAGCCATTTCTTTCTGTCATTACTAGATTACCCATATTGGCTGATATAATCGCTCCAACAACATGACCACACTCCCCAAACTGAGCCAGGGTCCCAGCGGCCCGCCTTTCGAGCTTCGATGAGGTAATTGTGCCAAATGCCACAGCACGAAACCGGATAGACCGATCATGCAGCCTATCAGTGCCGGTAACCCTGTCAGCCATGCACACAGTGCGCCCATCAGCCAGACATCCCCCATTCCCAGTGCTTCACATTGAGAGTGCCAGTTCATCAGCTTGCGCAACACCCCCATTCCAGCAAGCATAAGCACCGTCGCAAAAAGAGTTATGGATACTGACTGCAACGAAATACTGACCAATACACCGGACACCAGACACCAGACACCAGACAAGCCAGTGTAAACTGACGAGGAAGCCAGCCACTCAAAACGTCCATAACCGATAATTGCAACAAAAAACTCAACAGCAACAGTGCGGCTATCCGTTCCATCAGCGGAGCAGGTGATAACAACATCAATGTGCCCGACACCATGTATAGACAGATAGCCATTCGTGGTACCGGATGCCCTGAACACATCGACATACCGTATTCGTGCAAAAATTTACTCACAGGACGAAGCAGCACGCATCCGATGACAAATAACGTCACCATAACCAGAGGGGTATATTCTGTATGAAAGCTAACCGCAATCAGTGTCTTCATTTAACCGTTAATCGTAAAGACCAGTTTATTGGTACCGGTACGACCGTTGTTCTTTGTGCATTCTGTACTGGCGCTTTCCAGTGTCACCTTGCCATCAGCGTGATGAGTATTATTAATGGCGATTTCTGATGCACTCCCTCCCCGGCTCATCCCAGTCGCCAGTGAAACACAGGCAGACTGCGGGACTCTCTCGTAAGCTACCGTGAACCCATTATTAAATCCTCCGGTGTTGCTCGGTCCGACCTTAACCTGACCACCCCAGGTATTCCACAACGTGGCATTACCGACAGTCGTATCGCCGCGAACCGTCATACTCTTCGGTACGCCCCCCAACTGAATCAGGATACCTGTCATCTTGTCTGCATTACTAAACTCATAGCCACCACTGCCTTTCATTAACCCCTGAGTACTGGAGATGATAGTTTGCAGATTCGTTGTTTCCACAACCGCATCCTTGCGGTCATACAACATATAAATTCCCCCCAAAACTACAGTAATCACGGCAATCACAACCAGAGCGACCGCACCATTTTCCAAAATAGCCCAACCTCGTTCAGGGGGACAGGCCATTCTGTCTTGTTTTTGTATCATCATGTACTGCATTGATTTATTCCTTATATAAAGGGTTCTTTATGGAGAAAATCGTTAAAAAGGAGGCTCAACTACTGCATGATGTTAGCCATGTTCTGTATTTCCATGACGGCCAGCAGGATCAACATAAATGCCCCGACAACCAGCAACAGTGAACTCAACATGACCAAATTGGCCCGCCTGTTCACCCGAGCGATTGTTTGGTCCAGCCACCGCTCACCATAGCGCCCAATAATGTCCGGAGTACCATCACCTTCCGTCAGCAATGACAGAAAATTAACCGCTTCCTTTGACGGAAAACCATAGCCGCAGTGATGCAATGCCCGGCCAAAGTGATCCCCCTCACGGACACAATCAGCAATAGACTCCAGACGAATCTGTAACCAGGGAGATGCAAAGCGTTGCAGGATAATTAAAGCATCCAGCGTCTGAACATGGGCACGTAAAAGGGAAGCCATATTCAGTAAAAAAATAGCCCCCTGAATATCGCTATAGACCGACCAGGGGATAAGATGATCTGCTATGCGACGCAGACGGTTGACCCACCGCGGCAACGAATACACCACGCTCACAATAAAAAAGAGCAGTAAGACACCACACCACAGGAAAGCCTGCTCAAAGAATGTCGCCATCCGGTTCAGCCATGCCAGCACACCCTGCCAGTTTTCCGGATCTGAAATACTTCTTAGCGTTGGTACCAATTCTGTTGCTGTGATCACCAGTAATCCCGTCATCAGTAGCACCAACAAAAAGGGATAAATCATCATTCTGAGCGACACTATCAGAATACGCTGACGGCAACCTATCAGTGTAATGGCCTGATTCAGCGCTTCAGGCAAATGACCGCTACACATACCGGCACTAATTAACGCCGCCTCTTCTACCGGTCCCCAAGCAGCCAGCACATGTTCCAAGGTATTAGTTTGACTGTTATCAGTGAGCGCCGAGATGCAATCGTCAATGAGTTCAGCAAACGGATGCCAATGGGTATCGAAA
>NZ_NMQR01000114.1 GCF_003545805.1 Photorhabdus sp. CRCIA-P01 | reverse complement strand
ACCTGCCGCTAAAATTTCCTCCGTATGAGTACCGTTAATTTTCCGCTTCCCTTTCCTTATTGTCTTGACCCGCATAGCTAATAACATCCCTTCCATTCCACCAATACGATCCAGCATATTGTCTTTCTCTTTAAGATCATTCAGTATTTCAATACTGAAATTAAAATGGTTACTTTCATTTCCCTGATAGACAAAGGTTATATTCTCTTTCTCATTACTACTACCAGTAATAAATCCGTCCGGGATACAGGTTCCTGCCATTGTGGGGATTTCTGTATCCTTTCTGCCGCTGATTCTGGGGAGAAGTCTGTTCATTTTCTCCAAGGTTTGATAAAGCATTTTATATTCTCTTTCTGTCAGTCCAGCTTTTATAGAAAGGTCTCTTGAATAGCTATATTTATCATCTGATATTTCTGTAAATGGCATTTCTATAATAAAAGCAACGCCATTATTGTATAAATGCGCCTCCAATACTCGTGAAAAACCAGGTTCACTAACATTATTATTTCTGTCAAAAATTACACCATGCAGTTTCCCCTGGAGGCGATAGACTTTTTTCAAAAAGGGCATATCTTTCGGATTGACAGTTTTAGTCGTCTTTAATTCCTGCTCCCTTAATTGTATCCGCTGTTCAAAGGCAGGCAGATATAAACGCTTGGTTTCTATTTTTGCATCACCAATAAATATCCCATCATGGAGGATATTGCCAAATGCTACGGGGATATCAATCAGATAACGGCCCACACAACGGGTTTGCATATTTGCTAACAGTTCGGTCGTCATTCGCTTTTCCTTCTCAGTTAAAATAGGGTGATGATAAGGGGCAGGAAAATACCACCACAGAATATAGGTAACCACTAAAATAAATAAGGCATTCTTCTTATTCAATTTTCACCCCCTGAACCATCTTCACAATTGCACGCAGGGTAAATAACCGGGCTTTGCTATCTTTAGTTTCTTTATCCTCTTTATACGCCCCTTCGTGATCCACCTCCGTTGCCAGCAGGCTACGTAAACTTCTGGCTTTAATACGACCCGCCTGTACCGGCACTGTACCATCCCCTTTCTCATTTGGTGATGCCAGTACAAAATATTTTTCTTTATAATCCCACGATGAAGGTCCAACAAGAAAACGAACCGTACGAGTTACACCGACTTCCTGATTAGCAGGATCATATAGCGGCTGATTAAATGTCATGCCGGAATAATCCTCCTGCTTTTCTAAAAGATTATCATAGCTATAACTAGAATAATGACGATGCCCCTTTTGCCAGGAAATAATCCCATACGATGGATGTTTCTCACTGGTACCATAAAAGGCATAGGTATTAGGATGGTATTTACCAGCTAACTCTTCAATAAATGGACTAACTGTATTCCTTATCAAACTCGAATACTCACTCCAACTTTCATTATCTTTCCATTTATCTTCTTTATCCGGGTTTAAAAACCGGGTTTCACATAATCCCCACCAGCGATCCTTTTCCAGATAGATTTCCTCATAAGGGTCTGACTCCGGTAGCTTATGTGTGATTTTACCATCGGCGATATGTAACCAGCCTTTACCATATGCCTTTCCCGGCAACAGTTGTAAAGGACCGGGCGACTGGGCCATCACAGCGGTCATCTCCGCGCCATTACTGCCGACAACCAGCCCTGTCATACCATCTTCACCGGTTTTCATCCTTTTATAAGTTGTTGGAGCACCGGTATCCGGCATCACGCCGTGCACAATCCCTAAAATTTTATCCCGACCGTTCAGTTTTTCCGAATAATGGCGGGCAACCAACCCGCCCATAGAGTGAGTGACTAAAATTACCTGCTTGGTTGCACAGCGTTTACCATAGAAGGCTAAAACCTTATCAACATATCCCGCCAACCTCTTCGCCGAATCCGCATTGGATTGCAGCCAGTTATAGCCCATCACATTCACCGGATACATAAAGCGATAACTGTGTTTAACCTCCTCCGGTGTCAGCGGCTCTTCACCCCGCTCCGCATTCAGATCCATCTCGATCATTTGTTGCCGGAGCGTTTTTCTCCCCTTACCTTCTATGCAATATTCAAACACCTGGCGCTCATCATCCAACACATCCTGAAGCCAGGGCAAAAAATCCCCATAACTCATATGTGCCACTTCTCCCCAACCCCGCTGCCGACAACTGGGAAATTTATTCTTTTCGGTGTGGTCAGGCGTAATATCCCCAGAGCCATCAACTTCTGTTTTGCCGGGATCTAATGTTTTTTTCCTGTAAGAAGCGCCTTTAAGCCCCCAAAGTAAAACCTCTGGGCTATATATCGCGTTTAACCGCCAGACTGACTTACCCTCTGTCGATTTTAAGTTACTCCCCATCACCCCCGGCAGGAAAATCACCGGGATGACTTTAGTCGCATATTTCAGACAGGTCGCCACCAGGTTTTCTTCAATTCTGGCATTGGGCACGTT
Source organism: Photorhabdus sp. CRCIA-P01 (assembly GCF_003545805.1). GTDB lineage: Bacteria > Pseudomonadota > Gammaproteobacteria > Enterobacterales > Enterobacteriaceae > Photorhabdus > Photorhabdus antumapuensis. Next base: position 1,412 of record NZ_NMQR01000114.1, on the reverse strand, counting down.
GTAATACGGAAGGCCGTATTCATCATATTCAGGATGAATATAAATTTCATTTTCAGTGGACTCGCTCATCATTTACTCCTCATCTTTTATTTTCAATTTGCCTATTTCTACCCCCGTCTGCTTTTGCAGAGGGCTTTTTCCATCCTGAGCAGTGGACAATAAACGGTTTCCCGCATCATCTGCCTGTAACAACATTTTCTGACTGGCTAATGGCGTAATGTCACAGGCACTCGCGGCCTTCGGTGTCACGGCATAATTAGCCGTTTGCCATTGTTGTACAGCCAGACTGACACTCTGCCCGCCAAACTTTTGCCACACCGCGCCCCGCTGGATAATGTGATCCGGCGCGCCACTTTCCACCTGACCCTTGCCAATACGGATATAACCGCCCCCACAGGCCAGCAGGATCTCTTTTCACGATTAAACCGAAAACACTTATTTATTTCCATCCGTTCACCCATATAAATTTGACCATATCATTATAAAAACAAGAGAGCTACTCATTAACAATGCAACAAAAATCAAGAGTAACGCCCGCGTGTATTTCTTTTGTTTAATGCATTTAATTATCCGATAAATAACCAACGCATCAAGAACTGTAATAACCGGCCAAGTGTAATATAATAAGAAAACGGAGGCGAATAAGGCCGCATCCCAATAGTCAAGTTGAATCATATTATTCCCCTCATCAGTGAGTTATTTTTAAAATTATCGACCTCTCACAAAGAGAGAAACCTCAACAATAAATAAAACCAATAATCCCTTTTTATATTCAATTTTCATTGTCTGAATAATTATGAAAACTGAATATAAAAACGCATTGATTTTTATTATCCTATCCTAATTTTTTACCCTTATATCCCTATAAGGGAGTTAATTTAAAGCGTATTTTCATCGCTCGCCGAAAGCACCCGGTCTTTTACGAAAGGTCTTCGTTACCGCATCCCAAAATGCTACCAGTTCACTTTCACTATATGGCGTTGGCGATTCCCGATCATTCTTCAACTCAATACTAACAAAGGGATTTTTATAATCTCCTAATGTTTCATTGGCAATTAAATTAAACATGTACCGGGGGATCTTCGTTTCAGGTTCCGATAACATCCCTTCCGAACCTGCCGCTAAAATTTCCTCCGTATGAGTACCGTTAATTTTCCGCTTCCCTTTCCTTATTGTCTTGACCCGCATAGCTAATAACATCCCTTCCATTCCACCAATACGATCCAGCATATTGTCTTTCTCTTTAAGATCATTCAGTATTTCAATACTGAAATTAAAATGGTTACTTTCATTTCCCTGATAGACAAAGGTTATATTCTCTTTCTCATTACTACTACCAGTAATAAATCCGTCCGGGATACAGGTTCCTGCCATTGTGGGGATTTCTGTATCCTTTCTGCCGCTGATTCTGG